>JADJGQ010000001.1:0-371538 GCA_016708025.1 bacterium | reverse complement strand
CTCCCGATGTCATGACCAATGCCCAGCATATGCTCTGGATGCTCGATGAATACGAAACCATTCATCGCGGCCACTATCCGGGCCTCATCACCGGCAAGCCGGTTGGCCTGGGCGGTTCGCTCGGTCGTACCGAAGCTACCGGTTACGGCGTCATCTACACCGTCCGCGAAGCGATGAAAGAGATGAACATGGATCCGAAGAACTGCACCGCCGCGGTCCAGGGCTTTGGCAACGTCTCGCAGTACGCTATCCGTCTCTTCCAGCAACTCGGTGGCAAGGTCATCTGCTGCTCCTCCTGGGATCAGAAGGACCAGACCTCATATACCTATCGTCGCATGCAGGGGCTCGATGTCGACGCTCTGCTCACTGTCACCGACCGTTTCGGCGGCATTGACAAAGCCAAAGCCAAAGAGCTCGGCTACGAAGTTCTCCCCGGTGAAGCCTGGATCGAGCAGGATGTCGACGTGCTGTTGCCGTCCGCTATCGAAAACCAGATCACCAAAGAAAACGTCGCCAAGATCGGCAAGCGCGTCCGGATCATCAGCGAAGGCGCCAATGGCCCGACCACGCCCGAAGCTGACAAGGTCATTCACGAACGCGGTATCTTCATGATTCCGGACTTCCTCGCGAATGCCGGCGGCGTCACCTGCTCCTATTTCGAGCAAGTGCAGTCGAACATGAACTACTTCTGGGAGAAGGACGAAGTTCTGACCAAACTGGACACGAAGATGACTTCGGCGTTCCATCAGGTGTCGGAACTGGCTCGTCAGCGGAAGTTGTACATGCGCGATGCAGCGTACATCATCTCGGTCAGCCGAGTGGCACAGGCCTGCAAAGATCGCGGCTGGATCTAGTCTTCCCTGATATCTTTCTTAAGCCATACTGTAACCGGCCGGGTCAAGAGACTCGGCCGGTTTTGTGTCTGGTATCGCAACATACCCCAAGCACAGTCTGTCCTTGATATTCCAAGCGCAGAGGTTGCTTCGAAATCGCGGAGGTAAATCACTTGCTGTAACAGGCACACGGCCCGCGATTTCTCGCAATGACAGCACCACAAAATCACCAGATCACAGTCTGATTATCATCCTCAAGAGAATATAAATTGCGTTTGACGCATTTTCACTGACAGCAGGTGTCAGCGGTTATGAGTAGAATGCTCCTGCAGCTGTCATTGCGAGGAGCGCTAGTGTCGAAGACACTAAGCGACGAAGCAACCTCTGGAGCAAACCATGAAAGTCTATGCTGTTTACATCCTGACCAACGCCATAAACACGGTTCTCAATACGGGAGTGACCAATGACCTTGCCCATCGCGTCTGGCAACACAAGAATGGCCAGGGCTCGACCTTTACAAGCAAGTATCGCGTCACGAAATTGGTCTATTTCGAGACATTTGGCGATATCACAATGGCGATTGCGCGCGAAAAGCAGATCAAGGGCGGTTCTCGCAGGAAAAAGGCAATGCTTGTCGAATCAATCAATCCTGATTGGCGCGATCTGAGTGAGCAGCTTCGTCTAGGAAAGTAGCTGGAGTTATCCCCCCTACCCCTCCGCCACCCGCCCCAACAGCCACCAGAACGCTTTCCCCTTCTGGTAGCAATTAATACACTCCGAATGCGCGCAATCGCATGACGCGCACGTGTGCGACAAACACCAGTCGGCTGCCCACTCGCAGGCATCCGATGCATCCGGATAATAGACCCCAGCCGGGTCATAACTTTCGATATCCGCAAAATCAAACAGCCACTTGTCATGCGCCTCGCAATACGCCCGAATCTGATTGTTGCGCGCGTACAGATTCCCATCCGGTCCGGTCCCGTCCAGATGCCCGGTCATGTAGATAAAAACCACATCCGGGTAATCCGACTCCAGATCATTCATTGTCGCCAGATAGGTCGCAATCCCCTCTTCACTGTTCGAACTGACCCCGCCGCACCATGACCATATCACGACATTGCATTCCGGATTATCATTCAGCCAGGCACGGGTGATCGGAGCCCAACTGGTGTCGCCATCGGCGCCGAGGTCATCCCCCACTTCATGAACCAACGGCTGACGGAACGACCCATCCTCCATCTCCACCAGATCCAGCCCGGTCATCAATTGGCTCCCGTGCGAGGTATGGCCGTAGAATATGTTCAAGCTGTCCGCCACATTCTCTTTGATCGCTGTGGCGATATCGCCGAAACCTGCGATAACGGTATGATCCGCCACATAGCCGTCGATCTGCGGGTCGGTATCATCAGTCCCCGTGGATTTCTTGGAATCACTACATCCGGAGGGGATAAGAAACAGAATCGCCGCAAGCAGACCAAAGTAGCGCATCAGCTCAGTATGTCGATTACGCATATCTCGCCTTTCGGATTGAGAGCATTCGTGGATAACCTATTCCTTATTATCGGTGACCGGCAAGGTGAATATGACAAAATTCGGCGCCCCTTTCTCATAGACAAGACTGACCCATAAACCAAGCTACAAGTAGATGCTGTGAAGGGGTCAAATCCGGGCATTTCTCCCCCACTTGCCATTCCGCCAGCGCTACCATATATTGGGTCCACTATGAAAATGATCATCTTCCTACTCATCCTTATCGCGGGAGGCCAGTGCATGGCAGCGGACACAAACAACTCCACCTCGACTGACTCAACCGCCCAGCAGATCTTCCAGGGCATGGTCGGCCAATGGGCCGGTATTACCAGAGTCTGGTTTGAAGGGGAAAAGCCGGTTGATGAATCCCCCTGCGAAGGCTCATTCAAAAGTATCCTCAACGGCAAAGCGATCCAGTGGGACTACACCGGAGCAATGCAGGGAAAGCCGCTTGTGGGCTCCGCTCTTATCGCCTTCAATAAGCAGAAGGCAGAATTCCAGATGTCCTGGATGGACACGTTCCATACCGGATCCGCCCTCTTCCACTGCCTCGGCAAAGCGATCGACAGCGGCTTCAGCGTCCTCACCCATTATTCAGACCCATCCGGCGGTCCTGACTGGGGATGGCGCACTGATTTCCGGATCTCCGGCACTGACCAGTTGACCATCACCATGTACAATATCTTCCCCGATGGCAACGAACAGAAGGGTGTCGAGACAGTCCTGGCTCGGAAGTAGTCCGACAATCAAGAACAGCACGGGCGGTCGCTCTGGCCGCCCTTATCATCCCTTCCGCTTTTACTGGCAGAACCACCCATCTGCATATATATTTGGCCCAACTGTGACAGCCTCGTGCAAACCCAGTTGCCGGGAGCAGTGACATTTCGAACTACCCGACAGGATATTATGCGGATATGAATAAACAGAAGAAGACGATCGACAACCTCCTCTGGTTCCTCCAGGAACGAGCCAAAGAGCTCAACTGCCTCTACCGAGTCGAAGAGATCCTCAATCTCCCCGATGCCCAGATCGCCGATGTTTGCCATCTGATCGTCAGCGCTATCCCCCAGGGATTTCAGTATCCCGAGGTCTGCAGCGCTTCCATCGCCGTAGCTGACAACACCTACGAGGCAGAGGATTTCAGACGGTCCCCCTGGGCCTTGACTGCCCCCATATTGGTTCAGGATAAGCCGATCGGCCAGATCATCATCCAGTATCGGCAGGAAATGCCGCTCGGCGACGAGGGTCCCTTCCTCAAAGAAGAAGTCAAGCTAACCCAGACGATCGCCGACCGCCTCGGTCACTTCATCATGTACCACCGCATGAAACATATGTTCAGCGAGTGGCAAACCGCCAAGGAGACCTTCGGCCAGAATCGCAAGGATGACTGGCGCGTTGTTCTCGACCTGCTTCGCCAGACCGACAAAAATCTCTTTCTCAGCATCTCCCACAAAATGCTGAACCACCTCTGTTGGTCCGGTATTGAGGAAGCCAAACAACTGGTCCTGACTAACAACCCGGACAATATCAACGAAGAAGAACTGGCTCGCGACAGCAACATGCCGCATCAGCGTCGCTCGGTCATGCTCTCGAACGACCACACCTCCGATGAGACCTTTCGGATCGCCGCGCAGCATATGTCAGATGAAGAGATATTCGCCTTTGTCCAGCGACGGATCCAGGAGGATAAGCTGGTCACACTTTCGCGTGCGCTCCACCAGAGCCAATCACTCGAGCAGTTGACCGATGCTATCCGACGTTACCACCGGATCGCCCCCCAGGGCGCGGATGTTCCTTCGGCAACGCAACGCGGTGTCCATGCCGCGCTCATCCGCCGGCTCTTTTCCGAGCAAGTGCAGTTTGTCGATATCGCCAAGAATTTCATCACGGTGAACGACTTCCACTCGCTGCTGCAAAATGTGGTCTTCGGCTCGGAAAGCCGTGGAAAGTTGGGCGGAAAATCGGCTGGCCTTTATCTGGCCGAGAAGATCATCGTCAAGTCGGCCAACGGCGATCCATTGCTTGCGGGGATCAAAACGCCTAAGACATGGTACGTCACGTCCGACGCCATCATGTCGTTCATGTATTACAACAATCTCGAAGAGATAGTCGAGCAGAAATACAAAGAGATCAATCAGGTCAGGCTCGAATATCCGCATGTCGTGCAGACCTTCAAAAACGGCATCTTCCCTCCCGAGGTACTCAAAGGGTTAAGTGTGGCGCTCGATGATCTCGGAGATCGGCCCTTGATCGTCCGAAGTTCCTCCCTGCTTGAAGATCGCTTTGGCGCCGCGTTTTCCGGCAAATACAAGTCCCTCTTCCTGGCCAACCAGGGGACCAAACAGGAACGGCTCAACGCCCTCTGCGATGCGATCACCGAAGTCTATGCGTCGACCTTCGGTCCCGACCCGATCGAATATCGCGCCGAGCGCGGCTTGCTCGATTTCTACGAAGAGATGGGGATCATGATCCAGGAAGTGGTCGGCACGAAGGTCGGCCATTACTTCCTCCCCGCCTATGCTGGCGTCGCGTTCAGCAAAAACGAATTCCGCTGGTCGCCACGGATCAAACGTGAGGATGGCCTGATCCGCCTCGTTCCCGGTCTTGGCACTCGCGCGGTCGACCGTCTCAGCGACGATTACCCGGTGCTCCTCGCCCCCGGTCAGCCCGGATTGCGCGTCAATGTCACAATGGAAGAATCGATCCGATACGCTCCTCAATATGTGGATGCCATCGACCTGACCACCAGCTCGTTCGAAACGGTCTCGATCCAGCACCTGCTGCGCAATTACGGTCATGAGATCCAGAACGTGCATGAGTTGGTCTCAATCCTTGATCGCGACCACATCCGCAATTTCCTCGGCCTGCATTGCGATTTCTCCAAGGACGACCTGATCGTTACTTTCGAAGGTTTGATCACGCGGACGCAGTTTGTCCAGCGCATCAAAGCGATCCTGCAGCTCCTCGAGTCGAAATTGGGGACACCGGTCGATATCGAATTCGCCTCCGATGGACGAGACCTGTATCTCCTGCAGTGCCGTCCGCAAAGTTCTGCCGATGAAAGCACTGCCGCGCCGATCCCAAGGGATCTCCCCAAAGATCGGGTGCTCTTCACGGCCAATAGGTATGTCTCCAACGGTCGGATGCCCGATATCACTCATATTGTTTATGTCGATCCGCAGCAGTACGACGCTGTCGCCGATCGACAGACGCTGATCGAGATCGGGCGAGCAGTCGGCAAACTGAACAAAGTCCTTCCCAAACGCCAATTTGTTTTGATGGGGCCGGGTCGTTGGGGAAGTCGCGGTGATATCAAGATGGGGGTGAGTGTCACCTATTCCGAGATCAACAATACAGCATCTCTGATCGAAATCGCGCGCAAACGCGGCAACTATCTGCCGGACCTCTCTTTCGGCACGCACTTCTTCCAGGATCTGGTCGAAGCTAATATCCGCTATCTGCCGCTTTACCCTGATGATCCGGGTATTCAGTTTAACGAGCAGTTCTTCAAAGATTCGCCCAGCATTTTCACGCAACTGCTTCCCGAAAGCGCGCATCTCGACCGCGTGATCCGACTGATCGATGTCCCTGCCGTTACCGGAGGACAGGTACTTCGGATCTTAATGAATGCAGATATCGATGAAGCTATCGGCATGCTATCGCAGCCAAAATCCTCTGATGATGATTTCGCATTGAAGGATCCTGAAGAAGCGATCGAACAGAGTCAGTCCTGGCGCTGGAGACATCGTGCCGCCGAACATATCGCCTCGCTGATCGATCCCGAAAAATACGGTGTGACAGCCGTCTATCTCTTCGGCTCAACCAAAAACGCGACCGCCAGCCCGCGTAGCGATATCGACCTGATTGTTCATTTCAACGGTACGGAAATGCAGCGACTGCTGTTGGAAACCTGGTTCGAAGGCTGGAGTCTCGCTCTGGATGAACAGAACTTCCGACGCACCGGTTTTAGGACCGACGGCATGGTTGATGTGCACTTTGTGACGGATGAGGATATTGCGAAGAAAACTACTTATGCCGCGAAGATCGATGCCATCACCGACCCGGCCCGTCCGCTGCAAATGATGAAGAAATGACGCCCGGCGGCTTACTGGAGAGCGG
Organism: bacterium; assembly: GCA_016708025.1. Taxonomy (NCBI): domain Bacteria; species bacterium. The sequence continues at coordinate 365,053 of JADJGQ010000001.1, read as the reverse complement.
ATGCCTGTAGCAGGTTGAGGCCATGCTCCAGTACCGTATAGCCCGGCATCTCGGTTCGTCGCACCAGCCGGTTGGAACTGTCATAAAATTCTACGCTGATGTCATACGTTCCCGGCGCGATGGCGAAATCCCCCACGTAGATCTTCCCAGGCAATAGTCGCGAGCAGCGCAGATCGGCATTCTCCGTCAAGTCGGTGCCGACATCGATCGCCGCCTTTTTCAGCCATCCCCCGAACCCGCCGGTATCCGCCTTCTTTTTCAGCTTATAATTGGCCAGCCCTTTGGCCAGAGCGCGGGCGATCGTCCTCAGATATATAAGCGACTTTTTCGCCTCAAACGTCTCACCCGCCACCGCCCCGACATCCTCGATCAGACTAAGTTGACCGACCGATTTCCCATTGGCCGCCACCACGATCCGGCTGATCGTCGATGGCTGCTGCTGTAATGTCGGGATCGCAAACTTGAAATAAAAATCCTCACCCACCGGCATTGGCAGATGACCATACTCGGACTCCGATCCATCTGCTCCCGTAAACAATATCTGAACCAGATTGAGTTGCTTGTCGGTGCGCAGGCGCAGATTGAATGGCTCTTTCACGGGCGCCAAACCGGCCATCGCCACCACACTGAGCAATGCCCCGCTGTCTGCCGCATAACGAACCTCTGGCGGAGAGAATCCATAAATATGCGGCTGACTCAGAAACGCATTCTGTAGCGCTTCGTAGTCGATGCGTGCATCATCCCACTTCCCATCCGCCGCGTACATATGCATGCTCAGGTATCGCACAAACGCGCTGTTGTTGAATCGAACCTGTTTCGCCTCGAAATTGACCCGATATTTGCTGCTGTCCCTGGCCATCCCTTCATTCAACTGCTGAGATGCGTCAGCATACTTCTGCTCCAGCAGGTCCAACTTGCGATTGGCCCGCCGGACTTCGACAAAAGCCGCATCAAAGGAATCGAGTGCGATGAAATTAAGCGCATTAAACAGATTGGCGTACAGCAGTTCATGATCCTCCCCCGCGTACTCCAGCGCATTGTCGTTAAGCATCATCGAAAGGACCGCTTTGGAGATGCTCCTCGTATACAGCTCTTCCCCTGCCTGGTCCGCCAGTTTCAGCTTTTCGACTGAGCCGAGATACTGGCCAGCATAGTAGCGCGCAAAACCGGCATCAAGGAAATAGATCAACCGATCTTTCTCCCCGTACTTGTTCGTCTCGCGCGCCTCTTCCAGTCGGACGATCACTGAATCGTACTCGTTCCGCCGAAGCTCCTCAGTGATCGGTTCGTAGAACGCCTTCTGGGTCCGCATCGTCCCGCACCCGGACAGCAGAAGCAGACCGGAAAGAAAAAGTAAGAGTATCCGCTTGGTCACAGTATTACGCGACTACCACTTCTTACTGCCCTGGGCGATCCCTTTTTTGATCTTCTTTGTGCCGATCCAGACCTTCTCGGTCGACTCAACGTTGATCAACTCGAAATCGGTCTGATAGAAAACTGTCTTGGTCCCCTCGATCTCATCGACGATATCTTTCACCGAGCCCAGAAGCACGAAATCCGCACCGGTCTCTTCGCGAAGTTTCTTCACTGTTTCGCGCGAGGCAAACTCCTGCTGTTCCTGACGCTCATCCCGGATCTCGTCGCGCTGATTGCGGGCCGCCACAAAACGGACCTGCCCGGAATTGATCAATTCCCGCTCAAAATCCTTGGAGAATGTCTCAGTATTAATATGCTCGGAGGTCTGGTTCCGGATCGTCCCCACCGTCACCACCGGCTTATTGCCGGTCGACCGGGAGAATTCGATCAGCCAGGGGCGGCCCAGAGCATCTTTGACCATCTCCTCGGCTACCAGACGGGCATCGGTGTCGTTCCAGCCGCCGCTCAGGTCGGTCACCTGATTGGAATCCAGGCGGGTGACCGTCCGGCCGCCGCCGCCGCATCCAACGATCAGGACAGTCAACAGTGACAGAATAATAAACAGTCTCATGGCATCTTCCTTTGCTCACTTCGAAGATTTCGCTTGTTGTAGTGCCGTCAGGATAGACTGGACCGACCAGCATGGCAAGTTTTTTTAACGCCACGCCGTTCACTGCAGGATCCGGTCGCCTCACAGCATTCTTTTGCACGTTCGCCCCGTCGGGTGTATATTTCGCCCGATGAAAACCGACACCACCGGAAATGGTCGATACCGTCATGCAAGCTGATCACCCTGACAGAGCCCCCCTCCTCGGCCAACGTCGAAGACGATGGCTGGCCGCGCTGTTGGTTTTCGGCGGTGCGCTCTTCATCTCCTGTTTTGTGGCAGTCCTGAGCCACCTTCGCTATGTGCAGAAGGGACTGGAGTCCGATCTCTGGACCTGGATCAAGGGAGAATCTTTCGACTGGTTCACCTGGGCGCTGCTTGTCCCGCTGATCGTTTGGCTGGCCAAACATGTCCGGATCACCCGTAAATCGCTCCTCTGGTCTGCCCCGCTTCACTTTCTTTTTGCGGCGACCACCTCCTCGATCACTCTGGTTATTGGCGTGATCGGCTCTGTTTGGGCGCACAAAGAACAACTCACCACCGATCAACTGATCGACCTCTGCATGCGCGAGATCATCTGGATGCTCCCCTGGTCGATCTTCATCTACTCAGGCATTGTCGCTGTTTACTACGCGCTCGACTATTATCGCCAGTACAATGAGCGGGAACTACGCGCTTCCAAACTCGAAGCAGAACTGACCCGCGCCCAACTCGATACGCTGCATACCCAGTTACAGCCGCATTTTCTCTTTAATACGCTCAATTCAATATCGGTCCTGATGCGCAAAGGTGAGATCGACACCGCCCAGCGAATGCTCAACCGCCTCAGCGAACTGCTCCGCCATGTCCTCGCCAAAGGCGGTACACAGGTTATCCCGCTCGAAACAGAGCTTGAGATAGTCAAAGGCTACCTGGAGATTGAACAGGTTCGTTTTGGTGATCGCCTGCAGGTGGAAATGCAGATCGATGACAGCGCCCTTAAAGCCCAGGTCCCGTCATTTGTCCTCCAGACCCTTGTCGAGAATGCCGTGCGCCACGGCCTCGCGCAAAAGTCAGGCATCGGCCATATTCGCGTCACCACCATGCGGAATGGTGAAAGTCTCACGCTCAAAGTTGAAGACGACGGCGTCGGCCTCGCTACCCCCTCGCAAAGCCGCGGTGAAGGAGTCGGCCTGCGCTCTACCCGCACCCGACTTGCCGCACTTTATGGCGAACAACACCATTTCAGCCTCTCCACGCCGCCTACCGGCGGGACTATCGCCTTGCTGGAGATCCCCTATCGTTCTGAGGAGCAATCGACTCATGGCTGAGAAGATCCGGACTCTGATCGTCGATGATGAACCGCTCGCCCGCGAAGGAATTCGCATGTTGCTGGAGCCGGATTCCGGTTTCTCCATCGTTGCCGAGGCCGGCAATGGCGCCGAAGCGATTGAGATGATCCGCCTCCACCACCCCGACCTCGTTTTTCTCGATATCCAGATGCCCGGCATGAACGGCTTTGATGTCCTTAAGGCGCTTGACGGCGAACCGATGCCGCTGATCGTCTTCGTCACCGCCTATGACAGCTACGCAATCCGCGCCTTCGAGGTTCACGCGGTCGACTATGTCCTCAAACCGGTCGACCCGGCACGTTTCCAGACCTCCCTCGAACGGATCAAGTCCGACCTGCAATTGCGTCGGGGCGGCGCGATCACCGCTCGCATGACTGCACTGCTTGAGGCCCTCCGCCGCGAAGAAGTCAAGATCGATACCCGCGGCTTTCTCGAACGATTTGTCATCAAAGAAGGCGACCGGATCTACTTCGTTAACACCGACGATGTCGACTGGATCGAGGCTGCTGACTACTACGTCCAGCTCCACACCGGCAAGAAAACGCACTTGATCCGGGAAACACTCAATCGACTCGAAACGCAGCTCGACCCGGCCAAGTTCATTCGCATCCACCGTTCGACTATCGTCAACTCAACTCGCATTAAAGAACTGAAACGCCACTTCCAGTCGGAGTTCATCGTCATTCTGCAGGACGGCACCAATCTCAAGATGAGCCGCTCCTATCGCGACAACCTCTCCGGTTTCCTCGGCGAAAAGGATTGACCATTTTTCTCCACTTTTGACGCTTCACCGCAACAAATCAGCGGTTGACTGCATTCGCCTCACTCTCTCACTCCTTCGCCCGTAAGTTGAACCTAAATGAACAGGATCACTTCGGACCCACCCATAGGAGGAGACCAATGACCGACCCTCGATCAACCCGCACCACGCTTGTTCGGGCCATTCAGATGCTGGCGCTCTGCATGCTTTTCGTAGCCGCAACCGAACTCGCTTACGCCACTGACTACTTCACCCCCGTTACCACCGGGCCAGTAGTCTCTGATGGTGGTGACAGCCGCTCTGTCAACTTCATCGACTATGACAACGATGGCAATCTCGACTTACTCATCACCAATGGACCCTCGTCTAACCAGGTAGACTTCCTCTACAAGGGAAATGGCGATGGCACCTTCACGCGTATGATGACCCCATCCATTGGTACCGTTGCGGCCGCATCCGATGGCGCCACGTTCGGCGACTATGACAACGACGGCGACGAGGACTGCTATGTCGCCACCTGGTGGGCACAGGTAAATCTTTTCCACATAAATAATGGAGATGGCACTTTCACGCAGGAAATGGGCACCGAACCCACCTTTGACAATGATTACTCCGAGGCCGCCACATGGGTTGATTACGATTCCGATGGCGACCTTGATCTGCAGGTCTGCAACAGCGCTGGAGATCAGCGGAATCAACTCTATCGCAATAACGATGATGGCACCTTCACCCGCGTATTTCTCGGTAGCATCACGAGCGATGCCCTGAAATCACGCGTTGGCGCCTGGGCAGATTACGACAACGACGGTGATCAGGATTGCTATGTCGCCAACGAGGCCAACACCGTCAACAATCTCTACCGCAACGATGGCGCCGGGACATTCACCAAGATCCTGACCGGCCCGCATGTTACCGATGTTGCCGAGTCCTTCAGCGCCAGTTGGGGCGATTACGACAATGACGGTGACCTTGACCTGGTAGTCGGCAATAACGGGGCACAGACCAATCTGCTTTATCGCAATGATGGTACCAGCTTCACCCGCATCGTGGGCTCTCCCGTCACCACAATCCCGGGAGATGCTGTCTCAACCGCCTGGGGAGATATTGATAACGATGGCGATATCGATCTCTTCATCACTCGCGCCTTTGGGCCGCCTGACGACAACAACCTCCTCTTCATCAACAACGGCAACGGAACTTTCACCCGCGAATTCGATGACAGCACCGCCACCGAAACCGGCTGGAGCTACGGCTGCGCCTTTGGCGATGTCGACAAAGACGGCGATCTCGACCTCGCCGTGGCGCGATGCCAGGGAGCCAATGAAAACAACTCGCTCTATCTGAACAACGGCAACAGCAACCACTGGCTGATCGTCGATCTTCAGGCGCTCTCCAGCAATCGCTCTGCGATCGGCACCCGCGTACGCGTCAAAGCGACTATCAATGGCATCCCCACCTGGCAAATGCGTGAGGTTTCATCTCAACCGGGATACTGCAATCAAAGCCAGATGGATCCCCACTTCGGCTTAGGCGATGCTACCACTATTGACTCTATCATCATCACCTGGCCCAGCGGCATTATTACCGTGCAGGAAAACGTCACCGTCGATCAGTACCTGGCAATCACCGAATGCCCGAATGTTGATCCCGATGGCGATGGTCAGATCTGCGCCGACAACTGCCCGACCACTTTCAATCCCGGACAGGAAGATGCTGACGGCGATGGCGTCGGCGATGTTTGCGACAACTGCTCCGTGCTCGCCAATACCGATCAGGCCGACTCGGACTCCGATGGGATCGGCGACCTCTGTGACAACTGCCCGACCGTCGACAACCCCGGCCAGCAGGACGCGAATAACGATGACATAGGCGATGCCTGCTGTTGCCTTGGGACCACCGGCAATGTCAACTACGTCGGAAATGTCGACCTGAGCGACCTGGCCACGTTGATCACCTACATGACGGTCGGTGGACTGACCCTCCCCTGCCCGCTCGAAGCCAATGTCAACGGTCTGGCCGGTATCGATCTTAGCGACCTGGCCCGCCTGATCACCTACCTGACCGCAGGGCCGATCACCCTCCCGAACTGCCCATAGACCGCCTTAGAGAGATATGCTTATGAACGGCAGTTTGGACACGGGGCCGGCAGTTTTATCTGCCGACCCCATTTTTTATCAAAATTTCTTTGCACGTATTATACCGCCACTGCGTCCCTGTCTATGCGGGAGTGGGTCTCTCCACGTTTCCCCGTTTATCCTCAAAAAAATGTAAGCACTTACCTATTTTTTTCGCTTTTGGCGAACCTTTCCCGCCGACCCTTCCGTATATCGACGAGGACAGGGTTCATCCGGACAACGTTTCGGGCCGATCCCGTCCCTGAATGGCCTGTTGAGTAAACTACTTTTTGAAGACATGCGGTGTGTGAGGGTCCAATTAGGGAGACTCGGTTAGCGTACCCCGGGTCTCCCCACCGCAGCTTTTCGCCCGCCACTTCGACTTTGCCGTTCGCGGCATTTTCCAGACAACTCACTGCAAGCGCATTTCGTTTTCCTCCGAACACGCTTATCCTGCCAACAACCCTCTTAGTCGCGTACGAGTAGATGTAAAGGAAACATCTTATGAAAAATGTCCGCCCCCTCATCCTGTTGTTGGTTCTGGCCTTGGTATCCCTTGGAAGTATGGCTAACGCAGCCATCATCCATTTCCCGGCCGACCACCCCACCCTCCAGTCGGCTATCGACGCTTCAGTAAACGGCGATACCATCTTAGTTGCCCCGGGACATCACTACGCCAATGTCAACCTCCGCTCAAAACGAATAGTCCTCGCCAGCCAATACCTGTTCTCGGGTGACCCGATGGATATTTGGAATACCGTTCTGGATGGCAGCAGCCCGACCTTTGCCGATACCGGCTCAGTCATCATCATTGCCGGACTTCAGGATACGAGCATGGTTGTGACAGGATTCACCATAACCGGTGGCACCGGCACCAAATGGCGGGACATTTCAGATAATCTGGTCTATCGCGAAGGAGGCGGCATTCTCATCGAGGGCGCCAGCCCACGTATCAAAAATAACCTGATCATCAATAATCGCTCCATCCTCCGCGGACCTGGTGTTACCTCCTGCGGCGGTGGCGGCATGCGCGTCGGCTTTCAGTCTGGAGCCCGTCCGGTGATCGAAGGAAATCTCTTTGCCTTCAATCAGGCACATTACGGTGGCGCTTTGGTCTCCTTCCATGCCCCGGTCATCTTCCGCAATAATGTCGTCTGGCGTAACTCGGGCGGAACTGATTTCGGCGGAGCCGGACTCTGGATCTGGAACAACGGCTCTCTCGCCACTACCCTGGTGGAAAACAACACCATCATCGCCAACAGCACAACCAACACCGGGGGCGGGCTCTCTGTCAGCAACTCCGAGATCGACATTCACAACAACATCATTCGCGGCAACAGCGGAACTCCCGCTCAGCTCTGGGTCAGTGGCGCTCAAAGTACCACCATCTGGTTTAACAATATTCAGGGAGGCTATGCCGGAACCGGCAATATCGATGAAATCCCGCTCTTCGCTGACAGCAACTTCTTCCTCCTCCCCGGCTCACCCGGAATAGATTCCGGCGACCCCGATCCGATGTACGACGACCGAGAAGATCTCGGCAATCCCGGCAACGCGCTCTGGCCGGCACTTGGTTCACTACTGAACGACAAAGGGGCGTATGGCGGACTCGGCGGAGCCATCCTCCCAACCTACACCTCCCCATACACCAATATGATCACCGACTCTCTTGACATGGGGACTGTCCCCACCGGCAGTTTCAGCCTCCCCTGGATTCTCGTCGGCAAGGATGGCTATGGTCCGGTGCGGATCGACTCGATCCGCTTTGGCCATACCTCGAATGTAGAGCTATACAACCTGACATCGCTGCCGCTGACTATCCCCGAGAAACCATATGTCGACTCGATCCAGATCCTCTGGAACCCCAGCGCCGTCGGTAACCTCCTCGATACCGCGAGGATCTATCACAACGACACCACCGTCGCCAATCCTCTGCTGACCATTGTCAGCGGCAAGGTCTCCTGTTGCGAAGGTACCACCGGGAATGTTGACCTCAATGGCGGCGTAGATCTCTCCGACCTGAGCGTCCTGATCTATTATATGGTCATCACCCCACGGCCGGAACTGGACTGCCTTAGCGAGGCCAATATCAATACGACCGGCCCGATCGACCTGACCGATCTCTCCATGCTCATTTCGTATCTCCTCTCCCCGCCCGGCGCGGTGACGCTCCCCCCCTGCCCGTGACGCAGGCTTCCCGTCGCCGAGTGGGATAAAACAAAAACGGACGTTGCCGAATGCAACGTCCGTTGTCTTTTCTGATTCTCTATCGTGTCGAGAACTTACGCCAGCTTGAACTGCTCCACCATCGTCTGCAATGACTCCGCCTGGCGGCTCAACTGTGCCGCGGCCGCTGATGACTGCTCCGCGCCCGCCGCCGTCTCTTTCGTCACTGCCGATATATCGCCAATATGACGGGAGATCCCTTCTGCCGCCGTCGATTGTTCATTCGCCGCCAGCGCGATCTGCTGGATCATCCCCATCACCTGATGGGTCATATTAACGATCTCCTGCAGGTTTGCACCGGCACGATTCGCCAGTTCGCGTCCCTTGTCAACATCCTGCAAGCCAGTCTTGACCGATTCAACCGCCTCAACCGTCTCATCCTGGATAGAGCGTACCATCTGAACGATCTCACCGGTCGCCTTGCCGGTCCGTTCAGCCAGTTTGCGTACTTCATCCGCCACTACCGCGAATCCACGTCCTTGCTCGCCGGCGCGCGCCGCTTCGATCGCCGCATTCAGCGCCAGCAAATTGGTCTGGTCCGCAATATCATTGATCACGTTGACGATCTGACCTATCTGTTGCGATGACTGGCTCAGCTTAGAGATCGTTTTGGCCGACTCCCGTACCACCGCTTCGATCTTTTCCATTCCGCGTATCGTATCGTCCACCAGACGTCCGCCTGAACCAGCCGTTTCGCTGGCCGCGCGCGAGGCCGAGGTCGCTTCCTGTACATTCTCTGCCGATGCCATGATCGTATGACTGATCTCTTCGATCGAGGAAGATACCCCCTGGATCTGCTGCGCCTGCTCGCGTGCCCCGCTAAGCATCTGCGAGGCCGAGGCCGAGATCTGCGTCGCCGCCGAAACCATCTCCGTGGCGCTTGAACGAAGTTGTCCCACCATCTTGGTCAGGCTGACCACCATCAACCGGAACGAATGGCTCAACACATCTTTCTCAGATTTCGGCGTCACCACCACAGTCAGGTCATTTGCGGCGATCCGCTCCGCCGCGGCCGATAGGTCATGGATATACGACCGGAGATTCCTGAACGCGGCATACAGCTTGCCGATCTCATCTCCTGATTCAAACTCCATCTGCTGATTGATATCGCCGACCGCGATCCCGTTGGCCGCTTCCGCCAGATGGACGATCGGCTTTGAGATCATCCGCTGGAAGATCACGACGATACCGATCGACAAGGCGCCGATCGCCAGCGCGATCAGGAAAGAGACCCCCGCGAACCAGCGGAGTCGCTGGGCCAATGCCGTCAGATCCGACTGGATCACCAGGTATCCAAGTGGCTTCCCTTTCGCGGAAATGACTTTGGTAACGTAAAGATGCTCTGCATCAAATCGTGCGCCATCCGCCAATCCCGCTACCTGCAAAGCAGGCAACTTGGCTTCGGCTCGTAAATACTGCGCAAACGTGGCGCCCGTACCAAGTACGATCTGCGCTGAAGTAATGTGTTCGTCCGAGGAAAGAGCGCCAAGAACCTCGTTCCCGGCTTCCTGGTCCTCAAAACTGACCGCCGCCGCGCTGTTGTTCGCCAACACCGTCGCCAGAACAGTCAGGTTGTCGACCATCCCCTGCTTGAAAGTCGAACGATCGTTGAACACAAATACCGTGCTGGCGATCAGCAGAGCGCTGATACTGGTCAGCATGATCATGAATGTCAGCTTAGCCCTGATCGAGTAGTCGCGGAGTTTGCGCATCTCTCCTGCCTCTGGTCGTCGAGGAACTGCCCAAAGGTTTAGATCACCGTCGCCAACTTCAACAGTTGTGCGCCGATCTTCAACCCAGCCTCTTTGACCGTAATGGTGTTTACCTCAAACTTGACTTTCGCGCCCCCATCAGAATCATCCAGAATATTTACCATCACGCCGAATTGCGCGAACTTGGTGCAATTGCTAACCGTCAACACCGGCTGTCCGGCAGCCGCTTTCAATACTTTTGCCAGCTCGGCTTTGTCGCATGCGCCGATAAAAACCATCTGGCTCCCGGCCAACGGATCGCCCGCCGCGACCGTTTTAACCGTCACTTTCATCCCCTCCGCCGATTTCCTGGCGGCCGCATCTTTCAGCGACGCTATCACCGGTGAATCACCCACGCAGGCGATCACTACACTGCCCGATGCATCTGTCCCTTTTCCCGCCGGCCACTCCACGAAATCGATCAGTTTGGCGACAAAATCCGCCTTTTCCGAAGCATCCGCTGCGACTGCGACCTGGCTGACCGGACCGACCAGCATCGCCCAAACCAATAGCCCCACAACTAGCCAACGACCGCGCATGTACATCCCCTTTGCAGGCAGGCCGGGCAATACATCGCCCCAGCCTGGCTGGATCCTGTGATTCAGCGTTACCATAGCTTTCTTACCAAATATCGGGGAGATACTGGTATTCATTAGGCGCTTTGCCCAGATTCCGGATGAAAACTGCACTGGATCTTCCCTCCGCCGCCTGTGCAGGAAATGCACAGCAAGTCGATACAAAAGATTGCGTCTCATGGCCTGTCTCCCTATCTATGTAGTCTGAATCATGTTGTTCCATTGCCCCCGTCTCAATATGCCGGGAGTCTGAAAGAGTGAGTCACGTATGTCCGAACTGTTCATAGATCGTCGCCTCCATCACTACTTCCCTCTCGGGATCCCGATCTCCCGACAGACCATCGACCGCCTCCATCTCCGCGCCATGGTCGCCCCGGAGTCGGCACCGATTCAGTCCCCACCGGCGGCCCTCCGGCTGATCGCCGCTAAATTCAACGATCAGCTGCTCAATTTCCCTTCCGGCACGATCCCGATCCGGCCCGGTGATCTGATCACTGCCGCTACCATTACCGATATTCTCAGATATGTCCTGATGCTCTTCTGCCATGAGCAGCATCCCAAGATACTCGGACAGGGGCTCTCCCATGCCCGCTCGCTCGGCTCCAGCGAGATAGTAGAGCTTCCGCCGCCCAAATTCGTCCAACTTTTTCCGCCGCCGTCGGTTTTGGCCGGTAGCCAGAACGAGTCAGAATATCTGGGGACCATCAGCGACAAGGTCGACCATCTTGAAGTCTCCGTCGGCGAGATGATCCTCCTCGAACTATCGATGGAGAATCCCGCCTTTCTGCCGTTCCGTCCGCTGTACGATGACCAGCCGCTTCGGCAACAAGTCCCGTACATGCCGCTGATCACCCGGTTGGAGCAGTTTTTCGCTACTCAACCGACTGTTGACCCGGTCGGACTGCCTCTGTTCGATTGCCTGCGCGCCCCTATGCTGGCCTCGCCGTTTTCATTGGAGGGCCAGCTGGAGTTTATACGTACCTATTGGTCACGCTTTTTGCCCGTCGAATTGGTCGAACGTACGCTCCTCGCCACAGACATCCTTCGAGAACAGGCCGCTTTCCGCCTGCCGCCTACCGGCGGCCCGGTCCCTGTCATGGAGTTCTGGGGACAGGAATATCGCGACAGCTTCGGCTATCCCGAACCGGCACGCTTCAGCCCCGATGCTGACTGGATGTCCAATGTCGTCATGATCGCCAAATCTACCTACGTCTGGCTTGACCAGCTCTCCAAACGTTACGGCCGCGACATTCATTTGCTCAGCGATATTCCCGATGAAGAACTCGATCGCCTCGCCAGATTCGGCTTCACCGCGCTCTGGTTGATCGGCGTCTGGGAACGCTCACCAGCTTCACAACAGATCAAGCGAATTATGGGCAACCCGGAAGCCGTTTCTTCGGCCTATTCTCTCTATGATTATACGATCGCCGCAGACTTGGGAGGCGATTCCGCCTATGACCAACTGCGTCAGCGGGCCTGGCAGCGCGGCATTCGCCTCGCCTCCGATATGGTCCCGAACCACATGGGCATATACTCTCGATGGAGTATAGAACACCCCGATTGGTTCATGCAACTGAATTATCCCCCCTTCCCCGCCTACCGCTTCACCGGCGCTAATCTCTCCTGGGACCCGCGTGTGACCATCCAGATCGAAGATGGTTACTGGAATCATACCGACGCCGCAGTCGTCTTCAAGCGCACCGACAATTGGACTGGCGATGTCCGCTACATCTACCACGGCAACGATGGCACCAGCATGCCCTGGAACGACACCGCCCAACTCAATTTCATGATTCCCGATGTTCGCGAGGCGGTCATTCAGACGATCCTCCATGTCGCCCGCCATTTCCCGATCATCCGCTTTGATGCCGCCATGACCCTCGCCAAAAAACATTATCAACGTCTCTGGTTTCCGCAACCCGGCGATGGTGGCGCCATCCCCTCACGCGCTGAACATGGTATGACCCGCACCGATTTTGATGCTGTGTTTCCCGAGGAATTCTGGCGTCAGGTGGTCGACCGCGTGGCCGCAGAGGTCCCGGATACGCTTCTTCTGGCCGAGGCCTTTTGGCTGATGGAAGGTTACTTTGTTCGCACGCTCGGCATGCACCGCGTCTACAACTCCGCCTTCATGAACATGCTGAAGATGGAAGAGAACGCCAACTACCGACAAACCGTCAAAAACGTCCTCACCTTCAGCCCCGAAGTGATCAAGCGATTTGTCAACTTCATGAATAATCCCGATGAACGAACCGCTGTCGAGCAATTCGGTCGCGGCGATAAATACTTCGGCGTTGCGATGCTGATGGTCACGATGCCCGGACTGCCAATGTTCGGCCACGGTCAGATCGAAGGCTTCACCGAAAAGTACGGTATGGAATACCGCCGCGCCTATTGGGATGAGCATGTCGATGAAGAAATGGTCCGTCGCCACCAACAACAGATCTTCCCCCTGATGCACAAGCGTTATCTGTTTAGTGGCGCCGCCAACTTTGCCTTTTTTGACTTCGTTCACCCCGATGGATGGGTCGACGAAAACGTCTACGCATTCACCAACCGTGCGTTCGGTGAGCGCGCGTTGATTCTCTATAACAACGCCTACTCCTCCACTAATGGCACCATCCACACCTCTTCTGAAATAAACGTCGGACAGGGAGAAGAAACTCATATAGTGCGACGCAATCTCGCCGATGCTCTGGATCTGAATACCGATGGCAGTCACTACTACCTCTTCCGCGACCACGCCACCGGACTGGAATATATTCGCAATGGACGGCGCCTTCAGCACGACGGCTTCTGGACCCGCCTCCATGCCTATCAGTTCCATGCCTTCATTGACTGGCGAGAAATGCACGACTCCGATGGTTCCTGGGCGGAGATGGAGCGACGCCTCGACGGCGGCGGCGTCCCCAATATTGACGAAGCTCACTACGAGATGAAACTGGAGCCAATCCTCACTCCTCTTGAGTCACTTCTCCACACATCGCTGGATCTGCTCGATACCGATGATTACGATCAGGCACTGGCCGATGTCGCCTCCGGTCTGCAGAATGCTCTTACCACACTTGACCAATACCTGCAATCCGGGACTGATGATCTCAGGATATTCAAACAGCTCCAGGCGAAACTGGAATGGGTCGCGCCTCCCGATGATGATCTTGCCGATGAGATCACGACGGTTGAGCTCGAACCGGAGTCCGATGCTCCGCCATCCGAACAGATCACCAATGTCTCCGATGATGCGCTCGTCTGCTGGTCTGTGCTTTATCATCTCCTGCGAGTGGGCCTGCCCGAAGGCCGCCAGGATGCCATCGCCCTGCAGCGCATGAACGAATGGCGAATAGTCCCCGCCGTCACCCGTGTCCTCGAAAAACGGACCGGCGATCTCCGCGGCTCACGCGACAATGCCCTCCTCGTCTGGATGTTGATCGCTTTCCCCGAATTGCTGCAGCCTACTGTTCAAAAACCGCTCGGTCCATCCCTGCAACGGCTGTTTGACACCGATGCCGCGTCTGAATTCCTCCGGGTTAACCGCTACCAGGAAGCACACTGGTTTAACCGCGAGCAGTTTGACCGACTCATTTCGACCTTCCTGATCGCCACTCTCGCCGGTCTGCGCGAACTACAGCCGCAACCGATCGACCTGATGGCGCATGCCGGAACCGCCGCTTCTGACCTGACAACATGGGCCGACCGACTCGGCTACCAGGTCGAGGCATTCCTGGCCGAGTATGGCCTTCCACGACCGCCAGTCAAATGACCGCTAAGGGATTATTGCCGATCCCTGCTGTTTTCGCATAAAGTGACACAGAGCCCCCGACCGGGGCTCCGATGCGCCCAAAAATCGCTTTCCAAAGTCGACATCCTTATATACTCTTCACTGCTGTGACGCCCATATCGCCCGTCACAACCGTCGCTACGCAGGAGGTATCAGCAAATGTCTCGCACGCTCTCATTTCTCTTTTCACTCCTTTATCTCGCCTTCGCTTTGATCGCGAACGCAGATACAACCACTACTGACTCAACCAAACCGGCCAAAGCCGATCCAAAGTGGAATGTCTCGGATTTCGGCGTCCCCTATGACACCCTCGCCTTCACCACTTCCGAGGGAGCCTGGATATCCGTCGACATTCACCCCAACGGCAAGCTCCTCGTGTTCGACCTCCTCGGCGACATTTACACTATGCCGATCGAAGGTGGTAAGGCGACCTGCATCGCCAGTGGTCCAGCCTACGAAATTCAGCCGCGCTTCAGCCCCGATGGAAAACATATCTCCTTCACCTCCGACCGCGCCGGAGCTGACAACATTTGGGTAACGGATATCGATGGTCTGAATCCTGTTCAGATAACGAAAGAAGATTTCCGCCTGCTCAACAACGCCACCTGGCACCCGTCGGGTAATTACATCGTCGCCCGCAAACATTTCACCGGTTATCGCTCGATGGGCGCTGGTGAGATGTGGATGTACAAAGTTCCCGAAGGCGGTGTCGGCATTCAACTCACAACCAAGAAGAATGACCAGCAGGATGCCGGTGAGCCAATCTTCTCCCCCGATGCCAAATACCTCTACTGGTCAGAGGACATGACTGCCGGACCCTCATTCCAGTACAACAAAGACCCGAACGGCACCATCTACATGATCCGCCGCCTCAATCTTGAGACCGGCGAGATCACTGAGCTGATAAACCTCAATGGCGGCGCGGTCCGACCGCAGATCTCTCCCGACGGCAAAACCATGGCGTTTGTCCGTCGTGTCCGCGAGAGATCCGTCCTCAGCCTCTATGACATCTCTTCCGGCGAAGTCCGCCATCTTTGGGATGGTCTCGATGAAGATCAGCAGGAGACCTGGTCGATCTTTGGTGTCCATCCCGGATTCGACTGGACTCCCGATGGTCGTGCTATCGTCATCACCGCCAAAGGAAAGCTTTGGAAAGTGACCATCGCTGATGGTACTGTCGCTCCTATCCCCTTCTCTGTCGATGTCAGCCAGAAAGTCGCGCAGGTGCTTCGTTTCCCGCAGGAGATCGGTGGCCCGGAGTTCTCCGTCAAAGTTGTGCGCTGGCCACAGACAATTGGCTCTTCCGGCGATCTCCTTTTCCAGGCGCTTGGCTATCTGTATCGCTATAGTCCTTCAACCGGCAAACGCACTCGTCTGACCTCGCAAACCGACCATTACGAATTTGCGCCGTCAGTGTCGCTCGATGGAAAGTCGGCAGCCTGTGTCACCTGGAACGACACAACCGGTGGCCGCGTCAAAATTATTGACCTCGCGACGAAAAGGGAGCAGATCGTCGTTTCGCAACCCGGCCACTACGTTACTGCCGCATTCTCTCCTGACAAAAATTGGGTGGTCTACCATCGCGGGAGTGGCGATGGCTACCGCGGCAGAATGTGGGATGAAGAACCGGGCATCTACGTCGTTGATGCTAAGGGACTCACTCCTCCGCGTCTCATTACTCGCGAGGGCCGCAATCCCAGATTCTCCGCCGATGGCCAGCGCATTACTCTGGTTTCCGGCGAAGGTGAAGGATCTGCGCTCATCTCTGTCAATCTCCTCGGCTCCGACCGACGCGTCCTCGCCAAATCCGTCCGCGCTGGTAATTACGAACTCTCGCCCGATGGAAACTGGCTCGCTTTCGAAGAACTCTGGCAAACCTATGTTGTGCCATTCCCGCGCACAGCCACTCCACTCGACCTCAGCCCCGAAACCCGTTCGCTGCCTCAGAAAAGACTCTCCAAAGATGGCGGCACCTATTTGAACTGGTCGGCTGACAGCAAGACGATAAACTGGTCGCTTGGGCCGGAATACTTCAGCATCGATCTCGCCACGCTCTACGCGCCGAAACCAGACAGCAGCAAGTCTGACACTACGCTCACGCCGAAAACTGTCAACCTTGGCTGGCAAGAAAAAGCAGATATCCCGAATAGCGATGTCTACTTTGTTGGTGCACGCATCGCCCCGATGCATGACCTCTCCATCATCGAAAACGGTGTCGTCCATGTGAAAGGGAATCTCATCACCGAGGTCGGTACGAAAGATCAGATCAAAGTTCCTGCCGGCGCCAAAGTCATCGATATCACCGGTAAACTGCTGATGCCCGGCCTTGTAGACATCCATGCCCATACCGGTTCATCCAATCAGGATATCTACCCGCAACAACAATGGTCATGGCTGGCCAATCTCGCCTTTGGCGTGACCACCACGCATGATCCCTCGAACAACACCGAGATGATCTTTGCCGAATCAGAACTGCAACTTCAGGGGAAAAACCTCGCCCCGCGTGTTTTCTCCACTGGAACGATTCTCTACGGCGCCGATGGCAGTTTCAAAACCGTCATCAACAAGTATGAAGACGCGGTCAGCGCAATCAAACGCACTACCGCCTGGGGCGCGTTCTCCGTCAAGAGCTACAACCAGCCACGTCGCGAGCAACGTCAGATGGTCATCAAGGCCGCGCGTGAACTCGGCGTCATGGTTGTCCCCGAAGGCGGCTCCACTCTCCATTACAATATGACGCACTACCTCGATGGCCACACCACGGTTGAGCACTGCGTTCCGGTCGCCCCGCTCTATGACCCGGAACTCCAGTTGATGAGCAAATCACAAACTGGCTACACCCCCACCTTGATCGTGGCCTATGGCGGTATCATGGGAGAGAACTACTGGTACCAGCATGACAATGTCTGGGAGAACGAACGCCTCGCTCACTTCACGCCGCGGTCCGTGCTTGACCCGCGCTCACGCCGTCGCCCCATGGCCCCCGAATCGGAATATCATCACTTCGCCGCCGCGAAGACAGCTACCGATATTCTCCGTCGCGGCGGTATAGTCGAACTCGGCGCCCACGGCCAGTTGCAGGGACTTGGCGCGCATTGGGAACTCTGGATGCTTCAACAAGGCGGCATGACCAACCACGAAGCTCTCCGCTGCGCCACCTGGATGGGCGCCAAAGCGATCGGCCTCGATCACAAACTCGGGTCCATCCAACCCGGAATGCTCGCAGACTTGATCGTTATCGATGGTGACCCATTGACTGATATCCGCCAGTCCGAGAATATTCTGTACACTATGATCAATGGAAGATTGTACGATGCGAAGACGCTTGAACAGATCGAACCGATCAGAAAACCGCTTCCGGTCGGCCCAAATCTGATGGGTATTCGTGGCTCAGATATCAACACCTCGTGCCTCCAGCACGAGCACTAAAAAAATCTATTAGCATTATATCGTAGCCCAGGTTCCAAATCTGCCTAGAGCAGATTTGAGAACCTGGGATTGAGTGACCGTGATCCTCGAGAGACTGAGAACTGGGCTACCTGCCCCTCCGGGACCTGGGTTTCCTGTGACCCTCCGGCGACCTGAGACCTGGGTTTCCTTGAACCGTTGCCCCCCCCGGCGGCCGAGAACCTGGGTTACTGAGCGGCAGACCTCCTGGTCTGCCCTACCCCTAGTTCCGTTGCGGCGGGTCTGACGCTCGCCGCCTTACTTTCTCGACTCAACCCATGCGTCGACAATGGATGTCAGCGTCGCCAACGGCACACACCCATATTTCAACAACTCATCATGGAATGACCTGATATCAAACTTCTCCCCTAACTGCGTCTCCGCCTTCTTCCGCAATGACCTGATATGCAACTCCCCGATCTTGTACGACACCGCCTGCCCCGGCCAGACGATATACCTATCTATCTCTACCTCGACATCATGCCGCGGCTTGCTCGAATTCTGCATAAAGAACTGGATCGCCTGTTCACGGCTCCAGCCTTTGGCATGTAACCCCGGATCCACCACCAACCGGATCGCCCGCCACATCTCGAATGTCAACTGCCCGAATTTGGCGTACGGATCGGCATAAAACCCCATCTGCTCACCCAGACTCTCTGAGTATAGCGCCCATCCCTCACCATACGCCGTTATCCAGGACTCCCGCCGGAATCTCGGTATCTCGTCCAGTTCCTGCGCCAGCGCTATCTGCAGATGATGCCCCGGCACCGCTTCGTGCAAAGTAAGCGCCTCCATCTCCCACTTCGGGCGCGATGGCAGATTGTACAGATTGGCATAAAAGTATCCCGGCCGCCCCCCTTTGGCCGAACCCGGCTGATAGTACGCAGTCGTCTGTTGCTTCTCCATGAATGACGGGATCGGCGTCACGCCGTACGGAAGGCGCGGCAGGATCCCAAAGAACTTCACCAGCTCAGGGTCTACACGCTTCGCGATATCTCGATAGGTCCGGAGTAGCTCTTGTGGGTCGGTGAAATAGAACTGCGAATCGGTTCGCAAAAATTCGGTGAACGCGTCGAATCCCCCCTTGAACCCCGCAAGCCTGATGACCTGCTCCATCTCTCCCCGTATCCGCGCTACCTCAGCATGTCCGGTTTCGAAAATCTCATCCGCGGTCATCTCAATCGTCGTATTCTTCCGCAGAAGGAACTCATACCACTCGCGGCCGCGCGGCATCGAGGACCACGCCGTCTCCACCCGACAACTCGGCAGATACTGGTCATTGATGAATCCAAAAAACTGCTTGAGCGAATTTCGGATCGTTCCCGCATAGACCGAAAACGCCTGCTGGCGAAACTGCTCCCAATCCCGCTCCGATACCTCAGGCGGCCGATTTCCCAGCGCCACCAGGATTGCCGAGTCAGCCGGCTCTTTGGTGATCAAGTTCGCTATCTGCTCCGGCAATCCGCGCATCGGCCCGCGCGGCTGCGTGATTCCCAGCTTCATACCTTCCGCCATGAGCGACGTGGTCTGTGCGATCGCCTCGGGAATCTTCTCCAATCGACTCAAGAACTGCTCCCGCTGGTGCGCCGTCGCCAGCGGCATGATCTCCAGTGTCCGCGGGATCTCCTGCTGAATCCCATCCATCTGGGTTGTCGCTACCAACTCCGACCGAAACTCCGCCGCGGTCAACTCCTCTTCGAGATTCCTTGAAAACAGCTCAATACTGAGTAGTTCTTGTTGGCCCAGCCCGTGCTTCGGAATCGCATTAAGCACCCGTTGCATGGTTTTCCAGTCTGCAACGCGCCGCTGGAAAGCCTCAGCCGAACGGTCTGTCCAGCGGTCATTATGCTCGGCAAATCCCAGAAATGTCCCCCACTCCGGGTACTCCTCCATCTGGTACTGCCACGCCAACTCGAAAAACCGATTCAGTTTTGCCGATGGCGCTTCGCCGGATCGCTCCAACGCTTCTATCTGACTGGTCAGTGAATTTCCCATAACCTGCCTGTGTTGGTGATACTGATTTCCCTGAAACCAATAAGAAATTGCCGGCAAAGGCAACGGAAAGCCTTGGTCCCACTGATTCTGCCATGAAGATTTTTCGGGGAATTCAATAGCGGCGCAGGGATTTGAACCCCGGACACGCGGATTATGATTCCGCTGCTCTAACCAGCTGAGCTACGCCGCCATTTCAAAGAGGGGACCAATGTAATGATTTTCCTGCGGACGTCAAGCAGCTTGTCAGCCACCCCGATGGTGCGACGTAATCCTCCCCATAAACAAATCTGCACCCACTCGTTGGAGCAGGTGCAGCTATGTCACAACAATCGACAGGAGATATCTAAAGCAGAGTGAAACCCAAACCCTGCAACGATTCCTTTTGAAAAAAGGAGTTGCCCCTCACAAGCAACTCCTTAATCCCCACCTCTTAAATACCCTTCACCGCCATACTGCGTATATTTAAGAGTAACTAACTTCGATAGACTTATATACAATCGCTGTGCCAAAGCCGCACGGTTCCGTACATTTTCACTAATTGCCTCACACATAATCGCTTACGCCACCGCACACCAATTCACCCCACCCCCTCTCGCATCAGCAAACGCACATCCTGCGACGACAAAACCGAGCAGAACTGGCGATTTCCAGACATCGCCATTGTCCCACAAGAAGATAGCCGCACGCACCAAATGCGTACGGCTTCATCGAAATCAACCCTTTTTGGTCACTTAAGCAGATTCTGCGCGCTACGACCGCTTCTTCGCCAGATGGACCGACACCCCATGCAGGTCATGGGCCGCCTCCATTACCGCCTCAGAAATCACTGGGTGCCCAAAGATCAGGTTCCCCAACTGCGTCACAGTCATCCCCTGGTTCACCGCCAACGCGGCGACATGGATGATCTCCGTCGCGTGGATACCGATCGCGTGAACTCCCAGGATCTTGTCGGTCTTTTTATCCCCAATGACCTTCACTTCGCCGGCGATCTCATTTTCAGCATGTGCTTTCCCCAGCACTCGAAGCGGGAATTTCCCGACTGCGATATCAAACTCCTTCGCCGCCTGCTGCTCACGCAACCCAACCGAGGCTACTTCCGGATGCGTGAAGATAACCGAGGGGACTCCCAGGTAGTTTTTGGTCCGCTTGCCGCCGAGCGCGTTGTCGACCGCTACCGAGCCGTCATGCACCGCCGTATATTCAAGCAGGATATCTCCGCGCACGTCTCCCACCGCGAAGATATTTTTGACATTGGTCCGCATATCCGGACCGGTCGGGATCGAGCCGTTTTTCGCCTTTTCGACTCCCGCCTCTTCCAATCCGATATCCTCGGTATTAAACGAGCGTCCCACCGCCACCAGCGCCTGATTGGCGTCGATCACCTTTCCATTGGAAAGTTTCGCCTGGATCCCGGCCGGACCGCCGACTATCCCTTCAACCTTGGTTTTGGTATGGAGCGAGACCTTTAATTTCTTAAGCTCGCGTTCCAGCAACTGAGCCGTGCCGGTATCTTCCATCGGGAGCGCATGATCCATCAGTTCGACCATATGCACCTCGACATCCAGGAGCGCCAGCATGCAGGCCCATTCACAACCGATCACCCCTGCTCCGATGATCAGGATTGACTGCGGCAGATGTTCCAGCTCCAGCAGATGATCCGAGGTGAGGATACGCTTACCATCGATCGGGAAGATCGGGATATTCGCCGCGCGCGATCCGGTGGCGATAATGATATTCTCACCTTTGATTTTGGTCTCGACCCCATTTTCATCGGTCACGACGATGATATTCGGGCCAGCCAATCGTCCGAATCCGTTGTAGTGCGTCACGCCATGCGACTTGAACAGTGACCCGATACCGCCGACCAGCATACTGACGATCTTATCTTTGCGCGCGCGCATCGCCAGCCAGTCATAGACCGGAGCGCCGGGGAGTTTGATCCCAAACGTCTCCGCCTCTTTCATATTCTTGTATTGGGTGGCCGACGCGATCAGCGCCTTGGACGGGATACATCCGCGGTTCAAACAGACGCCGCCAAGTTCACGGTATTCCACGACCGCAACTTTTGCCCCTTTCATGGCTGCCCGGATGCCGGCCGAATAGCCGCCGGGGCCGCCGCCGAGAATCACTATATTGTAGCTTTCGATGGCTTACTCCTTCTCTCTTGACGATATGGAACGCGGCGGTAATCTAAAGGTTTTCACGAACTAGGCAAGTAGTGGCCGAAAAAAAGGCCGGTTCTGACGAGAACCGGCCAAATATAACAGGATCAAAGCGATACTTAGGAACCAGAGGCCGAGAAAGTCACGATCACCTTGCCCGAATCCACGACAAACGTGTTGCCGAGATTGCCGGAGCTGGTGCCGTAATACTCAAACTGACCGATTTTGGCCAGCGCTTTCAGACGGTCCAGATTCTTGATCACTCCCAGCGACTGGGCATACGTGATCTTGGTCGTACCGGGAGCCACGGTGAAGTCTTCGATGATCGGAGTGGCGTTGGCTACAACGGCCCCTTCGGTCGCGTGGTCATCGCCAAAGTCATCCACCCAGACGCTGAACGTGACATCACCCGCTTCGGTGCTGGTGATATAGAACTCCGCGCCGACGGCATCGATCATGTCGATATCATCTTTGTGACTATCCCAATCTGCCTCATCGGTAATATCCACCGTGTAATGGTAGAAACCAGTACCGGCAGTGAAATCAAACGTCTCGACAATAATAAACGTCCCGGAGACCAGGCATCCGGAGATCAAGGCGGCGACCGCGATCAGCCCCGCCAGAGCAAGTATCTTCATTCGCGTGATCATTCGTACTACTCCTTAGAGGTTAAACGAAACGCCGGCCGTTATCAACGCACCCTTCTTGGAACCGCCATCTTCCTGCGGAACAACCAAGAGAGCGCCACGAACATCCAGATCGATCTTTGGCGACATGCCAATACCGAACCCAAGCCCGCCCTTGAATCCAAGGTTGGACTCATCAAACCCAGTGTCGTCGTTTTTGATCTTAAACGATCCGACACCTACAACGAGAAATGGCTTGAACCCAACGCCGCCCGGCAAACCGCCAAGAGTGGCATCCACGCCGAATCCCGTGATCTTCGAGCCCTTGATGCCGAGGTCGACACCGTCGATAGCGTCCGGATCTCCCCATTTCGCCAGCATGATATTCGGCTCCGCTACCAGAAATGGCAACACCTTGACTCGTCCACGGAAACCGAAGACTGTCCCGCTGGCCTGATCATCCATCGCTAATGGGATGTTGATACCACCGTAGGCGCCGACTCCCAGCGATGGCGTTTGTGCTTGCACCGCTGTCTGCGCCATAAGCAGAACAAGAGCCGCGAGCATTACTCTCTTCATACTACCTCCTTAAGATTGTGCTCTGTCCGAGAAAGGCGAGAAAAATTGTCCCAGACCTTGATTCAGGATAAGGTAGCTCCACGTAGTACCTCATGCAACAATAAAATCATCCCCAGCCCATAGTGGTACAAGGAGTTCCAGTTCCTCCTTGAATCCCTGAACAGCGCCCCTGACGCCACTTTTCCTCCCAGAGTCCCTACACCACCCTTCGTCCATGTTCCGCACTCGCTCCACCGATCCGCCTGTCATCTCCCGCTCTCTTCCCCGTTTTTTTTCCCTTCACGCCGATCAACCTCCCCGTCTCCGCCTCGCCGACGGCGGTTTCACTGGAGAAACCGACCGAAACTCAATCGTAGACCATTTCTCTCTAATTTTACATTCCCCACCCGGCCCGCTCCGCTCCCGCCACAAAAAAATCTGCCCTGCGGGGAAAAAATTCTTGACATATCTGGAACTTAGGTTATACTGACGCCGTTTATTAAACCTAAAGTTACGGTTTATTAAACCGACACTGGAGTAGACAGGACAGAGTGAACCTTAAGATCGGTGAGAAGATACGGGCCTTGCGCCTCGCCTCCGACCTGACACAGGAGGAATTGGCGGACCGCGCCCAGCTGACGAAGGGGTTCATTTCCCAGCTTGAGAACGACCAGACTTCTATCTCGGTCGACTCGCTCTCCGATCTGCTCGACGCCCTCGGCGTCACCTTGTCGGAGTTTTTCAGCGACACGACCGAAGAGAAGGTCGTTTTCGAACCCGCTGAGCGGGTACCGGTCGAAGGTTGGGGAGTCAGCAAATTCGAATTGCTGGTCCCGGGTTCGACCAACAATCTGATGGACCCGATCTTGCTGGAGATCAAACCCGGCGAGAAAATGGAACCGCGGGGACCGCACGCCGGTGAACAGTTCGGCTACGTACTGAACGGCACCGCCACCCTGCGGATCGACAAGAAAACTTTCACGGTGCCCAGCCGGCACTGTTTCTATTTCGAGTCCGACAGGACTCACCAGGTGATGAACAACGGACGGACTGTGGTCAAGCTTTTGTGGGTGATCACCCCGCCCCAGATGTAAGTAACTCTTTGGACCCTTAAGGAGGGATCTGAAAGATGAAGATTCTCGGACGGCATCTCATCGTGGAGTATTCCGAGTGCGACAAACGCAGCCTCGATGATATCCGCCTGTTGGAAGAAGGGATGTGCGAATCAGTCCGCCGTTCCGGCGCCACTATCGTACGCTCGGTCTTTCACCGGTACAATCCGCAGGGGGTCTCCGGGGTTGTGGTGATCGCAGAATCACACATTTCGATTCACACCTGGCCGGAATACGGCTACGCGGCAGTTGATTTCTTCACCTGCGGCGACAGCGTAGACCCGTACAAGGCCCATGAGTATCTCGCCTCGGTTCTCGGTGCTGGCAATTTCCACATCCAGGAACTGAAACGCGGGATCCCGTCGGCTACTGATGAGGTCATCAGACACAAGCCGTTTCCACAAATCTGTAACGTGGCTGCCCAGGCCTAGCCAAGGGAGGGTAACAGGATGACCCACTCTATGCATTTCGCGGCGGTCGAAAATACCGCGCTTTTCCGTGGGGTCGATACCGGCCTCATTCGAGAACTGTTCGAGGCCAGAAACCTCGAAACGCCGATGATGCTTTTGTCGCGGGCCGAAGTCGGGCGGAATTATGAGGCCCTCAAGGCCGCTCTCCCCCGTGTCGGCATCCATTACGCCGTCAAATCGAACAACGAACAGGCGGTGATCGATGAAGTTTTCGCCCATGGCGGTAACTTCGACGTCTGTTCCGCGCGCGAGATCGACACCGTCCTCCGGACTGGCGTTGATGTCGCCTCGCTGATCCATTCGCACCCGGTCAAGACCGTCTCCGAATTCGACTATGCAGTCGCCAAAGGAGTTCAGGTCTTTGTGATCGACAATATGGAAGAGGTCAAGAAACTCTCTCGTTATCAGGACCAGAGACTGAAATTCATGATCCGCTTCCGTATCAAAACCGAAACGACCGCTGTCGTTAACCTGCAGTACAAATTCGGCTGCACGGTGGACGAGGTGATGCCGCTCGCCCGCGCGATCGAAGAAGCCGGCCATGAATTTTATGGCCTCTGCTTCCACATCGGTTCACAGTGCGTCTACGCCGACAACTATGTCAAGGCGATCAATGCCGCACACGAACTGATCCACGCGCTTGATCTGGCCGGATTCAATACCCGCGTCCTCGATATCGGCGGCGGCTTCCCGGTCGAATACACCGAGCCGATCCCGTCGATCGAAGATCTCTGTGCCCCGATCCGGACTGCCCTCGACAAGCAGATCCGCCCCGGCATCAAGCTGATCTGTGAGCCTGGACGTTTCATCTCGGCCAGCCCGGTGACCCTCGTCACTTCGGTCATTGGCAAAGCTGAACGCGATGGAAAGGTCTGGTACTATCTCGACGACGGTCTCTACTCGACCTTCTCGGGGATCGTCTATGACCACTGCACCTATCCGGTCGTCACCTACAAACACGGCCACGAAAAGCTGTCGGTCCTTGCCGGCCCGACCTGCGATTCGTTTGACGTGATGTACGATGGCCTGATGATCCCGGAACTCGAGGTTGGCGATGCGATCGTCTTCCCGATGACCGGAGCCTACTGCGCGGCCTCTGCCTGCGACTTTAACTCGCTGAAGCGGCCCGGCTACAACATTCTGGACTAAGCAATCAACCGAGGGCCCCATTCCCGACGGAGTGGGGCCTTTTTCTATTCAGCATGCACAATCACGACAGAAGTTTCGAGGAGTAAGATGAGCGAGCAGCAGATTGATAAGGGTCAGCGCGTCTCCGAACCGTCCATGACCAACCTCTGGAATGTCTGGTACTCGGAGTTGCACGAAGGACTCTCCGGCCTGACTATCAAACTTGATCGGATAGTCGAATCGACCCAATCCGAATTTCAGCGTATTGATGTCCTCGAATCGCAGGACTATGGCCGCTTGCTTGTCCTCTACGGTTCCCTCATGGCCGCTGATAAAGACTACAATGCCTACAACGAGATGATCACCCATGTCCCGCTCTTCTCGCATCCGAATCCGAAGCGCGTGCTGATCATCGGCGGCGGCGATTGCGGCGCCCTCACTGAGATCATGAAGCACCCCGAGGTCGAAGAATGCATCATGTGCGAGATCGACTCCAAAGTGGTCGAGGTCTCGAAGAAGTATTTCCCCTACTTGACCACCGGCGCGGATGACAAACGCGCCAAACTGGTCTTCCAGGACGGCAAGGAGTTCATCGCCAACGGCAAAGATAAGTTCGATGTCATCATGCTCGACCTCTCCGACCCGGTCGGCCCGGCAGAAGAGCTCTTCCAGAAGCCGTTTTATCAAAACGTCTTCAATCGCCTGAACGATGACGGCATCCTCGTCGCCCAGTCCGAGGCCCCTTTCTATCATCAGGAATCTTTCCCCGGCATCCATGCCAACCTGAAAGCGGTCTTCCCGATGGTCAGAGCCTACACCTGCTTTATGCCGATCTATCCGTCCACTTACTGGTCATTCGCGTTCTGTTCGAAGAAGTACGACCCGATCGCCAACTTCGACCAGGCTCGTTATGACCGCCTGAAAATGAAAACGCGCTACTACAACGATGACATCCATCGCGGCTGTTTTGCCCTCCCGACCTGGGTCAAAGAACTGCTGAAGTAGTTTCCCTCGAATATCTTACGAGCCCCGAATGAGAATCTCATCTCGGGGCTTTTCTTTTTCCGCACACCATGTATCTTGGCCGTCATGAAACCAGTACTGATAATCCAAAACTGCGAGTATGAGACCGCCGGAAGCACGGTTGATTACATGCGCGACCGCAAAATCCCTTTCATCCTGATGCAGTCCTACTCCGGAGACGCATTCCCGGATCAGGCCGATATCTCCGCCATTATTGCGATGGGCTGCCCCGAATCGGTCACCCGCCTGAACGAGTTTGACTACCTCAAAAAGCTCTTTCACTTTGTGTCAGCTTCTGTCCGGCAGAACATCCCCTATCTGGGCATCTGTTTTGGGGGCCAACTCCTCGCAAAGGTCCTCGGCGCTGAGGTTAACCCAAACCCCGTCAAAGAGATAGGGGCCTGCAAGGTATCCCTCACCGAGGCCGGGAAAAATGATTCCCTGTTCGCTGGATTTGACAATATATTCGATGTATTCCAGTGGCATGGTGACACCTTTAAGGTGCCCTTTGGCGCTGAATTACTGGTCGAAGGGACCGAGTGCAAAAACCAGGCTTTCCGGAAAGGGAATCTGGTCGGGATCCAGTTCCACCTGGAAACTCCGCTCGAGGAAACTTCGGTCTGGTGCGACAAGTATGCGCATGAACTGGTCGAGGTCGGCAAAACTCGCGAACAACTGACCGCCGGCTATCGACCCATTGCGGAGACTGCTAAGAACTTGAACTATAGACTGCTCGATAACTTCTTCCAAAACATGGTAACCAGCAGGTAACGACACTCCCGGAGAGACGAATTTATTCGGGGATACATTATTTATAAACGTTGTGGAGTTTTTCGATGAATATCTATGTCGGGAATCTGTCCCACGAAGCGACAGAACAGGAACTGAAAGATGCCTTCGCCCCCTTTGGCGATGTGGCCTACGCCAAGATCATCAAAGATCGTGAAACCGGCCAGCCCCGCGGCTTTGGCTTTGTTGAAATGCCGGATGAAAAGCAGGCGCATGCGGCTATTGCCGAGATGAACGGTAAACCGCTCCGCGGACGAAATCTCAAAGTGAATGTCGGCCAGCCGAAAGAAGGCGGCTCCGGCGGTGGCAACAGAGGTGGCGACCGCCATGGCGGCTTCAACACCCCCCGCCGCGACCCCCGCTAATCGCGCATACAACTGAATCTTCATAACAATCTCTATATCAAGAACGGCAGGCAATTCGCCCGCCGTTTTTGTTTACAATAGCGACAGACCTCCCCTTCTGCCTAATCTCCCCCCAGCGTCATTGCGAGGAGCATGGCCGTCGCCCTGAGCGAAGTCGAAGGGGACGCACACTCAACACGATCATCACACTCCCACCACCCAACCGCCCTCCTTCCCCTTGACCAACATCACATTGTGCACTCCAGCATGGACTAATTGCATACACTTTTATATACTACTCCGGGCATTCACTAACGGCATGTTAAGCGGAGGTACTGAGTGAGCACGAAAAACAGCAGCAAAAAGAAAGACCTATCACCCGACCAGCGGAACAAACTCCTCAACACCCTCAAATCCCGCTTCGAGAAAAACATGGACCGCCACCAGGGGCTCGACTGGTCCAAAGTCGAGGCAAAGCTCAGGGCCCATGCAGAAAAACTCTGGTCCCTTAATGAAATGGAACAAACTGGCGGCGAACCCGATGTCGTCGGCTTTGACAAAAAGTCCGGCGAATTCATCTTCTATGACTGTGCTCCGGAGACCCCCAAAGGCCGAAGATCCCTCTGTTATGATCGCGCCGCGCTAAACGCCAGAAAAGAGCACAAGCCGGCCGACAGTGCCACCGATGTCGCCGCGACAATGGGAGTCGAGTTGCTGTCCGAAGAAGAATATCGCGAGTTGCAGTCACTTGGTCAGTTCGACCAGAAAACCTCGAGTTGGCTAAAAACTCCCGCTGATATTCGCAAACGTGGCGGCGCCATCTTTGGTGATTTCCGCTATGGACGAGTCTTTATCTATCACAACGGCGCCGAGTCCTACTACGCCGCCCGCGCCTTCCGCGCCGCTCTGAAGGTATAGTTCTCGGTTAGAGCCCAAGAGTCGCAGCTCCGACATTTTTTGCTATACCCATCACCATTCTAGGCGTGATGGTCAAAAACCACATACCAGAAGCCGCTTGGCCGCTCGCACTCCGCAATGTTGATAGCGATCATAAGCCTCCGCCGCGCGTGTTCTGATACTCTCGAGTGATCTTCCTTCCCCCCACGCAACCACCGCTGCCTCCAGGGTGTATGCTTCAGGAGCCATCAGACCGGTCGTCCACAAGATTGGCTCTGCCTTCAACCCTGCTATCTGCTTCGCGAAATACTGTTTGCTCATACACGCCAGGATGATTGACTTCTTGCCTAAGCTGTCACCTTTCAGACTATCCATCGGCAGGTTGAAATCCATCAGCCCATCATGTCCGACATACGCGACCAGATCGTATGATGGTTTGGCCCTGCCATCCTGTCCTGCGAGATTGCGTATCAGTGTGGAGTCAGCATTCTGCCTCCCTGCGACTGAAGCAAGAAAATCAATCACTGCCTCTTTGATCCTCACTCCTCTGTACGCATCGGCCACCAGATAAAGCGGAACCCGGACATGCCTGAACACAACTCGTTCCAGGATCGTGTCCGTTTGCGCTGCGGTTGACGACGATACCAACCTCCAGTCCTGACTGCGCTTGAAATATGTCTTCACGCCGTACGCCGCCCCCCAATAGAGGTTGTTGGCCGGATCATCGCCATTCCCCAAAAATGCCGGCACCGGGATGATTCCTTGATGGTCATTGTCTGCCAATGCTACGATGACATGTACAAACTTACAGCTATCTGCGCAATGCGCCATCCCTGCTCCGCAGAGACTGAGCCCCAGCAAAACGAGTGTGCCAATTATTCGCATATGCTGTTTTCCCCTCTCGACTAGTCTAATATCAAGATTCCGCGGCCAGCCGCATATCAGCGAGCATTTGTCATTAAAATAGACGTTTGAATACTGAGTCTTGTCATTCTTAATTTCTCATGAGTGCCGTCATCACATCCTGCAAGCTTTGTATGTCGAAACCCCTGCCGGCGCAGCGGGTGTGCGAAGCGCAGGTTTCGACATCTTTGTTTGCGCGGCAGACGTCCCCGTCTGCCCTTCTTCCCCCCACAAAAAACGGGGACCCATCGGGTCCCCGTTCATACCATCTCTCGAATCGTCGCTTATTCGACTGACTCGATCTCCGTACGACGGTTCTTCGCGCGTCCTTCATCGGTCGTATTGTCGCCGATAAAGTACTTCGCATCTTCGCCGTACCCCTTGGATTTCATGCGACCCTTGTCCACACCCTTGCTCGCCAGATAATCCAGCACCGCTTTGGCGCGGCTATCCGACAACCGCTTGTTGTGGGCATCGGTACCACGATCATCGGTGAAGCCATTGATCGCGATCTTGATATCCTTGAACTCGTTCAGGGTCTGGGCGATCGCATCCAACTTCGTCTTCGAACCATCGTCGATCACCGACGAATTGGTTTCGAACGGAATATTGAGCGTGATCTTTTCACCCTTCTGGATCAGCTTCGGGCAACCGTTTTCATCGACCGGGATCCCCTGGGCGGTCCCTGGGCATTTGTCTTTGTAGTCCGGTACGCCGTCACCATCGCTGTCTTTCGGGCAACCGGCTTCATCAACCGGAGCGCCGGCCGGCGTATTCGGGCAACGATCCTTGTCATCCGTCACGCCATCGCCATCAGAATCCACCGGGCAACCGTTGGCATCAACTGTCACACCCGACGGAGTCCCGGGGCACTTATCCAGATCATCGCTGACGCCGTCACGATCGGCGTCCATTTTCTTCGGGCAACCGTCGCGATCGACCTCGGTCCCTCGCGGGGTGCCGGGGCATTTATCTTTGTCGTCATTCACACCGTCGCCGTCGGAATCTTTCGGCGCCTGAACCGGAGTCGCGCCAAAGTACGGATACTCTTTCACGTACGGGCGGTTGTCCATGTTGTCCGGCACGCCATCCCAATCGGAATCGAGATCGGCCGGCTGCATTTTCGGATCCTGACGCATCGGCGCGGTGCCGTTATAGAGCGTCATGACATACGGGCGCATATCGATCTTGTCGGCAAGACCGTCGCCATCGGAATCAACACCCTCAGCCGCCAGCATCGGATGCGACATCGGCTGCTGACTGACATTCGGATATTCCTGCACGTACGGACGATTGTCGAATACATCCGGTACGCCGTCATTGTCGGAGTCAACGTTGGATGGTTGGGCCGCAGGATTCTGCCGCTCGGCCGACGTATTCTTGTAATAGCCGGCGACCGTCGGACGACGATCCAGCGCATCCGGCAGACCATCGTTATCCATATCCTGACTGATTGCCATCGGCACTGCCATTAACATCAGCAGTAGCGCGATCAACAGTGATTTCATGTAAAACCTCCTTGGTTTCAGCATAGTGTGAGAGTCCTATCTATTCATGAATTTACATTTGCAGATAATAGATCAGCACCCGTAATCTGAACCGTGATACCGGTCTGAAGCAACTAATTGTTTGCGTAAAAATGCCCTGCGCCGGTCGACGATCCTGTCCAACATTTACCTGGCTCGACAGATCACTGGACTGCCTGGAACGCTGTTCACGAGTAACCGATCCTTAATCAAAAAAGCGGAGAGGCAGGGATTCGAACCCTGGGGCCCCTTACGGAACCAACTGCTTAGCAGGCAGCTGCCTTCAGCCACTCGGCCACCTCTCCTCCAAGCACACGTAAAATTGGACTGGCAATATAGACCAGTTGAGACTACCAGACAAGCGGTTTTCGGGAGAATATCCCTAATGTTTGGCGGGCGTAAGTTGCGACATGACAATCTGATGCCCCTCCAGCAGCAGTTTGCACTCGCGGAGATCTTCGACGATTTCGCGGTAAATCAAACCAAAGTAAGCCTTCACTCCGGTAAAAAGCAGCTCTTCCGCCACGACCCGGGCATCGCGCAGTTCCTGTAATTTTGCCTCGACTTCAACTCTTTGCTTCTCAAGCGCTTCCATGTTGGCCGGAAAATCCTGCTGAAACGCCTCCAGTTTTTTCAGCGCCGCCAATCGGTCCGCGCCGAGCTTCCCATCCATCTGCAATCGATACAGCCCATACAGCGCTTCTTTGACGCGCTGACTATCGGTCCGCAAACGCGTGAGCTCTTTGTTGATCTCGAAATGGCGTTGCATCAATTCAGAATTGTAGGCCACACGAAGAATTGTCAGCGTTCCGGCATCCGAACCAAGGACCGATGCACGGACCTCTTTGACGGCACGGGTTTCGCCGCCGACGATCTTGCCATGTTTCCCTTTGACCACAACCGAGCCGCGCGCGGTCGCCTGACAATTGATCAGCTCGCCGCCGATCGTCAGATCGCCGCCGCAGACCAAATGTTGTCCCTCGGCGAATTTCAGCGTGATATTGCCGTCGGCATACATCTTTCCCGAACCGTTGCCGAAGAACCCACCCTTGACCATGATATTCCCTTTCACGGTCACGGTGCTGTCCTCGACATTGCCGTTCACTTCAAGGTCACCATCGACCGTGATGTTGAATCCGGCTTTGATATCTCCCGTCACCTTGAGCGAACCGCGGCAATCCAGGTTTCCCACGTTGTGGTCGACATCGCCGCTGATCAACATCGTATCCTTGACTGAGATCTCGCCATGCCGATAGACGATCGCCCCCGGAACGGATGCCAGCAACGACAATCCATCGTCGGAGACCTTGGTGTTGGCGCCATGGCGGAACGGCAGTTCGCGACCGGCCGCACCGCTGACCTCTTTACCGGTGACGGTCATGCCGGGAACGCCATCGGTTGGAAGGGTGCGGGTCGCCAGGACCTGATTTGCTTCAGCGTTTTGGATGAAGTGAATATCCTTGTAGTCGATATGTCCGCGGCCATCAACATTTGGACTGTGATTATTGGCCGGGTCGAACTTGTACTCGAAACGACTGCTTTCTCCTTTGATCGGCGCATTTCCCTGCGCCACGATCATTGGAGTATTGTACGTTTTGTTTGCCAGCGCGGTCTCGATCATTTCGGTCTTGATGCCAAACGTTACGCCCGCTTTGCCCAGATCGATGGTGATCTCTTCGAGCGTCAACGGCGGTTCACCCTCATTCGGAGGATAGATGACCATCAGGGCTGTCATGGAGTCCTTCGAGATCGTCACTCGCGTGCGCTGACGTAATGTTGTCGAAGTACTCTCTGCCATGCCCCGGGCCCCGCCTGTCAGGAAAGTGGTTCGGCCGCGCGCGCCGCGGCGGACATGATCCGCCAATAGGCCCGCTCGACTACCAGTGAAATTTCGAAACTCTTGAATGGTTTGGTGATGTATTCATCTGCGCCAAGCAACAGCGCGTCCTTGACTGTGAACGTGTCGCCGTAGGCCGTCATCATGATGACGCCGATCTCCGGATATTTGGTCTTGATCACTTTCAGCAGTTCAAATCCGTTCAGCTTGGGCATTTTGATATCGGAGATAACGATCGAGACCGACTCGGTGCTGAGCACTTTGAGGGCCGCTTCACCATCTTCGGCGGTCAGGATCTTATAGCCATCGCGGGTCAGGATCTTCTCCAGCAGCGACCGCATCATCGGCTCGTCATCAACGGCGAGTACGGTGATTGACGTTTTCATTCTTTGGCTCCCATTTTGTTCTTCCGCACAGCGGAAGTGGCTGTCGTAGCCGACTTAGACATACACCCGCGTTGATAGTAACGCTGAGCCGATCTCTTGAAGGAAATCCTCCAGCATGACCGGTTTGTACAGGACACGGCACGCCCCCATTACGCCTGCCTCGCGCACCAGCTTGTCTGTCGCATTTCCGGTGATGATGATGACCGGAAGCTGCGGTGCGACTTTCTTGATCTCGACGAGGGCATCCAGGCCGGAAAGCTCCGGCATGACCAGATCCATCGTCACCAGATCGTACTTGGATTGCTTGATCTGTTCGATCGCTTCTGTCCCGCCGAGTGCAAGGTCGATCTCGAACGCGTTGGACAGCGCGCAGTAGTCGCGAAACACTTCGCGCACATACCGCTCGTCATCGACGATCAGAATCCGGAACGGGCGACCACGGTCTGTGGCGGCCTGGCCCAGTTTTTCAAGGGTAGAATCCTGCATACGTATCCTATTCTCCACTGCGTTGAGCCCCCGGTTCGATCAATTCGACCTGAGGGTCGCCCATACGTCAGTTATCGACAATTCGTGAGATTCCTTGACGTACCATTGACTTACCCGAACGAGGTCGTTCAGGCGCGAAATTCTTTGGATTCGGCCAGCGTCGCCAGGATATCGCCGCATTGGTCGAGGATCGACCGCAGACGAGTCTCCATACGGTCCTGCGGAATGTTTCCGGATGGAACGTCGTAAATCATCCGTTCCATGTTGCGGGCGGCATTAAGGATACCCGTCAATTCCTGGACCACGCGAACCGTGCCGTTGACCAGCTTGATAAAGTCCGGCTCCATCTGATTGAGCTTCTCGGACTGAGTCTGGCTCTTCGCCTTTGCCAGGTAAATAGCCAGATTCAGCGCCAGCGTGCGGACCTCTTCGCTCAGGTTGTCAACGTCTTCCACCACGGTCAGTGACCGCTGATGTTTCCGATCTATGGCGGTCGCCTTGGTCGTCTTGGTCTGTTCTGCCATGCTCTCTCCGGGTAGTTATGCTTTGGAACGAGTGACTGTCGTGGTCGCGCGTCCCTGCCCCTGACGGGCCAACTTTAATATGGTCTGATTGACGGTCCGAATGCGCAGGGCCGCCTCTTCCATCCGGCGAAAGCGGGATAGTTCTTTCTGAGTTGAGGCTGCACGGCTTGCCACCAGGCACTGGACATGCCCAATGATAACCGCGAGCGCTTCATTGATCTCGTGATTGAGCGCGACCATTTTCCCGGCGACCGTACCCAGTTCGCGACCCGCGGCAATCTCGCCGGAGCTTTCCGTCATGTAACGATTCAGCCGTTCGATCTCGCGCGTGGCTGTCTCCAGCCGTTTGCAGAAAAGATATCTTTCGAGCGATGCCGATATGGCATCGGTGATGCTCTCGATCAACTCGGCAGATGCGCTGTCAAGCCCGCCTGCCGCTTTCGTTCCAACTACCAGTACTCCGAGTGGAGCAGAACCGATCGGCAGTGGAGTCGCCAGCATGCTGGCAAAATCGCGATCCGGATCAAACGCCAGGTTGGCGGAACGATTTTTCAGCAGTAACGGCTTTTTTTGCAGGGCCGCCCATCCAGTCAATCCCTGGCCCTGCCCGATCGCCAGAAATCCGGCCAGTTCGACACGTTTGCCGACCGAAACCAGCTCATTCAATTGCTGATGGTGCGAATCGAATTGGTAGATAGTCAGCGCATCGGCGCCTATCGCGGACTGCACTTCCTGAAGAATCGCTGAGAGCGTACTCAGCTGGGTCGGTTTGTTGCGCGATATCCGCGCCAGCGTATCCGCCAGGTTGACCACCGGTTTGGCTTTGCGGGGCCTGCTACTTTTTGGCTTGCGGCTGCGAGACGTACTCACGGTCGTTCCTCCCAATTGGCCCCCTCACTTGTTCGACGATATGGGCAACTAGCTTGTCTTCCAGTCTGCCGAAGAATTGCACTTTGTCCGGCGCTGTCAGCCGAAGGTCCGGGTCATTGATGTCGTCATCCATCGTCGCCTGCCAGGCGCGCGGCCCGACCTGCTCGACCATGAACGGCACTGCCCGAATCTGCTTGCTCCGGGCAACATCGATCAACCGGATCTCTCCCTCGATCACCCCCCAGGTCTCGAACTTGTGGAACAATAGCGGGACATGAAAACTCTTCCGCTTCTCCAGTCGTTCGCTCTGGATGACCACGACAACCACATACTGCGCCTGATAGGGACGTGCCCAATCGGCGATCGCCTGGTCATCAAGTTCATCCGTCGGAAACGCGGAATCAAGTTCCCGGATCGGTTCCGCCGGTCTGACCTGCAGATTGGGATCTCGGGTCAGAACGGTTGCCAGTTTCTCGTAAATGCGCGAGTCATTCCAGGCCGGAGAAGTCTGTTCTACCCTGACCATCACCAGACGGTCAGACGCCGTAACAGACGCGGCTACCAGCACCAGAAGGAGAAGGCTAAAATATTTCATGATCCTTGCCATGCGCATTCTGCTGAGTCTGCTTCACATATTTGTTGAGCACGGTGCGGATCGATTCATCGAATCCAACCAATTTGCTGGAGAGATGCGACAACTCCTCACGCGTAAACAGGTCGTTCAAGTCCTGCCGTCCGATGAATTCGATGCCGACCAAATAGCCGGACTCGTCATCATCAACTCGCTTTACCAGGCCGAGCACATGCTCGATATTCTCTACATCCTGGAGCGTAAAACGCATCGTGACCACATCCCCTTCATTCACCGGCTGGTGCACTTCGACCAGTACGCCGTTGGCTGAGATGTTGTAGATCAGTCCATCAATGATTCTCCGCTCACCTTCCGGCCAGTATTGGCCGCCGATATCGCGAATCTTGCGAAGTTGCATCGGTGATGAGATCTCGAGCCGGACATAGCGGCGGCGTTCATCCCGTTCCAGTTTGAACGGTCGGGCGACAGTCATTGTCTCGGTTTCGGCTCCGACTTCCTGAATGAACTTGACGCGGTCTTGTTGGCGTGACATAGCAATCCTCTTACAGTAACGGGTTATCCGTTTCAGGCGTCCATGCCTGAATGACTTTGTTCAAGCGTTCGCGATCGACCACCGAGTAGCTGAAAACTACCGACGGCAATTCGCGCGCAGTTGTGGGCGGAAGAATGCGACCCGCCACCTCTTTGGTGACGAACTCGACTCCGACTC
Source organism: bacterium (assembly GCA_016708025.1). Classification (NCBI taxonomy): domain Bacteria; species bacterium. The sequence continues at coordinate 328,111 of JADJGQ010000001.1, read as the reverse complement.
GATATTTGTTCTCCTGGGTGGGGTGACAATGACGCACCTGCCCGAGGATCAGGCTCGGAAAAACCGAGTCTTTAAGCGAGATATTCATCAGCAGATAGACATCCCGCTCGAGATATCCGGGGACATCGAGCAGCACGCCGCCCGATGAGAAGTTCTGGGTGGCAGTCCCGATCCAGCGAAGTCGCGCCAGGTTCTTCCGTGAGAATGTGCTCATCGGGAACGGGGCGAGTCGTACTTCGGTGTTCAGTTCGATCCGGCGGTGGCGGCGCTGCGATAGCGGAACAACCTTTTCATCAAGATGAAAGGTGCATCGTCCGCCGGCTGTCCGCTTCAGGATCGCCTTGACGGAAACGTCCTGTCCCTTATAAGGGAACTGGACGACGACATGCTGATTATTTACCAGATTTTCGATCGCGTTCTGGCGCCCGACCCCATCCACCAACATCTGGCGTCCGGTGATCGATACAACGCGAGTCCGCATCTCTTTCCCGGGACATTGATCGGAGAATAGATTGATCTCTCGACCGACGAGGTACGAGAGGTCAAGCAGTTCTCCCAAAATACTGATGGTCTGGGATGCGAGTTGGGCTAGCGGATCGGTCATCTTAGAGCAGTCCTTTCCGGCGCAATGACACCTGGATCTGGAAAATGTGGCTCACCAGTCGATTCTGCGCATGATGGTCGAATTGCGAGATCTCCGGAGGGAGCGCTTTCAACTCATCAGCGCTGAAGTGTTTGCGCAATTGTTCGGCGAGAATAAAGGAGGCGCCGCAGAAGTACTCGTTTTTGCGCGTGAATCCGCGCATACAGATCGCTGCCACGGTTTCGGGAAGGCCGATCTCCGACAGAAGACTGATTCGCGTCAGCACTTTGGTCTGACGATCGATCAAGCCATCGGCTCGGAAGAGCACTCCCCCGCCGCTGATATCAACCGTACTCGTCTGTATCCAGCGGGCGCGATCATCCAGCGTCTGCCACTCTGCCACCGGCAACACTTTGGCCCAGGACATCCGCTTGGTGATATCCACCCGCACGAACAACCGACGCTGAACGCGCTCGATATGCCGTGGCGGATTGAGCAAATACTGGTGTTTGGTCTTGGACATCGACCGACGGACGGTCGAATTGAATTCGTAGACCGCATCCTCACGCGTGATGATCACTCTGACCGGGGCATGTTCCGTCAGCAGCGAATTGCCGTGGAGAAACTCCGGCTCAGTGATCACAATCCCGCCGTTGAGAAAATCCTGAATGCGGGCAAGGTAATGTCCGGCCTGATCTCCCTCGCCGATGACGAGCTCGACCTTTTCCCAGACCTTAAGCTGGTTGATGGCATGCAGGGCGGTGGTCATAGTCATATCGTTTATGCCGGACGGGAAGCCGCCAGGTTGTTTCTGCCTTGTTCGATCGCCAGTTCCAGGATCTTCTTGGCCAGCGCCACACGCGACTGGTCGGAACGATTCTGGTAAATGAACTCCTGGCCGCTTTTGATCGTGCTGGTGAAGTACTGCTTGGCTTCATCGTAATCGCCGATGCGACGGGATAATTCCGCGATCAGGTACGAGGCCTGGATCTGCTGATTGCCCGGGGCAATATCATGCCCGTTGGCAAATGCCTCTTTGTAGAAGTGGACGGCCTTCTCCAGAGCTTCCCGCTCATTGGTGACCGCGCCGCTCCATTGACGCTTGGTGGCGGTCAGGAACTCGTGGAATGAACTGTGCTTGCCAAAACTCGCCTGTCCGGTGCTCTCTCCGCCGCCGAAGATCGTCGTGCGGTATTCGTCAAGCAACGAACGCATGCCGTCAAAGTGATCATCCAGACCGCGGCCATGGTCGGTCAGTTCGCGAAGTTTTGTTTCAAGCCGGTCACGATGCGCCAGCATTTGTGAGCGGAATTCGGCCGAGACTTGTGGTGCTTCGAAATGGCCGGTGACCCGCTTGGTCAGTGCATTTAACTGTGACTGAACCGCCGCTATCGCCTTCTGCGTCTGGCCGAATTCGGTCTCAACTTCGTGCAACAGACCTTTGATCAACTGGTGATTCGGGTTCTCTCCTCTTTCGAGATCACGGAAAACCCAGGCGATGCGCAAATAAAAGCGCCCGACATCCAGCCGGCTGTAGTGATCGGCCAACTGTTCATCGAAGATCGCCAGCAACAACTTCAGGATCGCCGATTCATTCGGGAAGCGGTTGACATCCACTGACTCGCCGATCAGCTTGAGCGCAGAATCGGCTCCCGCCAGTTGGTCGAGATGTTTCGGCTTGACGGTTTTCAGACGATAGGTCTTGAAATTGGTGTCGCTTTTCCAGTCGCGGTAGTTATTGGAGAACTCCCGGGAATAGTAGCAATTGGTGCAGGTGGCGATGAAAAATACGAGCGGATTGTACCCCTGGTACCTGGGGAAACGCCACTTGACATTGGTGGGACAGAAGTCCGTGTCGCGACCCTCTTCGGCGTATGCGCCGACGCGGATCGTCTCAAATTCATTCAACTGCTTGCAGATCGGACATTCGACGCGAAACAGCAGGAACGGGCTCTCGGTGGCCATGTGCTAGCTCCAGGTATGTTTAGGTTATTCGTTCGATAATAGTGCCAGCTCGCCCTCAGATATCGGCAGCAGGCTACGGATCTTATCCCGGTTCTGTCCGGACTTCAGCATTTCTCGCGCGATCCGGATCACTTCCACCCGGTTGCGCTGGTAGCGAGTCGCTTCGGCACGAAGACGCTCCCGCTCTTCCAGATCGGCGTCGCGCGACGCGTTGCTGGATGCCAGGCTGACATATTCTGCCCGACGTTTCGTGTCGCCCTGACGCGGTTCGTCGAGCGCCGGAGCTGATTTAGTTTTGGTCGCCGGCACGGCAGCGCGCGAGCGATTCGTGAACATCGAATAAAGCACCAGCCAGAAAGCTCCGGCGGTGACGTATGCGCCGACGTTCAAGAGAGCGTCGATGATGATGTCGCGTGAAAGTTCCATTTTCACTGATCCTTTCCTATCCTATGCGGTCAGATCGACATGGCGAGGAGCATCCTGCTTCGGCTCGCCTTCTTCGGTCGCTGACTGATCTTGTGTCTCTGTCTCTGCTGCATCCTGGACCACCGCCTCGATCTCGACTATGTCTTTCTTTTTCCGCTTCTGTTCTTCGTCTTCGAGTTCGGCTTCCATCTCTTCGCTGAACTTCTTTCGTTCTTTCTCTTTGTCCGTCTCCTGCGCCTGTTTGACGCGCCCGGAGCCGGGAAAAAGATTGCTTCGTTCCAGCGGTAGGATCGGGTTGTCCATTTGCAACCTCCCTGGGTTTTCCGCTGCTTACGCGGTCAGGGCGAATTTCTCCTTGACCATGGCCCGCAGCTTCATCACCGCACGAGTGTGTATCTGCGACACGCGGGATTCGGAGATGGTCATCACCTCGCCGATCTCCTTGAGTGTCAGTTCTTCGTAGTAGTACAGCGCGATCACCAGCTTTTCCTGTTCGGTCAGGCGATCCATGGCGAGGACGAGGAATGAGCGCAGTTCGCCCTTTTCGATCTCGCCGAGAATGGAATGGCCCAGGTGATCCTTGATCGTCTCGATCCGCGGGACCTGGCGGTTATCGTCTTCGCGATAGATCACTTCATCCAGTGAGAGGATGTTGGTGCTGGAGACATCATCGATAGCCAAGTGTAGTTCCTCCTCGGAGATCTTGAGGTGTTTGGCCAGTTCAGCGATCTCGGGCTGGCGGCCAAGTTCGTTCTCGAGCAATGTCATGGCGCGGTCGATCTCTCGCGACTTGGCGCGAGTCGAACGCGGGACCCAATCCAGAGCGCGCAGTTCGTCGAGAATAGCGCCGCGAATACGCGGTACCGCATACGTCTCGAACTTCACGCCACGAGTCGGGTCGAAATTGCCGAATGCCTCGATCAATCCGATGACCCCGGTATTAACCAGATCAGACAGCTCCACCGACCGCGGGAATCCCATTGCCATGCGGGCGGCGACTGTGCGCACGAGCGGCAAATACTTGTTTAGCAGCAGTTGCCGATTCTCGGTGTTGCGACACTTTTGATAGCGGGTCCAGTCGTGCGTCGACACATCCCACTTCTTCACCCGCTTGGTGGCCGGTGCTTCGAAGACTGCGATAGCGACTGGTTTGGCAGCTTTGGCTACACGAGCGACTTTTGTGGTGCTCGGTTTACGCCCGCGTTGTTTAGTCGTCTGCTTGTTCTTGCTAACCATTTGTCCGTTATCCTCTTGTATCGGCTGTTGCCGAGTCTTTTTTTATCAGATTCAGAGAGTTGCGAGAGAAAGCGAACCCCTCCGTCAGGGTGCGGGACAGCTCGGTAAACGACTGACAGATATGAGCTTGACTGTCAATTGCATATACCGACCGCTGCGCCGCGATCGCTTTTCGCATGATTTCTGCCTCGGGAATCGAGCCAACCAGCGCCACGGGACGTCCCAGGAAGCGGCCGGTCAGTGCCGAAAACTTGTCTTCGATGAAGAGAGATTCGTCCTCAGACTGCGTCCGATTGACCACCAGTCCACAGCTCACCGCGCTGCCTAGCGAGATGAGATGCTTGTAGAGTCCATATGCATCGGAGAGTGAGGTCAATTCGGGAATTGCTACCAGCAGTACCAGATCGGATGCGTGCGCCATCATGGCGGTCTGATTGCTCCGTCCGGAAGAATGATCGATCAGGATGAAGTCGTACTCGTTGGCATCTTCGCGAAGTCTCTGCACGAGCGACGCGGTGAAACGCATGTTGCGGCTTTCGCCCAGCGTTTCGTGCCAAGTGGCCGGCAGCAGATCGAGGTTCGGCGCCAGCGTAAGACGCGCTTCCTGCAAACTCAACTGCTCGGAGGCATATTCACCGATGCCGAATTCCGCCGCGACATTTGCCAACAAATGCAAATCACCGCATCCGAAATCAGCATCGACCAACAATACCCGGGCCTGTTGGGATGACAGCGCGACTGCCAGATTGAATGAGATCACCGATTTCCCCACCCCTCCCTTTCCGGAGAGAATAGAGAGCATGCGCGGTGACGGCGCGGACGTGTATGACTGCGGAAGAGTCAGCTTACGCATGGGTCTCCTCCGTCAGCAGCATCTTGGTGAAGTTCGCGGCATCGGGCGTGACGACAGTCCCGATCCCGGCCGGCGAATTGGTGAGATAGCAGAGCGGAAGCTGTGAACTGCGCGACGCGGCGATTGCTGAGCCCCAACGTTCGGTCAGGTCAAGCATGGTGATGACCAAATGAGTGGGAGCAAATTCGGCCAGATGCTGCATGATCGCTTCAGCGTCGGTAGCGCGGGTCAGCGCGGAAACGACGGCGATGCGATAGGTCGGATTGAGCGCCTCAAGCTGCTCGCGCAATGTCACCAGGTGCTGGTGTTGGCGCGGCAGGGCCGGCGTGTCGATTAGAGTCAGCCCTTTGGTTTCTGCCGTCGTGCGAGCAGTCGCAAAATCTATCGCCGGTGAACCGAGGATATCAGCGTAACTGGAAAGCTCTTCGAATGCGCCGATCTTGACGGTGTCGAGCGTCACCAGGCGGATCGTCTGCTTCTCCTGGAAAACCAGCTTGGCGGCAAGTTTGCCAAGAGTGGAAGTCTTGCCTGATCCGGCAAAGCCCAACACCGCGATGCTGTCGCCGGCCTTGAATGTCACGCCGGGGAGCATCATCGAAGTCAGCGAATCAGTCAGAAGTGTGCGGAGTGAAGTGGTTCCATCAGCCGAAGCTACCAGTAATTCGTTAATGAACGACTCAGGCAGGTCACGGTCGGCGAGTCTGGCGCGAACCTGTTGTTGCTGACCATTTGCTACCTGGCTAGCCAGTATCGTCAGGATCCGGTCGACTTTCTGTTCGAGTTGGTCGATCCGCGTAGAGGCGACCGGAGCAGAAACAGCGGCTTCGGCTTTGATCGTCTGTACGGTGATCGGCGCGGGCGCGGATGGCGTGCGACCGGTTTCGACCTGCGGGAAATTGGCGCGCACGACCTGACGAGTCGTCACTTTGGGAGCGGCGACCGGGCGTTCCGGTTCGGTGGCGAGCGCTTTGTCGGCGCAGGCAGTGATCTCGATCCGTTCAGGGCCACGTCCGCCCTGCAATTCGCGAGTTTTGAGGACGACGGCATCGGCGCCCAACTCTGCGCGGACCATTTTCAGTGCGGCCGCGGCTGATTCAGCAGCGTACGTCTTAATTATCATCTGACAACCTCACCATTCCCACCGAGACCAGTTCAGCGGTCGGCAGGATTTCGTTGTAGGAGATGACCGCCAGCGACGGGAAGGAAGCTTCCACCAGGCGGCGCAGTGCGAGTCGGATATTCGGCGAACAGATGACGGCGGGAGTCAGGCCGGCTGCCTGCATCCGCTCCGCCTGTTCACCCAGCTTGCGCAGCAGCATGTCGGTCAGTGACGGATCAAGCACGAGCATCAATCCCTGCTTGGTGTTCTGCACTGAATCGGAGAGCTTCTGTTCTATCGCTGGATCCAGCGTGAAGACATTGATCTTGCCGGTGTTATCTTTGTAGAGTTCAGTGATCTGGCGCTTGAGAGCCATCCGGACATACTCGGCCAACACATCGGTCTCTTTCGTGACCACGATGTAATCAGAAACAGTCTCAACGATGGTGGCGAGGTCGCGGACCGGTATCCGTTCGGATAAGAGCGCCTGCAACACTTTATGCAGCGTGCCGAGCGATATCATTTCCGGGATGACCGATGAAACCAACGCCGGGAAATCTTCTTTGAGCGTATCGACCAGATGCTGAATGTCCTGGCGAGTGACGATCTCTGATGACGACTGGCGGATCACCTCGGTCAGGTGTGTCGCCACCACTGCCGTCGGCTCGACCACGGTGAACTGCTTGGCTTCGGCGATATCGCGAAGATTCGGCAGCACCCAGGTAGCCTTGAGACCAAACGCCGGCTCCTTAGTGTCGAATCCATCCAGATGCTCCACCAGATAGCCGGGATTGATCGCCAACAGGTGGTCGGACATCAGTTCGAATCCGGCGACGCGAATACCTTTGATCTTGACTTGATATTCGTTCGGTTTGAGACGGACGTTGTCGCGAATGCGAATCGGCGGGACCACGATACCGAGCTCGGTCGCCAACTGCTTGCGAATGGTCGAGATCCGTTCGAGTAGATCGCCGCCCTGATTGGAATCAACCAGTGGGATCAGGCCGTAGCCGATCTCCAGGCCGATCGTATCTACCTTGAGCAGATCCTCGGTCCGTTCGACCGGCTTCTGCTTCACCTCTTTCTTTGTCTGTTCCTGCTTTGTGGCGGCAGCAGCGCGGTTCTTCTGCGCTTCATGCGTTACGTAGCCGATTCCGCCAACCAGCAGACCAAGCGTGATGAAAGTCAGGGTCGGCATGCCGGGAACGATCGAGAACAGCAGCAGCACGCCGGCGGCGATCATGATCGCGCGCGGCTGGCGGCCGAATTGCGTCGACAGATCCGCACCCATGTTCGACTGCGAGGCCGAACGAGTGACGATCAAACCGGAGGCGGTCGAAACCAACAACGCCGGGATCTGCGTCACCAGGCCGTCACCGATCGACAGAAGCGTGTAGGTCTTGAGCGCTTCCTGGATCGACATGTCATGCATGGCGACACCGATAATGAAGCCGCCGATGACATTGATGATGGTGATGAGGATACCGGCGACGGCATCGCCGCGAACAAATTTAGAGGCGCCGTCCATGGCGCCATAGAAGTCGGCCTCGCGCGAAATTTCTTCGCGACGGGCCTTCGCTTCAGTTTCTGAGATAATTCCGGCGTTGAGATCGGCGTCGATCGCCATCTGCTTGCCGGGCATGGCATCGAGAGTGAACCGGGCGGCGACTTCCGAGATACGTCCCGCACCCTTGGTGATCACCACAAACTGGATCACAACCAGGATGGCAAAGATGATGAAGCCAACGACGTAGTTCCCTTGCACGACAAAGTTGCCAAACGAGTTGATCACTTCACCGGCATATCCCTGTCCCAGGATCAGTCGGGTCGAGGCAACGTTGAGCGACAAGCGCATCAGCGTCACGACCAGCAACATTCCGGGGAATACCGAGAGGTCGAGCGGACGCGTGATATACAGCGTCGTCATCAACACGACCAGCGAGAAGGTGATATTGAATGCCAGAGCGAAATCCAGCAACATCGCCGGGATCGGAATGATGAGGACGGTAATGATCCCCATCACTGCGACCGCGAGGATGATGTCGGAGCGTGACGCCAGTTGCGCCAGAACGTTCTGGTTTCCCTGCTGAGTCATCTTACTTGCTCACCTTCCCCTTCAGGCGATAGACATACGCGAGCACTTCGGCGACCGCACGGTAAAGCGTGTGCGGCACCATCTGGCCGATCTCGCACATTTTGAAGAGAGCCTGCGCCAGCGCTTTGTCCTCGATCACGGGGATGTTGTTTTCGTAGGCGATCTCTTTGATCTTCTGGGCGATCAGGTTCTGCCCTTTGGCGATAACGCTCGGCGCGTTCATCGATTCAGAGTCATACTTGAGTGCGACTGCATAGTGAGTCGGGTTGGTGATGACAACATCGGCTTTCGGGACATCCTGCATCATCCGCTTCTGGGCGGTCTGACGCTGGATCTGACGAATGCGCGCCTTGATCTGCGGCGAACCTTCGGTGTCCTTGTATTCTTCTTTGACTTCCTGGTGAGACATCTTGATGGACTTCTCGAATTCATAGCGTTGATAGGCATAGTCGAGGATCGCCAGGATCAGGATCGCAACCCCGATCTTCAGCGCGATGACTATAGCCAGTTTTCCGGTGGTAGCGGCGAGCGGACCGACACCCATGTCGGCCAGCATCATGAATTGGTCGGATTCCGACATGATCACTTTGTAGGCGACGAAACCGATGATGAACAGCTTGAGCGTGTCGCGGACCAGGGTGACCAGTGACCGAGTGGAGAACAGACGTCCGAACCCGGCGATAAAATTGAGCTTGTCGAGCTTCAGTTCCATTGCCTTCGGGCTGGCTTTGAAACCGACCTGCGCCACGTTGGCGATGAAGCCGATGATCATCATAGCGCCGAAAACGGGGGCTACGATGATGAGATACTTCATGAGCGAGTCGCCGTAGACTTTGACAAAGGTCGGATCGGACATGGCGATGGTCGGTGCGTTAGAGAGTAAGCCGCGCATCATTTCCATCGTCTGGCGAACCATGAGTGGCCCGAGTGCCAACAGAGTCGAAAAACCAAGCAAGATCATAAGAGCTGAGTTCAGCTCCGTCGACTTGGCAACCTTCCCCTCTTCGCGCGCTTTCTCACGCCGCCGAGGAGTAGCTTGCTCTGACCGTTCCTGGAAACTGTCTTCGGCCATGACCTACGCCCTTCCCAACGCGCCCAACAGGGTGATCAATTCGTTGTCGAGGTAACCGGTAGCCTTTTCCAACACGTAAGCAAAGACCGGCAGGGAGAGCGCCATGATGGCGATACCAACCGCCACTTTGACGCCAAAGCCGAGGAGGAAAACATTCATGGTCGGCATCATGCGGGAAACCACACCCATCGCGACATCCACCAGAAGCAGAGTCACGACCACCGGTGCGGCCAGCTTGAGCGCGATCACGAAGACATATGCGGAATAAGTCATGATCATCTCGCCGACCGCGCCGTTCATCACGACATGGCCCGCGGGGATCAGTTGATAGCTGTCATTGAAGGCGGAGATGATGACATGGTGGCCGTTGATCCCTAGAAAGATCAGCAGCGCGCAGAGGAACCAGAACTGGCCGAGCGTGGTCACTTCATGTCCCTGGTCGGGATCCATGATGCTGGCCATCGCAAAGCCGATCTGGTAGCTGATGATATCCCCCGCCATCTGAACCCCCATCAGCAGGAGCGAAAACAAGAACCCGATCGCCAGCCCGACAAAGATCTCTTTCGCCGCCAGGGTCACCAGCTCGCTCAGCGACTGAGCTTCGGGTACGGCCGCATTCGGCATCGCCGCAACCATGATCAAACCAAACAGCACCACCATGCCCAGCTTGGCCGGGACAGGGAAAGTGCGATGGCTCAGGATCGGGGCGATCAGAAAGAGGCCGGACGCACGGAGCATGATCAGCAGGAAGAGCTGAAGCTTGGCGGCGGCGAAATCTACGAAGTCGAACAAGGGCTAATCCTTACATAGTTCGGGTTATTCGCAGAAATACCATTTCAAACCGTGTGCCAAGGTGAAACGGCTCGCGAAAACTATGTAAGTGATTAACAGCTAATAACTTGACTGAGCTAATATGGACGCGAAAGTCTGATCGGGACGCTGGCTGTGGAACTATTTACCAGCGATGGTGGAAAAAAGTTCAAGTCTGTTCTAAAGTCTGGCCGGTCCATTATCCGACCAAAGTAGGAATGAGGTCAAACATATGGCGGGTGAAATCGGTCATCATGTTGATGATCCAGGGGAGGAAAATCAACAGGGCCAGCGCCACCGCCAGGATCTTGGGGACGATCGTCAGCGTCATTTCATTGATCTGCGTGACCGCCTGAAAGATCGAGATCACCAGACCGACTACCAGACCGAAGATCAGCATTGGTGAGGCGATCAGCAAAGTCAGTGTCAGCGCCTCTCTCCCTATCGAAATAACCATCTGTGGTGTCATTGTCTCTCTCCTTACATGTGGAATGATTCAACCAGCGATTTCACGAGCAGATACCAGCCGTCGACCAATACGAACAGCAGGATCTTGAACGGCAACGAAACGATGATCGGTGGGAGCATCATCATACCCATCGACATCAGCACCGAGGCGACCACCATATCGATCACCAGGAATGGAATGAAGATCACGAATGCGATCTGAAACGCTGTACGCAGTTCCGAGATGACAAATCCTGGGATCATCACGTGCAACGGGATATCGTCGGCAGTTTGTGGCGCCGGGAGTTTTGCCATGTTGACGAACAATGCCAGATCCTGTTCGCGCGTTTGCGCCAGCATGAATTTACGGAATGGCTGGACTGCTTTATCGAATGCTTCTTCCTTGGTGATCTTTTCATCGAGGTACGGTTTGATGCCGGTATCGTACGATGTCGTAAAGACCGGCGACATGATGAAGAATGTCAGGATCAGGGCTAATCCGACCAGCAACTGGTTCGGCGGCATCTGTTGAGTGCCGATCGCCTGACGCAGGAAAGAAAGGACCACCGCGATCCGGATGAACGAGGTCGTCATGATCAGGATCGATGGCGCCAGTGCCAGAATCGTCATCATGACGACAACCTGCAGGGTGACCGACAGATCACCCGGCGTGGCCGCTTTGCCGACCTCGACCGTGACTTTAGGGAGTGCCTGAGCTGAGATATCTGCTGCAACCATCAGGAAGCAGAGAGCAGCCAACAGGAGAAGCTTGGTTCGCCGCAGCATAATGTCCTATATCTTTCATGGTCAGCCCGCACATCCATATGCAGGCGTTGCGCACCGCAATCCATCGCAGCGCGTTACGAATTCTTCTTACCGAAACCGCCCAGTTTCTGGGTCGCCGACTTGAGCATAGTGGTAAACGAATCACCCTGATTCCCTTGATTGGCAGCCTCCATGGCGGCCTTGGTGAGTTCGGTATCCAGCTCCGTCAGGACCGAGATCTGGTTGTCGGTCACTCCGATGAGAACCGACTTATCAGCTACTCGCACGAGCGAGAGAGATTTTTTGGGATCGATATATGCGGTCTCCAGCACTTCAAGCATGAACGCTTTACGACTGCCTCCATGGCGTCGAGCGGTCATCTTCTTGAGCAACCAGATCCCGGTATAAATGCAAATGATCACGATCACCAGCGCGAGCACCATCTTGACGATGGAACCGGTCGCGCCGGCTGTATCAACCATCGGTTTGTAAGCCGGTGACGATGTCGCTACTGTATCTGTCGTGGTTGAACCATCGGCCTGCGCCAGCAGTGGGCTGCTGTTGCCGGGACGGTTCGAGGTGATCACGAGCATTCCGATCAGGGCAAGCGCCAGGATGATGGAGGTCGTGATCGCACGACGTCGGCTGGGATTATTCTGCGCCAAGCGCCTTCAGCCTTTCTTCCGGCGTGATCAACTGGGTGATCCGCAGGCCGAAATTTTCATCGATGACCACCACTTCCCCTTTGGCGACCACTTTGCTGTTGACCAGCAGGTCGACCGGTTCGCCGGCGAGCTTGTTTAGCTCGACCACCGATCCAGGTCCAAGCGCCAGGATCTCGGAGATGGACATCTTGGTCCGTCCGAGTTCAATGGCGACCGGCAGATCGACATCCATCAACAGGTCGAGGTTACGCGGCGTACTTCCTCCGGCCGGTTGCTGCAGTTGCTGGAATTCGGCTCGCGCCACCGGGGCGGATCCGAAATCGATATCATCGGGCGAAGTCGAGCGATTCTCCTGAGGGAGATCCTCGAGCATGCGAAGCATGGCGGCCTCGGCATCCTCTTCCGATGCATCGTTGGGATTGACTACTCCGACCGGCGCCTTGGACGGTATGGGCTGGTCATCCTGACCTCCGGCCCCCGGAAAGGCATCGGGCTGCCCTCCCTCGGCTCCGGCGAACTCCATGTCCTTTTCGTCTGTCATGCTAATTTCTCCTTAGAGATTGGTTCCCAGGCTGAGACCACCTGGAAAGCCCGCTTCTTGCCCGTCAAACCGGGACGGGCGACATATTTTTTGCGGCGGTTGACGCACACATCGATCGGCTGATGGATCTTCTTTTCCGATGGAATGATATCGCCGATCTTCAGTGACATGAAATCCCGCAGCTTGATATTCGAACGTAACAGAATGGCCGAGACGTCTGCTGAAACCTCGTACACGTTGTGCTGGTTGACATCGCGGTCGGCGTCAACATTTTTCCGCTTCGTGGCATCGATCCAGTTCTGCGCCGACAGCTTGGTGATGATCGGTTCGAGCGAAACATACGGATAGCAAATGGTCAACAAACCGGTCGACTGGAACAGTTTCACCTGGAAGGAGATCACTACCACCGTTTCACCCGGCGGAACGATCTGAATGAACTGCGGATTGGTTTCAAAACTGATCTGCTCGATCCCAACCTTGACGATATGCTCCCAGGACTTCTCCAGTTCGCGGTACATCCGGTCGACCAGACGCCCCATCACCGATCGCTCGATCCCGGTCAATTCACGTTCGGTCTCGAGGATCTTTCCGTGACCGCCGAACATCCGGTCGATCAGCGAGAAAGTGAGGGTCGGGTTGAAATCGACCAGACAGGCGGCATCCAGCGGTCTGGAGGAAAACGTATAGGTACAGGAAGGCGAAACCAGCGACATGATGAACTCGGAGTACGTGATCTGATCGACCGACACGAGGTCGACGTCAACGATCGATCGCAGCACCGCCGAGAGCATCGAGCCGAAATGGCCCGCAAAGTTGTCGTGCATGTTTTCCAGCGTCCGGATCTGGTCTTTGGAGACGCGATTCGGATGCTTGAAATCATAGGCGACGACGGACCGCAATTTCGCGTCATCGTAACTGTCCGCATCGTTCACTTCGCCCGATGAGACGGTGGTCAATAACGCGTCAATTTCGTCCTGTGTAAGAATCTTTGCCACTACTGCCTGCCTTATTGAAGCACAAAATCGGTGTAATAAACTCCGGCCAATTCCTCGGTCTCAAGGACCTGGGATATCCGTTTCCGTATCTGCACGCGCATAACTTCTTTTTGTTTGGCATCGGTCAATTCCGCCAGCGTTTTGGAGGAAAGGATCGTGATGAGCACATCGCGCACGATCGGTTCGCGAGTTTCGAACTCGGCCATCAACTCTTTGGAGCCCAGTTCGAAGCCAAACGAAACCGACAGGAAGCGGGATCCGGCGGTTCCGGCCGGATTAACGACGATATCCTTGATGGAGTAGACGAGTGATTCGCTCGCTTCTCCATGAGCGGATTTCTCTTTCTCCGCTTTCTTGGCAGGTTTCTTTTCCTCGCCATGTCCGGACGTCTTTTCGCCGTGCTCTTCCTTTGCCTCGGTTTTGGTTTCTTCCGCGGCCTCTTCCCCGCCTCCGGCCATCATTGGCTTGAGGACGAAGATCGCCAGGACGACGCCTATGACGAGAATGCCGGCGCCGATCCCGCCGAACAGGATCAGTTTGCTGGGTTTCTTTTTGGCCGGTTTCGCCTCGGCCCCTTCGGCCGGCTGAACCTGCGTTTTGTCGTTGTCTGCTGCCATCGTCACAATCCTTGTCGTGGCGTTACATGTGCATCGGTTGAGTCAGCGGTCGGGATGATTCCCCGACCGGCTGACAATCGTCTGAATGCCGCTACCTTTTCGATGATCTCATCGGGCGAGTTCTTAACCATGATCTTCTTGCCGGTTGTCAGCGAGATGATCGTGTCGGGAATCGCCTCGACGAACTCGATCAGGTCGGCGTTGATCACCAGATCAGAATCATTTATCCTGGTAACCTTTATCATCTACTTATCTCTTCAGGTTCACCAACTCGTCGAGCATGTCGTCCGAGGTGGTAATGATCCGCGCATTGGCCTGGAAGCCGCGTTGCGTGGTGATCATACTGGTGAATTCCTGCGCGATATCGACCGACGAGGACTCGAGCGCCCCCGAGGTGATCTCGGCAGAAATGGTTGCCCCGGCCGTACCTTCCACCGGCTCGCCGGAGTTCGCCGACGGCTGATACATGGACCGCCCTGCTTTGCGCAAGCCAGCCTGGTTGGTGAAGTCGGCCAGCGCGATCTGCGCCAGAACACGGGTCACACCATTCGAGAAGATACCCGAGATGTTACCGGCCTGATCGATCGCGACTTTCTCCAGAATTCCAAGTCCGTATCCATCCTGGCCAATGATCGAGGCGGTATGGCTTCCAGAGCTGAATCCGGTCAGGCCGTCAAAGTTGCCGGCCGTACCTGCGCGGAATGCGACTGTCATGTTCTCCGCGCCGTTATTCGGGCTGATGGTGACGCCGGTAGCGCCGCCAAAGTAATCAAAGGCATTGAGTGAACCGTCAGCGTTGAAAGAGACCGAACCGGTCTGACCGGCGGTGATCCCTTCGTTGCCGAGGGTCGAGACACGCCACTCCCAGCGATTCGGGACGAGCGACTTGAAGAACTCGATCGACATTGTATGTCTGCCGCCGAGTGAGTCGTACACGTTGATCGAGGTGGAGTGCATGGTAGCATCGGTCGTCACTATCAGCGGGTTTGCGCCGGTAGCAGTCAGACCATTGGTCGCTTCCAATTCCACGCCGCCGCCGCCGAGCCCATCCAGGCCGACCACTTTACCCGTGATGTTGTCAATGATCAGGTCAAGAGTCGTGATCTGCGGACCGGCCGCCGGACCGTAGCCGCGCTCCGGAGTGAAGGTGTCACTCGCGATGTAAGTGGTCGCCGCGCCGCCGGAAGACTGGAAAGTCCCGCCGTTCACGCCAAACACCACACCGATGACATTACCGGCAGTCGCGCCACCGCCGCCGCCGACAGTGGCCGTGCCGGCCGTTGAAAGGAAATTGAAATCTGTATCGGCACCCGCTTTGTCACGAGTGATCTGGATCTGTCCGCCGACCAGCGCCGCGGTGATACCGTCGATCTGGTTGGTGGCATTGATCAGGTCGCTGATCGTGGAATTCGCGTTCAACCCGGAGATGATCTGGGTCGTGCGGCCATCCACGCTGAATCCATAGTTGGTGAAATCGGTGACGCCGAGTGAACCAAGCGTCATAGTCAATCCAAGAGCGCCGATCGCGCCGCCGGTACCATCATTACCGACATTCGCGCCGGTATAGGTAGCGTTGACCGCCTGGTTACCGGTGATGACGATCGAGTGCGTACCGCCGATACCGTCAATGGCCGTGCCGCTGACCGAGGTGACACCGGAGTTGCCGGCATCGTTCAAGCGAGCGAGCGAGTCTGTTGCAGCGGAGTCAAGGTTGTTCGCCAGGGTGACAAATTCGGTCGAGCGAGCCGGATCCTGCTGTCCAAACGGCAGCGTGATCGGGCCGGTCGTCGCCAGCGACGGAATGTTGCCGGACGAATCAGCCATTTTGCCAAGCACGTACAAACCGGTAGCCGGGTCGACGAGATTGGATTCGGCGTCGAAGCCAAAGGCTCCGGAGCGCGTGTAAAACTTGTTGTCGTTCGAGTCACCCAGGACGAAAAATCCTGAGCCCTGGATCGCCAGGTCAGTGATCTGGCCAGTCGTTTCGAGACCACCCTGCAGGAACAGGTTGTCCACCGTCGCCACCTGCATCCCAAGACCGAGTTGGATCGGGTTGGTACCGCCGGAGACGGCACTCGGACGACCTGCGCCCTTGTAGCTCTGAACGAGCGCTTCCTGGAAGTTCACACGACCGGTTTTGAAGCCGATGGTGTTGACGTTGGCGATGTTGTTACCAATGACGTTGAGTTTCGTCTGGTGGTTTTTCAATCCGGACACACCGGCGTACAGTGATGCCATCATGGGTTGCTTCCCTCCTTAGGGATGAGCAAGGCCCCCCCATTTATCATGGGGTCCAGCCTTGTTTGAGGTTTATCGTTTATCAGTTTCATTGTTTGCTCAGATAATGATCGCCGAGTCGATCGAAGTGACAACGCCTTCGCGCAGCCGGTCACGATCGAACGCGGTGATGATGGTTCTATTCTTGACGGAGGCGACCATCGCCATCTCGTCGAACAGGATCAACGTTTCTTTGGAACCCTTCGCTTCCGCCTTATCCAGGGCATCGGCTACCTGCTGCATACGCTGTTCGCCGAATTCAATCCCTCGTGAGTAGAGACGTTCGCTGGCATGCTTGGAGACCGTCACCGGACGATTGGATGACAGCTCTTTGGTCAGCGCCTGCTTAAACGACTCTGTCTGGCTGGACTCGTTCGATCTGGTCGGCGCGTTGCCCCGCTGCGCGATCTCGATCAGATTGACCGGGCGCTGGTAGGCCGCTATGCGTGTTCCTTGTGCCATCGCTCGCTCTTAGTCCTCGTCGAATGAACCTTGTTCGCCAACCGCCGTGATGTCGCCGAGCGATATCTCCATGCCGTTGACATTGACAAATGCGGAGCCGTCACGATAGGAGACGCGAGTCACGATGCCGGAGATCGCCATGCTGGGCGAAAACGTTGCGTCGGACAGATTGGTCGCCGTCGTTTCGACTGTGTAGTAGCCGGTTTGCATGGTATTACCCATGGCATCCTTGCCGTCCCAGGTGATCGTCCCGGAACCGGTGCCGAGATCTTTCTTGGTCACGCGAGCAATCTCATTCCCGTCGGCATCTTTGATGACCATGGTCAGTGACTTGGCCGGCTGGGTAAGCGTGTAGGCGACCGAAGCACTCTTGCCGCTGTCGAGATAGATGCCTGAATATTCCGCCTGGACTTCCTTGCCGATCAGGCCGGAGGCCATGGCGTTGTTCAGCGACTGCATCTGGAGATAATCCCACTGGTTGGACGAAGTGATCCCCTCGGCGATGTTGTTCATCTGTTCGAGCGAAGAGAACTGCGCCAACTGGGCGATGAAATCTTCATCCTGCATCGGCTCGAGCGGATCCTGATACTGCAGTTTGGTAACCAGCAGTTGCAGGAAATCATCCTTGCCGAGAACCTGACTGCCCCCGGTTGTCTTGGCGTTGCCGGAAACATCGGTGGCTATTGGTGAAATGAATGACATCTCTTCACACTCCTACGCATATAAGTTGACGCTGCCGGCGCCGAGATACGAGACCGGCATGGCAGCCGGAACGATCTTTGAAGCTTCGGCCAGCAGATCATCGGCGATCCTGGCGACACGAGGTTGCTGCGAACGGAACCATTCCGACTGGCGATGGAAGAACTGGCTGTCCGCTCCGCCGCCTCGCACGTTTACCTCTATATAGTTGACCTTCACACCCGCGCGGGCGAGCTGGTCGTTCAGTTGATCGAGAGAGCTTTCTACCGCCGCTTTGGCATGGACAGTCTCAACTGTCACACGGGCAGACATTGACTCGCCGCGGACAGACAGTTCGAGCTTTGCCGGTCCCAGATGTTCCGGTTCGATCTTCAGCATGATCGTCTGGCCATCCGCTTTGATCTGCGGCATCTCCTGCGGCATGGTTATCTTGACTCGCGGGATCTCCATCCGTGCCTGTTGCGTGGTCTGGTCAAGTACATTGGTTGACTTTAGGGTGAACTGATCGAGCCCATCCTGTTTGATCGCCCCGTCCTGACTAGATGGAATCAGTAGTTTGGCGATCAATTCGGAGTCCTGCGTTTTCGCCTGGCCCTCAGATTCAAACGCGACCGGGCGCACCACACGACGGCGCGGCAAGCTGACAGAGTCAACGGTCAATCCATTGGCCGCAACCGGAGTCGGGTTTTCGTTGGTTGCCGGTGTGGCGACCGCGGAAACCGTCTTTTTGGTGGAGGTCTGCGCTTTGAGTTGAGCACGATTCAACTTACCGGCAAAAAGCAGATTCTGTCCGGCCTGTTCGGCGACGATCTGCACTTTCATCGGTTCATCAGCCGCCTGATAGACGGCGCTGGTCGGTTCGACCGTCACTTCCATTTCGCGGACATTCACCTTACCGAGCAGAGACTCGAGCTCGGTTTTGTTCGGCGAAACCAGCGTGACGCGGGTCGGGGTAGTCTGAACGCCTGCAGACTGCTTTACTGCAGGCGTGATCGCATCGTGGCTTTCCTGGTGGAGAAGCTCGATCGGGATTGTAACTTTTATCGGCTCAGCATTGTCGGTTGACTTGAGGTCAAGCGTCAGCTTGCCATTATTCAGATCCTGCTTGAGAACCTGATATTTTCCGGGTTTCAGGTCGATTGGCCGATGTTGCGCCAGGGTCATGGTCCAGGGCTGCGCGATCGGTAGCGATAACTTCTGATCGAGTTGCAGATTCGGTTCGACCGGTTGGAGTATGGACTCCGGGGTTACCGCTCGGAATGACGCATCACCAGCCAGTTCGGCGTTTACGATCTTGACGGTCTGCTCAAGTCCCGTATTCGCCACCGGCGACTGAATCGATCCGGCCAGCATCGAGGCGATAGCCTCGTCCAGCGAGGTCGATCCGTCGGTCAGGGACTTGGACTGAATGTTCGCTTCACTATTAATAGGGAAAGCGGAGAGCGCCGGTTCGGCCATGCCGAACAGGTTCATCAATGATTCAAATGTTTGTCCATCGCCGGTCCCATTCGACAACGGTTCGCCGCCAAATGGCTTGGCGGAACCGATCCCGGCTGGGCTGGTAGGCAGAATGTTGACAAACGGCAGCATCATTGGTTATTCGCTCGCCAGAGTTATGATCTGTTTAGAGAGATTTGCGGCACGCTGTGGCGGCATAAGAGCCAGCACGGCCGATGCATTCTTCTGTTTCATTTTGGGGATGATGGAAACAACCAGTTCATCCTCGAGGTTGGCCAGGATCTTTGAGACCGCCTCAGCTTCCATCCCATCGTACAGTTTGGCGAGATTGGTAACGCGGTCAGAACTGGCTTGCTCTATCTTGAGCAGTTTCTGGGCGATCTCGCGATCTTTCTTCTGCAGTTCCTGCTCGCGTGAAGTGATCTCTTTTTCACGGGTCTCGAGTTTATTCTGTTCCTTGGTCAGCCAATCGACTGCCTGGAGTGATTCCTCTTTTCCCATAGCTTCGGCGTGATCCATCTCAGCTTCGATTGCGGTCGGATCAGCCAGTGCCTCGGTCATCGCCGCGATATTGCGGGTCAACTCAGCGGCAGCTTCGGCGCTGTCGGCCGCGGCAGACATGGAATCAGTGGAAGCGACCTCATGGTCGGTAGTGGGCAGTGAATCGGTATGCGAAGCATGCGATGTCGAGTCAGCATGTTTACTGCTGTCGGCCACGACGACCTTTGAGTCAGCTTCCGCCTCCGCCTTGGGTTCGCCGCCGAGAAACATCAGGGTGACATAAACGGCGCCGCCGAGCAGCACCAATCCACCCACGCCGAACAGGAGGATCGGCATAAGCTTTTTCATCAGCCCCGGCTTTTGGGCCGCCTTATCGGCCTGCCCTTCGGCAGTCGGCTGTGCCCCGTCTTCGGGTTTGGTCTTATCTTTTGTCACACACTACTCCGCATGATGCTATTTCTCCGTTGCCGTATTAAGCAAGGGGTGTGCCGAAGTCGAGCGTGCGTCACACGTCATTGTGATGTAACGATTTAGGCGATACGGGAAAATTCAAGAGAAGGGGGGTCAGGTGAGATGCGGGAAAGGAGAATCCGACCGGCTGGGAAAGTTATTCCGAAGGCTAAACGAAGGCGCCGAAACGAACTAATCGTTCCGGCGCCGTTCTTATACGGATCTAAATCGACTACTTCTGCGCGTCGACTACTGCGATCGCGGCCATATCAACGATCTCGTTGACTTCCAGCGTGCGGTGCAGCACATGAACCGGCTTGGAAAGACCCATCAGGATCGGTCCGACCGCCATCATGCCGCCAATACGATGAAGCAGTTTGTAAGCGATATTCGCCGAACCAAGGTCCGGGAAAATAAAGACATTGGCTGCCTCCTTGAGCGTCGAGAACGGGAAATAGCGCTCGACGAAATCAGGCATCACCGCAGCATCGGCCTGAATCTCGCCATCCACCATCAGCTCAGGAGCGCGCTGGTGGACGATCTGAGTCGCTTTGGCAACCTTCTCCGATTCCGGATACGGCGCAGAGCCAAAGTTTGAGAACGACAGCATGGCTATCTTCGGTTCAATGTTGAACCGACGGGCAACCTTCGAGGAAAGAATGGCTATCTCGGCCAACTCTTCCGCCGTTGGATTAACGTTTACCGTCGTGTCGGCGAACATGTAGACCTGATCCTTCTGGATCATGGCGAACATACCGGAGACGCGTTTGATCCCATCGGCCAGCTTGATGATCTGCAGTGCCGGTTTGATGGTCTGCGGATATTCGGAGGTCACGCCGGAAAGGACGGCATCGCAGTCTCCCATTTCGAGCATCATCATGCCGAAATATTCGCGATGCTCCATGATATGCTTAGCTTTGTCCGCGGTGACGCCTTTGCGCTGGCGCAATTCGAAGAAACGCTGGGCATAGGCATTCCGTTTGTCGGAAGTTGAAGGATTGATGACGGTGATACCGTCCATCTCGACATCGTTGTCTTTCGCCAACTGCTTGATCTCTTCGGGATCACCAAGGACGATCGGGTGACCGATACCATCGGTGGCAACCACATGAGCGGCGCGAAGAATACGGCGCGAGTTTCCTTCGGGGAAAACTACTCGTTTCGGCTGTTTTTTCGCTTTCTCATGAATGGCGCCCATGATGATCCGTCCCTTGCCAATGCGAAGGGCAAGATCATGTTTGTACTTCTCGATGTCGATCGGGTTTTTGGCGACACCAGTTGCGATCGCGGCAGCCGCGACGGCGGAAGCTTCCCAGACCAGGATTCGCGGATCGAACGGCTTGGGAATGATATACTCGCGGCCGAATTTGAAGTGATCGACGCCATACGCGCGGGCGACCTCTTCAGGCACATCCGCTTTCGCCAAAGTGGCCAACGCTTTGACAGCGGCGATCTTCATCTCTTCATTGATCGCTGTGGCATGTACATCGAGTGCGCCACGGAAGATGAACGGGAAACCGAGAACATTGTTGACCTGGTTCGGATAATCCGAACGGCCGGTCGCCATGATCAGATCCTTGCGGGCATCCATCGCGTCAGGATAGGTGATCTCGGGATCGGGATTCGCCATGGCAAAAATGATCGGGTCGCGCCCCATCGATTTCACCATTTCTTTGGTCACCATATCCTTGACCGACACGCCGACAAAGACGTCGGCATCTTTCATGGCATCGCCGAGGGTGCGGCATGAGGTCTTGCGGACGAAGTATTGTTTGTACTTGTTGCCGCTGAAATCTTCGCGCCCCTCCCAGAGAACTCCCTTGGAGTCGACCATCAGCATATTTTCCGGATTGACACCGAGAGAAATGTAGAGCTTGGCGCAGGCGATACCGGCAGCGCCGGCTCCCGAGTAAACGACGCGGACCTTGCCGATATCCTTCTTCACGATCTCCAGTGCGTTCAACAAGGCGGCGCCGGAGATGATCGCGGTCCCGTGCTGGTCGTCGTGGAAGACCGGAATGTTCATTGTTTTCTTAAGTGTTTCTTCGATCAGGAAACACTCCGGTGCTTTGATATCTTCGAGATTGATACCACCGAATGTCGGCTCGAGGATCTGGCAGCAGCGAATGATCTCCTGCGGATCATGCGTGTCCAGTTCGATATCAAAAACGTCGATATCAGCGAATCTTTTGAAAAGAACTCCCTTTCCTTCCATCACCGGTTTACCGGCGGCGGCGCCGATATCACCTAATCCGAGAACCGCCGTGCCATTGGAAACAACAGCGACAAGATTCCCCTTGGCGGTGTATTTGTATACATCCGCAGGATTGTTATGAATCTCCAGGCAGGGTTGAGCGACGCCGGGAGTATACGCCAGCGACAGGTCAAGCTGGGTGATACAAGGCTTGGTCGGATTAACTTCGATCTTCCCTCGTTTACCTTGCGAGTGGTAATCGAGAGCTTGCTGTTTCGTGATCATAATGCGTTGACTCCTCTATGGAAGGACCGACGATTCGGTACGTCGGAGACTGTTACATTTTTCACAAACTCAATATAGGTCGAGGCGGTCTGGAAAATCAAGCTGATATGCGGCCCTGATCAGATCGGCGGTTGAGATTTGAGGTCTGTCCGATTCGCTTCCGAAGGGTGGTTGCTTGATCGTAGGATATTGTATGATAAAAGGTTATGGGAGCAACCGCAAAGTCAACGACAGGTTCCAAATGAGAAGGTCGGTTTGGCAGGTCGCCCTTAGAAATCATTGGCAAAAACGTCCTCTTTGGCCGCTTCAGGTCGAGCGTCAGATTTCCCACATCCATTTTCACTGCATGAAACCAGATGCCAGTCGCTTTACCAATTCATACGATAGACTTGTTGCCGCTCGCCACTGCCACCGTGCCTCCCCCACAATTTCACGAGCAAGCGTAGCAAAAGATATCCGAAAATAAACCCACCAACATGCGCGAGCCAGGCGGTCCCTCCTCCGGAGCCAGACCCGATGAGCGACATGACTACCTGTAGTCCGAACCAGAGGCCAAGTACGACCTTGGCAGGCAACACGACAAACTGAATGAAAAAAAAGAAGATGAGTACGGTGATCTCAGCACGCGGATGCAGCACCATATAGGCTCCCATGACTCCGGCGATCGCCCCGGAGGCACCGACGAGCGGGATGCGTGAATCGAGATTAAAGAGCGCGTAAAGCGCCACGGCGGCAAACCCGGCGATCACATAGAAGATCAGGAATTTCACCGGACCGAAGTAATCCTCGATATTGTTGCCGTAGACCCAGAGGACCAGCATGTTGCCGATCAGATGCATCCACCCACCATGCAGGAACATGGAGGTAAGCGGAGTCAGGTAATAGCTGGTCGGCAAGTCATAGCTTTGGCTAGTGCCGAGGAAAAGGTCGGGGATAAATCCAAACGAATAGATGAAGCGGGCGAAGCCCTCTTCGCCAAGTGATTTCGTGTAGAGAAAGATCAGCGTGTTGACCGCGATCAAAGCGACGGTCAGGATCGGTTTTCGAAAGGTCGGGTTGTCATCGCGAATCGGAAAAAACATGAACGGCTACTTCCCCTTCCCCTTTTTGGCGGCGGTATTATCGGCGATCTGAAACGTCACGCTCTTCTGTGCCTGATTGCCGGCGCGGTCCACGGCAATGATCTTCAACTGATGTTCGCCCGATTTCAGGGGCTGGAGGGGTGTGGTCCGACAGATCTTGGTCTCCGGATCATATTCCGGGATCTGCCAGGTGCCATCGATCGTGATTATTATGCTTCTATCATCTTCAAATCCGGAGAGATCATCGCTCAAGGTGAATCTTATCTCAGGGGTTGGCTCTTTGATGGGACGATATTCCGGCAGACTGATCCCGCTGATCTTGGGGGGCTGGAAATCGGCGACAACCAGATAGGAACCGCCACGGTTGGCGGTGGCAATCAGCTCACCTTTTGGATTGATTGTCGTACCGAGCCAGACCCAGGCATCTTTCTTCTTATCCAGACGGCAGAGCCCTAGTTGCTTGGGGAGAGGGAACGGTTTGAGCAGGCGCGCCCGCAGGTCTACCGGGCCTTTTAGCAAAAGGTCTTCCGGTCCAAACATGTAGTGATCGGTCATCAGGCGAAGCGCATCTTTTCCGGAAAGCACCGACTTTCGCAGGTCAACAAAGCACGGCTGGTAAAGATCAGTGCTATCGATCACTAACTCGAATAGGGTGTCAACCGCGAGCCTGACAGTATCCCGGCGTCCCGCCTGGATTATCATCAAAGAATCGAGCACGCGTGGTTCGATCCCCAGTTCGCTCTGAAAGCGCAGTTGAATTCGCGTGATCATCTGGTATTCAGGCTTGGTAGGGATGTAAAAGGCATAGTGGTTCATCGAGATGAATCGCCGGAGATGTTCGATACCGAGCAGGCTGTCGCCTTGAAACAACTCGACCTGCGCGTGATAGCCGGTTCGACCGGCGAGTTCGCCCCGCACAATCATCCCGTCATCAGTCAATTCGTAGGCAACTTTCGGAGGGAGAATGCCGCGAAGCGCAAATCCATTGAAGGGAAAGTCAGCGATCTGGCACTTTGTCTGAGTGGTATACTGGAAACGGAAGACCGCCCGTGGCTGACCATCCCCGGTCATTCGCACTACAACGCGATTCGGTTCCGGTTCACTGATGATGGCATGAGGCACCTTATGCCAGGTGTCGCCACGATTCAAGAATACCGCCCGGGAAATGATCCCTAACTGCTGATATGCGGCGTGAACTGAAAAGTAGTAGTCGATCGTGGTATCATTGATCGTGACCATAGAGTCGAACGGATGCAGATCCTCGGACGGCCCCCAGATAAAAGCTGCGGTCAATTCGCTACGGTTGCCAAAGGCATCTTCGGCCACGATCCGAAGATTGTGCAAGCCCCAAGCAAGCTGATCTTCAGAACCGACAATCCCCTTCCCCGGTCCATAGCTGGTGGTTCCGGCATACCCATTGCCAATACGGTGGTAGAGTCGCTTGACGCGCGGTTCACCATCAACTGCTTCGCCAAAATCATAGATCAGGCTGGCCGCGGCAGTCTCGTTGTAGTCGATCGTGTCCATTTCGACCTGGTAGTAGAGAGTCTGATCGACATACAACTGCATTCGGTAAACAGTCTGGCGCATGCCCCCCGTACGCATCATGTCGTAGCAGTCCGCGAGCAAGCCGAAAGGGGCGTTGAAGTACAAAACGGTGTCCAGTTTGAAAGATCCGGCCTTGCCGGTCCCTTTGACCGGGAAGAAGATCTTTCTATTACCGTCGGAGAAAAGGGAGTGATCATCGGTCATCTGGAAGCCGACGCGCTCAAAGGTTGGCCGTACTTTGTCTGAGAGTTTGTAACCGTGGGTCAGCGGATTGAGCGGAATATTGTTGGGGGCACGTTTCTCAAAGTGCAGGTGTGGTGCACCGGCACCGGTCTGTCCGGAATAGGCGATCAGCTCACCCGGCTTAACGCGAATTGAGTCGGCTGGCAATTCTATATCAACAAAGTAGCGTCTTGCCTGGGTTTGTTTGGCTTTAACCAGCTTCTCGAGGAGCGGATTAAATCCCTGAAGATGACCAAAAACATAGGTATGGCCATCATCGCCGGTCATATAGAGACCTTTCCCATATCCGGTATAGGCCATCCGGATTCGCGAGATATAGCCAGCGACCGGGGCTTTGACCTCTTTTCCGGGAACACCGCCGGTACGAAGGTCCAAACCGGCATGGAATCGCCCGGAACGATAATCGCCAAAGCCAGATGAAAGATCAATTTGTCCGGCGAGCGGCCAGGCGGCAAAGAGCGCGCAAGGTGTTGCTAAACATAGTATTAGTGAGAAGCGGGCGATTTGAAGGAAAGTTGAGCGACGATTCATTGCAGTATCTTTTTCCTTGGTGTCGGTGTCGAACTAATCATTGTACCGATACTACAAAACAGTAGGTCCAAAGGACAGACAATTTTAATGGTCGCCGGGCCGTAACGTGTTGCCATCCCGGTATGTTTGATTATATTCGGTGGATTGTCGGTTCGGCCCCCGCTCAATCCGCTGGCGGAACCAGAGTAAGCAAACCAGAGGAGTCTGAATAGATGTTTGAATCATTGCGGAAAATGATCTTCCCTATCATCATCATCGTTTTGCTGTTTTTCGTGGCGATGATCGTACTTGAGTGGGGTCTGGATATCACCGGTCGGTCGATGGGGGGCGAAGCCAACTATGCCGGATCGATCAACGGCGAAAATGTCACCTGGGAAATGTACCAGCGGCTTTACACACAGCTCTATCAGAATGAGTCGCAACGGTCTGATGCCGAGGTGCCGGACAGCAAGATCCGCGAGCTTGAGCAGACCGCCTGGAACCAGTTGGTCCATGACGAGTTGCTGAGCCAGGAAGCGGCCAAAAACAATATCGTCGTCACGGAAAAAGAGCTGTATGCCTATTTGAGAATGCAGCCTCCGTCATACCTCCAACAGGTTCCGGCATTTCTGACGAACGGTCAGTTCGATTATCAGAAGTATGTGCAGGCAATGGCCGATCCGCAGTGGACCTCATTCTGGGCCCAGCTTGAACCTGGCGTTCGGGGCGAGATTGAGCGACTCAAAATGCAGGAGATCGTCGTCCAGACTGTTGCGGTCTCCGAGACCGAACTGAGACAGACGTTCCTGGAAGGGTTTGAGTCGGTGAAGATCGGACTGGTTAATGTGCCGCAGAGCCGTTTTGCGGCCAGCACACCGGCGCCGACTGAAGATCAGTTGAAGCAGTATTTTGAGAAGAACAAAGAGAAATACAAAGTGGAAGAGCGGGCGGTTCTCAATCTGGTCATGCTGGAAAAGAAGCCGACCGACGAAGACTGGTCATCGACCGGTGCCCGTTTGAAAGTGATCTATGATTCGATCCGTGGAGGGGCAGATTTTGCCGAGATGGCCAGGACCTACTCCGAAGATGGCTCATCGGCGGCCGGAGGCGACCTGGGCTGGTATCAGCAGGGGAAGATGGTCCCGGAATTCGATCAGATGACATTTAGAATGCAGGAAGGCGAAGTCAGCGAGCCATTCCGCACCCAATTTGGCTGGCACATAATCAAGCATCACGGGTACCGGGACACGGTTTTGACGCCGGGCACTCCGAAAGTACGCGAAGCACATACTTCACATATTCTCCTGCGCGTGGAATCATCGCAGAGTTCACTGGATGCCTCTTACCAGCGGCTCTCTGATTTCCAGTTGATCGCCGACGAAAAGGGGTTCAGCGCCGCGGTGAGTGAGACTGGTCTCGAAGTCAAGACAACCACTCCGTTCAGCCGTCGGATGGCAGTGCCGTTCATCGGATATGATGTGGTAGCGGATTCGTTCGCGTTTCAGAATGAAGTTGGCGCTGTATCCACGGTCATGGAAAACAACTCAGCGTTTTTCGTTCTTGAAGTGGCGCAGCGTCTCCCTGCCGGCGAAGCACAGTATGAAGAAGCGAAACCTCGCGTAACGCAGGAAGTCCGTCGCGAAATGATCGCTGAGCAGTGCCGCGCGCAAGCAGAGAGAGTGGTCGCCGGCACCCGCGCGGGACAGTCGCTTGAGATTGCGGCTAAGGCGAACGGGCTGATCTACACGACCACCGACTGGCTGACCCGCAATAGCTATCAGACGGAACTGGGCCGTGATCCGGTGGCGATCTCGGCGGCATTCTCGATGTCGACGCCTGGTGAGATCGTCGGTCCGATCAGTTACAGCGCCGGCGCGGCGGTGATGCAGTTGATTGAGAAGCAGTCCCCCGACCTGACGCAGTTCAACGAAAAGCGTGATTCGATCTATTCGCAGATCATGTCGGCCAAGCAGCAGGAGATGTACTCCCGCTGGTACGAGAATCTGATGCAATCATCGAAGATCGTGAACAACGTGGCGCGCGCCAACCGTCAGTCTTACAACTAGAACATAAAGTTGATCGTGATAAAGGCCCCTCAGTGAGGGGCCTTTTCTTTTTGTCGAAAGAGTCCATACAATGCGGCCATCGCCCAGGCCGTTTCGAGAATCACGAACGGCAGGCTGTTGGTCATGACTGCGTACACAGCGGCCATGGCAGACCCAACCAGATTCATCAATAGATAGAGCTTGCTGGACTGCGGCAATTTGTCCCGGAGATTCAGATAAAAGGCGACCAACAGGAGCAGAACTCCGAATGAACCAATCGCCATACCGGCCATAGCACTCTCCTCTGTAATTTGATCATTGTCCCCGGATCACAATGCAAGCATACGATTGTTGAGTCAGGCTTGACAAGCTTCGATACGATGAGTGAGAAGACGATTGAGATCAGCCGAGAAGCGAATGCACGTCGGTCCTGGCCTGGCTTGCCTGCAGTTTCTGGCCAAACTCGCGGACCTCGTTGATATCGAGAGTCGTGGTAAGGATGCGAGACTGGGATTCTTCATACATGGTGGTCTGCTGAAGGATACCCCAGGGGGCGGCGATCAGGGACCTTCCCTGGAGCGGACGTCCGAAAATCTCTCCCACACCGCAAACTTTCACGACATAAGCGCAGGCCTGTGAGGCACCGGCAAGGAAATACTTCTGGTCGCGGTTCTTTTTCTGAGAGAGCGAATCATCGGGACGATAGAGCGATGTTGTCGGGACGAAAATTATATCCGCGCCAGCTTCACGCAACTCGTCGTAAAGATGCGGATAAAACACATCGCCGCAGATCATCATGGCGAACCTGACACCGTCGAGCGTCACGACCAGATTATCAGAACCGGGAGAGATCCCCTTGGCGAGTTCACCGGGGACGGGAAACCGTTTTCTATACTTGCCGAGGATCGAGCCGTGGTCGATGACGAACGAAGTATTGAACAATTTTCCCTCCGCGGCTTCGACAATCGATCCTCCAACAATGCAGGTGTGCAGTTCATCGGAGAGGCGGCAGAGATAATCGAGGTATTCATTCTGGCGCAAGGCGGCCCGCTGATAATCGGTCACGGTGGGATCGATAAGATAGTATTCCGGCAGGCAGACGAAATCAGGTCGCTGTTTGAAGATATGGATCTTCTCTTCCAGCGTGATCCGTCCGCCCATCATTGCCTGCACGGCCACTACTTTTACGAGCATTTTGACATACTTCCTTGCATAAGATACGCCCCAGGTGGTGCAAAGTTCATCAAAAGATGGTGAGGAATTGTAAAGGGCGGCTAGTGGGCCGCCCTTGGAGATCGCCTATTGATGTGGAACATCAGCAGTTAGTGTAATTCGGCCCCTCGCCTCCCTGTGGTGTGACCCAGCGGATCACCTGGTAGGGGTCGGCAATATCACACGTTTTGCAATGGACACAGTTGGAAGGGGTCAGTTCCAGCTTCAGCTTCCCGGGACGGGCTGGGTCATCCACCATATTGTAGACATCGGCCGGACAGAAGTGCTGGCAGGGGTTACCGTACTCCTGCGTACACCGGGTGTTGCAGATGTCATAATCTGCGATCACCAGGTGCGACGGCTGATGTTCTTCGTGCATGGTCCCCGATTTGTAAACATCGGTGACCTTGTCAAAGGTCAGTTTGCCGTCGAATTTCAGATCCTTTGCAGTGGCTGGTTTGCCGAACCGCTGCGCGAACTGATCCAACTTGAGCATATACTCGTGATCGCGATGGTGCGGCTTTCGATCGAACAGCCCGCGCCCGCCAGTAACCATCTGGATGCCGCCATGGAATAGTCCGGCGAATAATCCGGACTTGAAACCGGCGTGGAAATTGCGCGTGTCGTACAGCTCTTTGTACGCCCAACTCGCGCGGAATCGGTCGGCGTATCCCTTGAGCGTGTTGGCCGAATAGTCTCCCGACTTGATGGCATCAAACAGGGTTTCGGCTACCATCATGCCGGATTTGATCGCCAGGTGCACTCCTTTGAGACGTTGCGGATTGAGCATACCGGCTGAGTCGCCGGCGAGCATCAGGCCGTCGTGGTAGAGTCTGGGGATCGAATAATAGCCAGCGACCGGGACTGTTTTCGCACCATAGTGGAGCATTGTCCCACCATCCAGAAAAGAGCGGATCAGGGGGTGCGATTTGTACATCTGGAAACGGGCATGCGGGTCGTTGGTCGGATCCGGTGAATCGAGACCTATGCAATAGCCGACTGAGACGAGAGTATCAGACATGCCGTAGACCCATCCGCCGCCATATTCGTACGATTCGGCTGGATAGCCGATGGTATGGACGACCTGTCCGGCGGAGATGCGTCCGGCGGGGAGCTCCCAGACCTCTTTGACGCCAGTCAGGTAGGATTGCGGCTGGCAATCGCGCGTCAGTTCGGGAATCTTCTCGAAAGCCTGGCGGGTGAGTGAGCCATGTACACCTTCGCAGAGAATAGTCACTTTGGCATGCACCAGCGAGCCGGGTTCAAAATTCGATTTCGGCGTTCCATCTTTGTCGAGTCCCATATCAACGGTCTGGACTCCGATCACTTTGCCATCCTCGACCAGCAGCTCAAAACCGGCCATGCCGGAGTAGATGTCAACTCCCATCTCCTCGACCTGTTTCGCCAGCCATCCGGAGAACTTATTGAGCGAGATGATGTAGTTGCCATGATTGTCGAGTGGTGGCGGATTGATCGGCGCCTTGAGGTTGCCGGAGGGTGTGAGATAACAGAAGGAATCCGCGGAGACGGGCGCCTCGAGCGGTGCGCCTTTCTCTTTGTAATCCGGGATCAGCTCGGCGATCCCGCGCGGATCCATGACCGCACCGGAAAGGGAGTGTGCGCCGACATAAGAACCTTTATCCATGAAGAGGATCTCAGGTTTTTCGACAGCGGGATTGTCGGCGAGAAGTTGGGCCAGTCGGTAGGCGACAGCCAGGCCGGCAGGACCGGCCCCGACGATGAGAATATCTGTCTCGAGAATTTCGCGTTCAGTAGGCATACTTTAGTCCGAACGTTGACGTTTGGTTCGCCAGAATATACGTCGCCGCCCGGCAAAAGCAACCGGTAGTCTCCGGGGTTACTTCGAGGAACTGGAGACGCGCTGGTGGCCGGGACCATTGTCATGGTCATCGTCAGAGGCCTGACGGCCATTCATAGAGATCTGGAGCATCTCACAGATCCGTCGACGGT
Source organism: bacterium (assembly GCA_016708025.1). NCBI lineage: Bacteria > bacterium. Next base: position 297,005 of record JADJGQ010000001.1, on the reverse strand, counting down.
CACAGCCGATTGTAAAGAGACGGTTGGTACGAATGATCGGGCGACGGATAAGGGAGTTGTCCTCGGCCATCATTTTGATCACTTCATGCCGTTCCGGCAGTTCACGATCCAGCCCCAATTTGGCGAAAGATTTCGAAGCAGGATTTAAAAAGTATTCTATGCTGAAATAACCGACCAACCGGCGAATCTCATCTTCGGTGAACGGTCTTTTCTCAAGGTCACGAGTATCGAGATCCACCCCGGCATCTTCGATGAATCGGCGAGTTTCAGCGCACTGTTCATCGTTGCCATAAGTGATGAACGTGGCACGTTTGGGGGGCATATATCCTCCTGGTTTACGATGAGTTGCCTCATCAATTGCGACGGAGTCGCAGAACATTCAACTACTGGTACAGTGATTTCATGATCTCCGGGATAGCGGAGAATCAGACTTCAGAACGGGTGATCGCTTCACCTAGCCCGCGATCACGAGCCGATATTAAAACGTTTCTTCGACCTCTTTGTCAACACAATTTTCGACATTTCTCACCTTTTCCCACAGGGAAAACGGCCAAAAAAATCTACAGAACTATCCGTGTTCGGGGTTCGTTCGCACTTTCTACGCAGTACAAACGAGTCATTACCATCGCAATCGGAAATAGATCCTCTGAACTCGAAAGCGCCCCGTTGAATCGAGGGTCCCCTTGTGAGGTTATCGGAAAATCGAACGACTACTTTAAGAGGCTCTCATCCTTTATAACGATCAGCCGTCGGTTCGGTTCCGCTTTCCGGCGGAGATATTCTACACTCAATACGGAATGTTACACCGAATGTTCAACGGATTCAGGCAGTTGAATGGACGGATTGCCGAATTAGATTCGGACAGCAATACCGACGCCATCCCGGATCGGCAGGACGGTGGTGAAGAACCGCTTATCGGCGTAGAGGAGTCGCGTAAACTCCACGATCCGGCGAGTGGTTTTGTCCATCTCTTTGTCTGCAACCCGGCCCGACCAGATCAGATTATCTGTTATGAAGAGTCCGCCCTTGCGAAGGCGAGCGGCGGCCAGGTCGATAGTGCGTGGATAATCCTGTTTATCGATGTCGTTGAGAATGATGTCGTACGGTCCGGGCAGATTCCGGGCGATATTCAACGCATTCCCTACCCTGAAATCAAACTTTGTACGCAGACGAGAACGTTCAATGTACTCAAGCGCCCGTACTTTATTGGCTTTGTCTCCATCGGTCAGGACGATCTCCCCTTTTGGGCCGATCGCCATGGCAAACCAGAGGGCGGAGTAACCATATCCCGAGCCAAGTTCCAGTACTCTTTTCGCCTTGATGGAAAGCGCCATCTGGTAGAGTAATCGCCCGACCAACGGTCCAATTATGGGAAACTTGTGTTTCGCGGCATAGCGTTCCATCTCCTGAAGCATTTCGGGCCGTTCAGGAGTCATTTCCAGCAGATAGCGATGTACTTTCTTGTGCATGTGCTATGCGTCCTACAGCATAAGGTAAACGTCGTCACCCTCGACCACCACATCGTAGCGTCGGAGTTTCATCCCCGGCCGACCGAGGCACTCGCCGGTCTCGAGGTCATACTTCCACCCGTGCCATTTGCAGGTGAGAATACCATCGACAACTCCGCCGGTGGTCAGACTGGCTTTCATATGTTTGCATTCGGATTCGATACCGTACAGCGTGCCATTGACGTTAAAGACCGCCACACGGCGAGCCAGAATTCGTTTTTCAACCGCAGCACCGACAGGAAGCCCGGACAGAGCGCACATTTTGATTTTCATCATAGGTCGGGCAGACCGGACCAGTTTGCGGTCCGGGAGCCGGTAGGATTAAAACAGCATTCGCGACTGATTAGCAACAAGAAGATCCGACTTGGATCAGGCGGCATCGCTGGCAACTGACTGCAGTTCTCTCCGGGTTTCGTTAGAATCCTGAGTGCCGCTGTCAGTGCGTCGACGCTTGCGGTTGTACATACTGAGAAATCCGCCAAGAAATGCCAGGAAACAGCCAATCCAGAAGAGCTGGATGAGCGGCTTTTTCGATAATTCAATCACCAGAAGGCCCGGGGTTGAGGCGCCAGTGGGGACAAACGGACCCTCGAAAGCAAGTTTGACTCCGCCATCTTCAGGGCGAACGCCCGCAATGAAGATCGAGCCGCGTTCGTTGTCGAAGCGCGAGTAGATCGGGGTAACTTCATTACCGCGAACAACCAGTTCTGGGGCCAACTCCTCGGTCTTGCCATCATAAGCGATGGTGACAATAGCGGCGGCGCTCATGGCGCTATCCTGGTCGCCGTGATTACCCATTTCAAAGCGATGGAAGGTGACGGCGTATTTGTCCACCTGGACCGTCTCCCCTTTTTTCAGGAAGTACTCTCCCTGGGGTTCTTCTTTGGGGAGTTCTATCGATGCAGGAGCGAAGTAAATGTCGTAGGTTAGATATGTTTCGACATGGGGTTTCTTCATCACGCCTTCCTGATTTTTCGGGAATTCGTGGGGCAGAATGGCAGTGAACTGATCATCGCCATTGACCACGTTCAGGTGGCAGTCAAAGCCTTTTTCGGTCGATTCAACACCGGTGAAGGTGATCTCGTAGCCCATAACATTGGACGGCTGATTCTGTACCAGATTAACCTGTTGCTTAGTTTCGAAGCCGTTGGCGAGAGCAGCGCCTGTTAGGGCAAGAGCCAGTCCGCAGTGAGAAAGATAGCCGGTTTGCCAGCGTCCCTGCCGGAACGACTCATAGAGCACATAGCCGTTGACGACCAGCGCCGATGAGGCCGCGCCAAAAAGTGCCAGATAGATTATCTGGGAGGTGAATCCGGTGAGCAACATGGTTACCACGGTCAGAGCAAATACGGAGCCGCCGAGGATCAACAGCCAACGCTTGGCAAGACCATCATTCCAGCGGAAGACCGGGAAGAGCGAGATCAACAGTAAGATGCAGACGGCGATTGGCGTCATGGTGGCGAAATAGTAGGGCTGACCGACATTCGAGGGGTTCTCGGTCACGCGCGTCAAGAGCGGCGCAGATGTACCGATCAGCACCAGCAGGCCACCGATAAACAGTACCACCACTCCGAGGGTCACCAGATAAGAGCGTGATGCCACTTTAGAATAAGAAGGTTCTGGAGTGATATCGCGCCATCTGTAGGCCATGAAAAACAGCCCCATTCCCACAAAGAAGAAGAGGCCAGTGACAAGAAACGCGTTGATACCCAGATCAACAAAGGAATGGACAGAGAAATCCGCAAGCACGCCTGAACGAGTCAGGAAAGTGCCGTACAGCACCGACCAGAATGTCATGCAGACGGCAAAAAGCGAAAAGCGGAGAAGTCCGCGACGCTGACGTTTGATGAAAAGCGAGTGCACCTGAGCGGTCAGGAAGATCCAGGGGATGAGCGACGAGTTTTCGACTGGATCCCATGCCCAGAAGCCACCCCAGCCAAGCGTTTCATATGCCCAGTAGCCGCCAAGGATCAGCGAGACACCCAGAGTACCCCAGGCAAATATAGTCCAGCGGCGGGCGGCCTCAGCCCAGGTATGATATTTCCGCTCAACCAGCGCGGTCAACGCGAAACAGAACGGAAAGACCGTTCCGGCAAAGCCGGAGAACATGATGGGCGGATGAATGGTCATCCAGAAATTTTGCAATAGCGGATTCAACCCGGCGCCCTCTTCGCGAAAGACCGGCATCAGCTCGAATGGAGACTTCTTGATCATGATGAGCAGAAGAGAGAGTACAAACAGGTTCAGGAAGAACATGTTTCCGCGCTCGAACTGCCGGGCGGTGAACATCATGATGGTGCCAAGGATCACCGTATAGAAGAGCCAAAGAAGGAAGGTCCCTTCCTGTCCGCCCCAGAGAGTGGCGAACAAGTAATGGAGCGGAAGATCGGTTGACGAATAAGAATAGACATAGGCGACCGTGAAATCGTGCGTCAGGATGAGATACATGAGGGTGCTGAGCGCGCCGATAGTGGCCACGGTGGTCACATGGAAAAAGCGACGACCGAGATTGTGATACTGCTCTTTGCCTCGCCAGGCGAGCAGATAAAATAGACCTGAAAGAAAAGCGCCGATCGCTGCGGTGAAGATGAAGAAATCGCCGAGATGCGCCACGGTATAGCCTCTTCCCTGTCTGCCCGATTAGCCGGCTTGCTGGGCCAGATTGCGGATCCGTTCGCGACGTTCCGGCACCACCACTTCGGCGGTTCCGCCGGAGATAGTCACCAGTCGCTGGATTACGGCCTCGACCAGAAACTCCGGAGTGGAGGCACCGGCGGAGATACCGACTCTTTCTATAGAGTCGTCAGTGAACCAGTCATCCTTTATATCAGAGGCCGATGATATCAATATTCCGCGTCCACAAATGGCATCGGAGATCTGGGCCAGACGGACGGAATTGGCCGATGTTTTTGAGCCAACGACCAGCACCATATTCACTTGCGGGGCGAGGTCGAGAATCGCGTTCTGCCGCTGGGTGGTGGCATTACAGATGGTGTCAAATATCTCGATATGCGGCCATTTCTCTTTGGCCAGTTTCTGAAATTCAGCGACTTCTTCCTGGTTGCAAGTCGACTGAGAAGTAAGGCCGAGTTTTCGGTCGGTCCAGTCAGGCAAATTGGGCAGTTCGCTCTTATTGGTGACCACAGTAATGCGGTCCGGAGCGTGGCCCACTACTCCCTGGGTCTCATCATGATGCGGGTCGCCAAAATGAATGACATGGTAACCGTTGTCGATCACCTTCATCACGATATTATAGATGCGAGTCACCAGCGGGCAGGTGGCATCGACAACATCGAGCCCCTTCGCCTTGGCTTCTTCGATCACGTTGGGGGCGATACCATGAGCTGAGATGATAAGCGTGCCTTCGTTGACTTCATTGAGGGAATAGACCTGACCAACGCCTTTGTCGAGAAAACGCTGCACAACAGTTTCGTTGTGCACGATCTCATTGAGGATGGTCACCTTGCGGCCTTTATCCAGGGCGGTTTCCTCGGCGATATTGATCGCCCGCTTGACTCCCATGCAGAAGCCGTGATGGCGGGCGATGATGATCTTCTTCAGCATGCCTTCTCCAGTATTCCCTTCGACTGGTGAAACGCCTTATACGAACTGCGGACGAGCGGGCCGGCCTCGACATGGGCAAACCCGATCTCTTTCCCGATGCGGGCCAGTTCAACGAATTCTTCCGGCGCGTAAAACCGTTCGACCGGCAGGTGAGCCAGCGACGGGCGCAGGTATTGGCCGATCGTGACGATATCGCACCCGGTTGCGTAAACCTGGTGCATCAGTTCTACCAATTCTTCCCTGGTTTCGCCTAATCCGACCATAAATCCGGTTTTGATAACCGGGCGCGGCGAATAATCGGCGGCATATCGAAGGACGGAAAGCGAGCGATCAAGCTTGGCGGCGCCGCGAACGCGTTTATGGAGGCGAGCGACGGTTTCGACATTATGCGCAAAGACATCCACGCCGGAATCCAAGATCACTTTGACGGAGTCATATTTGCCAGCGAAGTCCGGGACGAGGAATTCGACTTTGACTTCATTATCCTGCCTTCGGAGGAGCTCTATAGTCCGGGCAAAAATAGAGGCTCCCCCATCCGGCAGGTCATCTCGCGTCACCGAAGTGATGACGACTTGTTTTAGTTTCAACTCGGCGACCACTCGGGCAAGGCGGGCGGGTTCTTCGAGATCGAGCCCCAGCGGCTGCGCCTTGATGACATCACAAAAGTTACAACCCCGGGTACAGTGATGTCCGAGGATCATGAAGGTTGCTGTTCCCTCTCCGTAGCATTCACGGATATTGGGGCAGGACGCTTCCTGACAGACCGAGTGCAGACCATTCTCTTTCAACGTCTGACGAATTCGGTGGTAATTCGGATTCGAGGTCGGCGTGATCTTGATCCACCGTGGCAGTCGTACGTGCGGGGTCTGCATCCGCTCCGCCACCGTTGGTGCCTTCGGCTTTTCTCCATGCGCCGAGCGGTCACCAACCGACTGCGTAAAAAAGACTTTATTCATCTATGTAATATACGTTCGGTTTACCGGTTGTCACCAAAAAAATCATCTAAAAAGTAGCGGAGAACGGTTGCTTCTGATCCGAGTTCGTTGTGAAAACTACCCGCCAGAAGCATCCCTTGCCTCACCAGTACCGGGTCGTTTTGATAACGCGCCAACACTGTTACATCCTTGCCGCACCGTACAATTCGGGGGGCGCGAATAAAGGTACCGCGTAGCTTTTCCGTAGTGCCGGCTAGTTCAGCGGTTATCTCTTCTTCGAAAGAGAACAACTGACGTCCGTATCCGTTCCGCAAAACATCAATATCCATCAATTGAAGTGGCGCGACACCGGACTGGTTGTCCTGTATGCTATTGGCTAACAGAATCATACCGGCACAAGTTCCGTAGAGGGGGTGGTTGCGGGCAAAATCTTTAAGCGGTTGCCGCAGATGATGTTTGTCCATGAGGATTGACATGGTCGTAGACTCACCGCCAGGGAGGATGAGCGCGTCAATACTATTGAGGTCATCAGGCAGCTTGACCAACCGAACTGCGGCGCCAAGCGATATTACTTGATTCGCATGCTTCTCAAAATCTCCCTGCAAAGCGAGAACGCCAATAGACAACTTGTGGAAATTAGACTGTGTGGCCTTGCGGGATGTCAATTTGTCTGTGCCATTCACGGCGACGGTACCTCTGATAGTCAAACGGCGCACCGGAAGGCACGCCGCTGGGGAATTCCTGTGATAAACGTCTATCTGGTCTGAAGCTGATGCTCGGTCGGGATCGACTCGGCGGCAATCCCTTTCATGGGTTCACCCAAACCGCGCGAGACCTCGGCAATGATCTTGTAATCCTGCCAATGCGTCGTGGCGGAGACGATCGCTTTGGCGCGACCGATCGGATCGGAGGATTTGAAGATGCCTGATCCAACAAAGACCGCTTCGGCTCCCAGCCACATACAGAGTGCAGCATCGGCCGGAGTGGCAACGCCGCCGGCGGCAAAATTCGGTACCGGCAGTTTGCCGGTTTTCGCGACCATGCGAACGATCTCAACAGAGACCTGATTCTCCTTGGCAAAACCGTACATCTCTTCCTCGGTCATGACTGTCAGCGCGCGCAACTGCGAATTGATCTCGCGAAGGTGCTTGACTGCCTGGGAGACATCGCCTGTCCCCGCCTCGCCCTTCGTGCGGATCATTGCGGCTCCCTCGGAGACGCGTCGGAGCGCTTCGCCGATATTGCGGCATCCGCAAACGAACGGGACCTTGAACTGCCACTTGTCGACATGGAATTTGTTGTCCGCAGGGGTCAGGACCTCGGATTCATCGATAAAGTCAATTTCGAGCGATTCGAGTACGCGCGCTTCTATGACGTGACCGATGCGGCACTTGGCCATGACCGGGATGGTGACGATCCGTTTGATCCCTTCTATAATGTCGGGATCGGCCATACGGGCGACACCGCCTTCGGCGCGGATATCGGACGGGACACGTTCCAGCGCCATAACAGCGGCAGCGCCGGCATCTTCAGCGATCTTGGCCTGCTCAGGATTGGTGACATCCATGATGACGCCGCCTTTGAGCATTTCCGCAAGTCCGACATTCACCCGGTACTGGCTATCTTCAAAACGCTTCATAATCTCCACCGCATTTGCTCCTTCGATCATCAGCCGTTGCAATCTTAAACAACAGAGGGCAGCTCTGGTTCAGGGACAAAAGCGCCCTGTCGGCACCATGTTCTCTATCTAACATACGCAGGAGTGGCGGAATCGCACAACCGGTTTATTGTCATGGTGACAACTCGGTTACGACGCCGAAAAAAAAACGCCACCCGGTAAATTGGGGTGGCGCACAATTGGACGAATGCCAAAACTTCGGTTATGCGCGGGCGCGTTTGTAACGACCGAAGTGATGTTTCGACAGGGCTTTCTTGAACGAATCTTCCTGGACCGACCAGAAATCTTTCATATCGCACTTATTGAATTGATCACAGGTGCAGGTCCCCTGTTCGGTGCAGAGGTTGAGGTGGATCGGCCCATCGATCGCTTCAATCACATCGAGGAAGGTTACTTCCTTCGGCTGCTTGGCAAGGCGATACCCTCCCGTAACTCCCTGAAACGAGACCAAGATCCCGGCGCGGGTCAGGTCTTTGAGGATCTTGGCGAGAAATTCGCGCGGAATTGACTCCGCTTCGGCGATAGAATTGATCGAGCCAAGTTTCCCTTTGGGCAAAGATGAGATATGCCGGATGGCACGGAGAGCGTAATCAGCTTTGCGAGACAGTTGCATGTTGTGTATCCTTTTAGCGGGCCACGAGTTAGCTAACGTGGACGGTCATTAACATTTATCTCTTCTTCCACAATTAACGTGGATAATAGTAAAAAGGATGCCCTTAGTCCACAACTTTATTGAGAAAAAGGTGATTTTTTGCGATTTTTTGCCATCTGAATGTAGATAAGTAGACTCTTAATAACTTGTATTCCCTGATAGACCTGCTTAATCTATCAAATAAGGTCTTTACTGACCGCATTCCCTGCCGATATCGTCAATATGAAATTTCCGGGCAACTCGTGAACCTTTTGAAAGGTCGTTTGTTATCTGGTTACGTCCGACAGTGAACTTGGATGAATATTAGCGATTAACACATATTTGGAGAGTTGCCCATTATGGCTGACCAGACCCAATCCAGTACTACCGAACAGGTTATCTTTGTTACGCCTGACGCGGTTGCGGAAGTCAAGCGGTTGATTTCCGAGGAAAACGAAGAAGGGCTCTTTTTGCGCCTCGGAGTCGCTTCCGGCGGTTGTTCCGGGATGTCCTATTCGATGTCTTTTGACAACAACGCGCAGGAATTCGACCGCGAGTTTGATTTCGACGGTCTCAAAGTACGGGTCGATCTGAAGGCGCTGATGTACCTCGCCGGGACCACCCTTGATTACAAAGGTGGACTGATGGGCGGCGGTTTCCAGTTCAGCAATCCCAAAGCCAAGCGCTCTTGCGGGTGCGGGTCTTCCTTCAGTTGCTAAGTATGTTGTCACTCGACCGGGCCTGGTGATCTCTCGTGGCATTTGACATTCTTGATCCGAAAGAATTCATGACCGAAGGTATCCTGTTAGAGGATGCCTTCCTCGATAAAGCCTCCCATTACAATTGGTCGCAGTTTGCGGGGAAAAAAGTATTGGTGCGTGGCTGTTCCTCCACTATTATTCCGCCCTGGGTTTACATGTACATCACGGCCCGCCTGAGTGGCGTGGCTAAGTCGATCCGGTTCGGCAATGAGCATTCCAACATTGTTGTGTATCGCGCCGGTGGATCGGAGGAATGATGACATCGATTCCCGGTAACAGTTCGATCGCGGTCGAAGTAGTGGATCCTTCAGGAGAAGTCAGTCGAATGCCGAAAGTACGTTTTTTGCCGATGGATATCGAGGTCGAGGTCCCCGAGGGGACGGCCGTCCTTGACGCGGCCTTGAATAATAATATCCAGATCGATCATAATTGTGGCGGGAATTGCGCCTGCTCCACCTGCCATATCATCATTGAAAAAGGGTTTGACACGTTGAATCCCGTGTCCGAGGATGAGACGGATATGCTGGATGAGGCCGAGGGGCTGACCGACCATTCACGGCTAGCCTGCCAATGCAAGGTGAAGTCTGATCTGATCGTACGAATCCCCCCCAAGGAATCAACCTGGGATAATGATACGTTTTAGTTCAATCGAACTTGCTATCACCAAAATCAAACGCCGAGTTGACTCGGCGTTTTTTATTGGGTCTCGTCGTAAATGGAATCCGTAATGTCGTCTACTCTTCCCAGGTTAGGTATCCAAAAATGAGATCGCGCACGAATATATCATCTCCCGTATCACTCTCGTTGAATCGGATCGAGGTCAGCGGAATGGTCGCGACGATTCCGACGAAGCCGTGGGTACCGGTACAGGCCGGCACCGAATGCGCCATTGGGTCCTGAGAGTACCCATTCACTCCAAAGCACTTGCCTCCTTCGCCGCTTTCTGCGGCATTGTCGCAGACTGAGATACCGATGGCAAAGACCGCGGTATTAGGGAGCCAGCTTGGGATTGCAATTTCAAAGTCATCATTCTCGCCATCGTCAACATCACCAATACTGATACTCCGCGCCTGATCCATCGGTGAGAAGGCCGGTCCGCTCTCCTGGTCGTCATACACAAGGGTATGCCCGCCAGCCAATGCCCGCAGATAAAAGGTGAACGGATAATGGGTAGCCGAGGAATCCCAGGTCAGGATCGGCCCCATACTTTGATTGGTCAGCGGGACACCGAATTCGTTCGACAGAGAGATATTCTCGGGGGTAGTCAGGAATTCGACAGTATGGCCCGCTCCGACCATACTGGTTATGGCTCCCAACCATTCGGACTTATTGGTATAGGCGGTGGCGCCGATCGCGCCGCATTGTTTGATCGAGAAAGTAGTCATCTCGCTTACCTGGGCGAGTGAGCCGTCCGCGAGGTTGCACAACGCATAAGCGAGAGGCGCAGCGGTGGTAAGAGAATCACTGGTCGTGAAGTAATCCTTGAGTTCACCGGTGCGGAGCAGTGACAACACGGCGTTATCATCTCCCCCGATGGTTGCGACCTTCACTTCCGCAGTGGAAAGCAGGCTTTGTACTTGCGTACGGATGGAAGCATCGACCGATGCCACGCCGTTGTAGCTTGCACTGACCGCGGCCTGCAGCAACGAACTGGACGCCTCGGCGGTCATTGAATACAAAAGCATGCGGCCATATTGGATGCGCGCCACATAGACCGGTACATTGTTGGGGCCGATATTACCCAGAGAGATCTGTTCATCCAGCCTCTCCTGGGTGAAGTCACTACTGAAAAATTCACCGGGTGTTTGCGGCCGCACGATATAAGCTTCAAACATGATCTGTTTGAAGAGGGCGGTGACCGTATGCTTCTCTTCGGACATGGAGAAATCGAGCGCGGCCTGCCCGCTTGAGGTCATATACTTGTATGAGATATCGAGACTCAGCGCGGCCTGCATCGCGCTGTATGATTCCTTGTAATTGTAAGAGATCCGACTGCCGGAAACGTGACCGTTGGCCGATGCATCGGCGACCAGACCATTGAGGGCGTCCTGAACAGAGGCTGCATCGGGGTTCTGTACCACAGTCGAGATGTCGGTACCGGTGAAGAGATTGATGGCAACGGTAAGTGGCGCACGCTGTCTGATCGGCAATTCCGACATCGTGCCCAGACCGCCAAGATAGCTGTCCCCCTGGATGAGCGAACCAAGATACAGGACATCAGGCGCCGCACCGAAGGTGATGATAGCATCGGGGTTCTGAGTGATGTTGTATGGCGTCGTGGTGCAGAGTACTTGGTTCGACATTTCTGCGATCAGGTCACCAACCGGTACAGTGGCGGTATCCTGTACGTTGGCGAAATCCTCCCACGCTGGAAGCGACGCGACATAACCGTTGACATCCGCCTGCACTGGTTTGGTCGGTGAGGTCTTGTCGCTGCTACAGCTTGCTAACAGCGAAACCGCAAAAATGAGCATGTACAGCATCAGAATTGGTGATTTCCACGATTGGTTTGATGGCATGACAAACAACTCCTTGTCTCCCGGTGGAGTGGAATGTTGAGGTAAGGCTGTTCGTTGGTGCGATGAGAAGGACGTGATAGACGCGTCGATATCGGTAATATTCAAACAGAGACTATTTTGTCAAGTATTATTAGGCGACGCAATTTGGAATCATCTTCCGTCAGGGAGGTCGCGCATCGAGCTATTCATCCTAACCGCAAGAACTTAGACCCTTCAGCCGTTTGCGATTTCTGCCGATATTACTGAGAAGTGGAAAAGCGTTTACTCATACGGGCAGATCGCCACGGATATACGTTGGTTGAGCTAGTGGTGTCGGTAGTCATTGTGGCGATCTTGGCCACGGTAGCAGTGCGTTCTTTGCGCGGAGCAAATGAGACCTCGCGCACGGAGAAAACGAAACAGGCACTGAACCGCCTGGCGACGGCGATTGCCGGGAATTTCCATGATCCTGCGAACACCGGTCAGATCATCAATGGATATGTTGGTGATGTTGGCGCTCTCCCCCCAAACCTTGATGCGCTGGTGACGAATCCGGGCGGCTATGCGACCTGGAACGGCCCTTATCTACAGGATCTCTTTAGCTATGGTGGAAGCCCTGATCTATTCAAACGGGATGGCTGGGGAGGATTGATAGCGTATTCCGGCGGGCTGACTTTGACGGCGACTGGGGGTGGAACGACCATAACCAGATCGCTGGGCGCGAGCCTGAATGACCTGTTGCGTAATCAAGTGAAGACCACCGTGTTGGACGCAACCAAAAATCCGCCGGGGGATTCGCATAAGGACTCGGTCCGTTGCCAGATATTAGTTCCCAATGGCACCGGCGGCATAACCACCAAAACAAGTTACCCGAATCGTAATGGACTGGTGGTTTTCGATTCGATCCCGTCCGGCGCTCATGATATGCGAGTGATCTATCTTCCTACCAGCGACACGGTCCGTCGCAGTCTGTTGGTAATGCCGGGAGAGGTCAATTATTTCAATGTCTCGCTGGCGGAGGAGTTATGGTGAAAAAACTTCGCCGGGAGGATGGATTCGGATTTGTCGAACTGCTGGTAGTGATCGCGGTGATCGGCATACTGGCGGCGGTGGCGATGCGAAGTATGACCTCGACCATCAATGATGCCAGGCGAATCGAGACGGAGCGAGAGATGGAGATGCTGGCGACAGCGATTGTCGGCAATCCAAGTTTGACAGCAGATTTTCATCGCACGGATTTTGGGTATGTCGGCGACATCGGTTCATTTCCGTCCAGTCTGACAGCACTGTACAGTAATCCCGGATACAGCACATGGGATGGCCCATATATCCCAAGTGGTTTTGCCCAGGATACCGTGAGCTATCGGCTGGATGAATGGGGAGCGGCGTATTCCTACTCGGGTGGATTGACCATCAGTTCGACTGGTGGTGGCAGCAGTATCACCAAAAAGATCGCCGATGCTACCACCGATTATCTCAGCAATCAGTTTTTGGGGATAGTCGCCGACGACAATGATTCATTGCCGGGGACAATCAAGAAAGATTCGGTGCGGGTACGCGTGACGATTCCAAACGGGGCGGGCGGAATGTCCTCCAAAAATTACACGCCGAACGGATCGGGTGAGTTCACACTCGACAGTATTCCAGTCGGGACGCACCAACTGCACGTGATCTACCTTCCCCAGAATGACACGCTCGAGCGGTATGTGACGGTATTGCCACGACATGTAAACAGCTCGCCGCCGGTATTCAAGTTCACGGCAGGGTACTTTTCTGCCGGAGGTGGCGGGAGTTGTTCGGGATCAGTACTACTTCGACCGGATGGCGTAGGTAACTTTGATGACCTGATCCCGAGTTCCGGAGCGGGCTGGCAATGTGTCGATGAAACGACAGCAGATGATAATACGAGTTACGTGGAACGCGCGGACAACTCCTGGGCGGATGATGTCTATCGACTGCCGGACCCGGCGTCACAGTCCTGTGCGCCGATCAGCGTAACAGTCTATATCCGTTGCAAGCGAGAGCATACACAGGGGGATTGCCGAGCGGTTATCCGGACAGGCGGCAATGTGTACACTGGGACGACCAACGCGCTGACCACCACCTGGACGGACTATTCGCATAGCTGGAATACGAATCCAGCGACGGGGGTCGCCTGGACCTGGAGTGATATCAACAATCTTCAGGCGGGAGTTGATCTTCGCGGTCAAAACAGCAACTTCTCGGCTTTCTGTACCCAGGTTTGGGTAGTAGTAACGTACTAGGCAGAATGCGATGATAACCAGACTCCGAAATATAGATGGCTGTCGCGGGTTCACACTGGTGGAAGTGGTGATCGTGTTGGTGATCGCGGCTATTCTGGGGACAGTGGCTCTTCGCGCGGGAAGACAGATCTCCGATACGGCCCGCTTGGAAGAAACCAAGCAGGAGATGGAGAGTATCGCTCGAGGGATAGTAGGGAATCCGGATCTGACCAACAATGGGATGCGGGCCGATTATGGGTATGTTGGAGATATAGGCGCGTTGCCGCCGAATCTCGCGGCATTAGTTACGAATCCCGGCTATGCGACCTGGAAGGGTCCGTATGTGCGGAATCGGTTTGCCCAGGTGGCGAGTGATTATGCCAGCGATGCCTGGGGCACGAACTACACGTACAGCGGGTTGGCGGTCGTTTCTTCCGGGTCGGGGAGTACGATTTCGCGAAACCTGGCGCCATCGACCACAGACCTATTGAGAAACGACGTGGCCGGGACGATCACTGATGCGGATGGCACTCCTCCAGGTGGCGTGTTCGACGATTCTCTGTTTGTGCAGTTAATCTATCCGAATGGGACAGGCGGATACAGAACTGAGACGGTTCATCCAACACCAGACGGCTCGTTCGCATTTGATTCCATTCCAATCGGAACACATGCGCTGACTGTGATCTACACGCCGACGGATGACACGTTAAAGCGATTTTTGTCGATCGGCCCGAATCATCAATTGCAGGTGAATGTACCATTTGCAGAGAACCTCTGGGCGACCAGTCTGGTTTCGCCGGGGGGCGGGAGTTCAAATTCTGTCACGCTTCGACCGAACGGAACCGGGCTCTGGAATCTGCTCAGTGGATGCTCCGGCGCCAATTACCAGTGCGTCGACGAAGAAGTTGCCGACGAAGATGCTACCCGGGTGTCGCAATCGATGAATTTGTTTATCGCGGATTATTATGAGTTGACCAATCCCTCGGGAATCGTCGATCCGATCATCTCGGTAACCGTGTACGCGCGCGCCAAACGGGAACATACGCAAGGACAATTGCGACTACTGGTTCGACCCGGGCTGTTCCCCTATTACGGTTCCACCACGGATCTGACTAGTTCCTGGGCGAACTATTCGTATACCTGGACTACTAACCCGGCGACAGGATCGGCCTGGGCATGGTCGGATATCAACAGCCTCGAGGCAGGTGTACAGCTCAAAGGGCAAGGGACGCATAGTTCGTACTGCACTCAACTCTGGGTGGTGGTCGAGTATTAGAGGATGACGATGAGCAGACTCAGGACATCCGGCGGCTTTACGCTGATCGAAGTGGTGCTGGTGATACTGATCATCGGTATCATCTCAGGCGTAGCTGTCTCCAAATTGGAGAGTACGATAGAGACGGCGCAGTATGAGCAAACAAAACAGGAATTGGATCGGCTGGCCTCGGCGATCGTAGGTGACCCTGCGGCGTACGGATCCGGATCACGAGTTGATTTCGGTTATGTGGGGGATGTCGGTGCACTACCTCCGAATCTCGACGCACTGGTGAGCAATCCAGGCGGCTATGCCAGTTGGCAAGGCCCCTATATCAGCACAGGGAAATCGACAGTCGATTTCAAGCAAGATGGCTGGAGCGTTGATTATCTGCTGCAAGATACGCTGATCCGCTCGACCGGGTCTGGAAGCAATATCGACAAGGTGTTTGCCGGAGCAACCGCTGATCTACTGCAGAATGTAGTCGAGGGAATAGTGTTGGACGCCTCAGCTACGGCGCCGGGAAGTACCTGGGATGATCAGGTACAGGTGGATCTGGTCTATCCGAATGGTTCGGGAGGGACGACTACGGCGACGATACAGCCGATCCCCAGCGGGCATTTCAGTTTCAGTAATGTGCCGATCGGCATCCATCACCTTCGCGTGATCTTCCTTCCCCGAACGGACACAGTAACGATGCCGGTGACAGTCTATCCAAAAAAAACCACCCGGTTAGAGGTGGTTTTCCCGGCTGATCTCTGGTAGCCTAGTCTTCTTTAATGGTCAGGATAATGCCGCGCTTTTTCAACTGTGGCAGGAAAAGCGCCGGAGCGACCGCAACCTCCTGCGGTTTGACACCCTTGACGGTGATCTGTCCGGCAGCGGCCATCCAGGCGATGATGGCGGCAGGAAATGCCGTGGTACGCATCATGGCGGTCAGGCCGGTCTTGGAATCCTGACGGTCGACGATCTCATAAACGATCGTTTTCAAGCGACCATCTTTTTCACCCTCAATGGAGATGCGAACGAGGACCAGGTCCGGTCCGCCGAAATTGAGATTTTTGTCGAGGACGGCTTTGAGTACCTCGCGTGGCGGCACCTGAACGGCACCGACTGAAATCGGTTGCCAGGAAGCGAGTCCGATATCAAGCATCGTCTTGAAAAGCTGGCAATGCCCGGGATAGCGGATCGTTTTGTAGTCGAGGTTCTCGATCCTTCCTTCGAAAGTATCCGGAAGAGTCGAGGTACCTCCCGAAGTATAGAATGCCTCCAGTTTGCCGATTCCATCGAAGCTGAGCAGTTCAACACCGGTCATAGGATTGACGGTCCTTTTCTTCCCATCTTCGAGAATGACACACGGCTCCCAGTACTCATTTATGAGACCTTCGGCACTGAAGACCATCTGGTAGTTGAGTGGCGGTCGCGGGGATTGGGGAAGTCCGCCGACGCGAATCTTGACCGCGTTTACCGAAGCGAACTGGTTGATCCCATCGGTGGCGATAATCGAGACCATTCCCGGGGCAAGGCCACAGTCGGGGATGATGGTGATACCGG
This sequence comes from bacterium, assembly GCA_016708025.1. NCBI lineage: Bacteria > bacterium. Next base: position 280,378 of record JADJGQ010000001.1, on the reverse strand, counting down.
CCTGGGCGGCTTCGGCATCCATTTCGAGCGCGGTATTAACAGCGTCATTATTGCCGCCGAGATCTACCATGTTGCACTTGGCGCGAATCGCGGCGCGGGTAATGCCCGGGTTGTATTTATAGGTAACGCAGGAGACCAGGGAGTCATATCCCTGAATCGCCTGAAAGACCGCATCTTCATTGCCAGCATCGAGTTGCGCCGAGACGGCCTTGCCATCTCCGTACTTGTTGGCAACTTCCTGTGCCAGTTTGGGGTCGATATCAAAGACGCCGACCTGTGTCACCCCTGCCGCGCGAGCGACATCAAAAACTGCCGCGCGCCCCATCAATCCAGCTCCCAGTACCGCTATTTTCATCTATTACTCCCGTGTTGCAGAGGGCAATATACGTGCGCCGACCGGGTTAGCAATTGGAATTCGCGCCGCTTGAGGAATCGAGCGACGAGCCGATAATCTGAGATACGGAAAGATAGAGGGGCAGAGTATAGCTATGACAGAAGTGAAAATATCCAGCAGTACCGAAATGGCGACTTCCGCCGATCTGACAGACGATTACGCGGTCTGGCAGACGCTCAAGCCATACATCGGACATTGTCTGACCATGAATCACGACATCAATAATCCGCTTGCCGGAGTGCTCGGCTACTGTGAATTCATGCTGATGGATGATGACTTTCCGCCCTCTCATCGCAAGCACCTTGAACAGATCGCAGACTGCGCTGAGCGGATCAAGAAGCTGGTGGAAGCGCTGTGCGATGACAAGATCGCGATGGCAGAAAAGATCGACCTTCGGAAAGTCACCGAAGCCTACCAGAAGATCGGCAAGCCGCTAGAGTAGCTGGTTCATTTTTCGGAAGATCCATTCAATCGACAACAATCCAATAAAGAGCAGCAACAGCCAGGTCTTTCCCCAGATCGGTATCTCGCTATGGATCCGTTCGTTTACCGGGGAGACGTCCAGGGCGGCGAGGGCATCAGAGAACTCGCGGAAGGTGTAGTAGCGTCCACCGGTTGACGCCGCGATCGCCTGTAGAGTGGATGGATCACCCGACTGATCAAACTCCTCCAGTGAGAAGTTCTCTACGACAATGGTCCCCTCGTTACGTTTGAGCTCCACACCCTCGCGACTCATGATTCCGCGATACTGATACTTGCCGGGCTGGAGTTGATCGAAAGTAGCCTCGTACAGCCCCTCTCCCCTTTCCAACAGGTCTGCGTCGTAGGTCTGGTCCTTGTCTGTAGCGGAAAGTGTCACCGTACCGACTGCGCCGGGAATCGGACGGAATCCCTGATCAAAGGCGAAACCGTGGAAGCGGACCATTTCGCCGCGGGTGAAAATCTCCTTCTCTGGGACAATCCTGACCGGGTCGAAATCATCGCGCACGGTCAGCCAACGGGTGGTACCTTCGACAAAGCGGGTGTAAGCAGAGTCATTGCCGCCAAAGCCGATTTCAACAAATCCCCAGGTCCAGAAAGGAAGTGCGGCCGAGGCAAGTAGTTTGCCGGGACCGAATCGTTTGTAGCCGAGAATCGGGCTGCGCAAATCTCCCCTGCCGGACTCGGCTACATAGGCGAGAATCACTGCATGCGGGTCGGTTTGATCGGTTCGGACCAACGACTTGAACGGAGGGAGATCGTTCCAGGCCTCGCGAATAGCGGCGCGATCATCTGCAATCCGAATGCTGGGATGGAAAAGATTATTTTCGGTTGGTTCGCCATGAAAGTCGGACCATTCAATACGCCGACGAGTAGTCTGCGAAAACGGCAATAGCTCATTAAACCAAGGCACGGGGCCGCGATTGGCATACTGCTCACCGAGCAGCACCCAGATCGCTCCGCCGCGATCATTCAGATAGGAGCGGATGATCGATTGGTACTGCGTAAACATCTGTGGATCGGGGTCATGCAGGACAACCAGATCAAAGCGGTTCAGTTCGGTTTGTTGCGAGGGGAACTGACCGGAGAGATTGCCGGCTCGCGGGCCGGTGGCTCGAAGGTCGACATCGTATTTGTCTGACGCCAGCAAGTGACGGCGCAGAAAGCCGATCTCCTGATCCGGTCTGGCAGTGACCAGCAGAACCATCAAGCGGCTCTTGAGTATCTTAAGTGAGATCGTCTGCGCATTGTTGCCGTCATTCTCTTCCCCTTGCACCGGAGGGATTGAGACACGAAGTAGTTTCTGACCGGGTTCTGCGGGCGTGTAGCGAAGTTTGATCTCTCCCTTTCCACCCTCCTGATCGATCTGCAGGCTATTCTCCGCCAATACGCGATTGTCATCCAGCAATTGTACTCGGGCTGTTTTGCCAACCCCGTTATGCCAGCTAAAGCGCGCGGTGATCTCGGTCGGTTGGCCGACAAACAGGATCGGGCTGTAGTCCAGATCCTCGAGAGCGAAGTCAAAGTTGCCGATATCGACAGCCAGATTGATCGCGGTAACCGGCTGAGTCAGAGATGTTGCTACCTCAGCGGGGGATCGTCCGGAATTGGATTTCCCGTCTGAAAAGAGCAACCAACTGTCCGATGGAGCGGTCAGTTCGGCTGTGGCTTTGGAAGCCAGTACATCGCCGAGAGCCGTTTTCTCGCTGCCGATATTCTCCGGAGTCTCGGAGATGGTCCCGCCAAAGTAAGAGACCCGGAGATCGGAGGTGGCTCTCAGTTGATCAAATTGGGCAGTAGACAAAAGTGAATCCAGGCGTGCCTGTCGGCTTTTGCCGGCCTCTGTTCTCTCCATGCTCGATGACCGGTCGAGGAGGACAGAGATGCGTCGTGTCCGCTGCCACTCGCGGTCGTAACTGACTACCGGTTCCAGCAATGCGAGGAGGAGTGCACAAACGGCGAGCGATCGCAGCAGGGCGAGCGACCATCGTTTCCAATTCTCGATCACGGGGTTGGTTCGGTAGTAAAGCAGGAAAGTCAGTCCGGCCAGGACCAGAACAGCAATGGCCACCAACCATGGGGTACGGGTCAGAAAGTCGAAGGAGAGATCTTTGAGGCCGAACATGCTCTTCTTATACCAGAGGGAGGCGTTGGGAGTTGCTATCAATCGTCATACAGCGTGGTCCCTCGGCAAAAAAAGGCTGAGATCAAGATGCTCTGGCGGCGGTAAACTGCACCATGTCGACCAGAGACTGGTAATAGATCGACTTGTCGATCGGCGTGATCGATTCGAGCCCCTGCTGACAGAGATCATCGGCGCGGCGAAGGGTGTACTCAAGCCCGCCGTTTTCGGCGACAAAGGCATACACGCGCTTGAAGGCGGCCTCATCATGGTCGGACTTTTTCAGATAGTCGGTCATCTCGCGAGCGGAGGCCTCGGAAACCTGCTTGAGAGAATAGATCAACGGCAGGGTCACTTTGCCATTAAAGACATCGTTCCCCGGCTCTTTGCCGGTCTGTTCCGGATTGCCGACAAAGTCCAGCAGGTCATCGGCGATCTGAAAAGCGATACCGACTTTTTCGCCGAATTCGGAGAATTTCATCCGTTCGGTCCATTCGCGTCGACTCAGGATCGGGCCGGTTTCACAGGAGACCGCAAACAGCGAGGCCGTTTTATCAGCAATGATCTCAAGATATTCTTCTTCTGAGAGCGAATAATTGCCGGTTTCTTCGATCTGGCGAAGTTCCCCGACCGAAACCCGTTCGGTAGCGCGGGAGATGGCGTCTATCAACTCCATCGACTTTGATTCGCACATGATACGAAACGCCTTGGCAAAGAGGTAGTCACCCATCAGGACCGAGATGAGGTTGGTCCATCGAGAGTTGACAGTCTCCTGTCCACGGCGCAAAGCCGACTCATCGACGACGTCATCGTGCAGAAGAGTGGCGGTGTGGATCAATTCGATAGCAAGAGATGCATCGACGGAATGTTCGGTGAAATTGTCGGCCGCTCGAGAGGAAAGAAAAACAAAAGCGGGGCGGATCCGTTTGCCTCGAGTTTTCAGGAGGTGACGGGCGATCGAGGTAATAAGCGGCGAATCGCCCCGCAGGTGGTCACTGAGCTTCTTATCGAATGCTTCAAGATCGGCCTGAACGGGGCGCGTATATTCCAATAAGCTATTGGTATCGAGTGCGGTTGACACGGGCGTCTTATCCTGTTGCATCATGGAACGCCAAGATAGCGGCCCATGTTCCGCCTGTCAACCGAGAATCTGGTTTGCGATGCTCGGCGCAACCGCTTGATAGTCTGCCAGTTAATCGTTATCGCGCGATCAACAGCCCAAAGGTCTTCGGATCGTATTCAATCGGCGTTTGCCAGTCGGCCGATTTGGTCAGGCGGGACTGTTTCCGTCGGAAGTTGACCCGCCAGGTGTCTCCCTGGGCCAGCCATGCGCCAAAGGTCGCCAGCGGTATTGCCGCTTCAATAGTCCACCCATCGGGAAACCGCTGGGTTTTGACGAGGTACTCACCATTCCAATTGAGATCGCCATGCATGTACCCTTCGGAGTCGCGCTCAAACCGTTGGTCAAAAGCGATTCCGTCAGCATTGAAATAGATCTGGAATGATTGGACCATCTCCCCTGGCGGCGCAATGAAAAAGCCGAGACAGTCTTCGGCGGAGACAGCATCATCATGCTGGTCGGCCTTGACCGTCATCAGGTCCGGTTTGCTTTCACGGCATCGCGCGGCGAGATACAGATGCTGATCGTCGTAAGCGAAATATACCTCGGTTGCTTCAACTTCAGAATTTCCGCCGTCCGGGTCGTAGTATCTGGTCTCGGGGTGTCTCCAGATCGATTCGGAAAGCAGGCCATCCACCAATGGCGGAGCATCGGCTCGGACGGCATCGGCGACGCGGGCAAGCGGCAACGAGTGCTGAATCGTCACGCTGTTTTCCCTGGCATACTGAAAAGTGATCTCAGCAGTCGGTGGAGGAAAACCGGCATGTTTGCAGGAGACATTGACCGCGTACGTACGGGTCTCGTGAGGCGGGACCTGGATGATCTGGGTCCGCGGCGAGAAGTGCCAGTCGGCAGTGGCGGTCCATTTGAGTGTATCATTGACCGCGTAATTGCCAAGTGAGTTGTCAATGGTGTATTGAACTGTCGTGCCGGGGATTTTGAGGTCCTCGTTCACCTGGATCGGCCGGGCAAAGGTCAGGCCTTGATTGCGTAATCCTTCATATACCTTTTTGTCGGCAACCGTCATGATATCCCATGGCTGGACTGATCCCATTTTGATCGGTGCGATATGGATGCCGCGGTGATCAAGAGTGACATAGAGGAAGTGATAACCGACGGAGCCGAAATCGCGATCCATGCCGCCGCCGGAACTCCCCAGCGAAGTATATTTGATTCCCTGATAATCCACCGAGAAATATTCGTGGAAGTGTCCGGAGAATACAGCATCCACGCCAAATGATTTGAACAGGGCGTGCAAAGTATCAGGCCGATTGTGAACGATCGTCTCGTACCAGTGCGGCTTGTGCATAAAGACTACCGTATAGACGGAATTCTTGAATGTCTTCAGGTCTTTTTCAAGCCAGACAAGTTGCTCTTTGGGGATCTGGCCCGGATCATCAAAGCGAGCGTTGTCCAGTACGATGATATGGATGCGATCGAAGTTAAATGAATAGTAGGTGCGGCCAACATTCTCCCTGTAGGCCTGTACTCCCAGATCAGAGAATAGTTCATGGTTCCCCGGGGTGAAATGAATCGGGGCAACCAGAGGTGAGATGATGTAGCGGTATTCCTGCCATTGTTCGGCAAGCTGAGCGGAATCCTCGACATATCCTTCGATCATGTCACCGACAGTCATGATGAAGTCAGGTCGCAATCGGGCGACCTCATCGACGATCTGTTCATAGATACCGGGTTGATGTCCTCCCGTTCGATCACCAATGACAATCATGCGAACCGGGGTCATGTCATCGGCATTAGCGGCGAAGGTTGGTGCGACGAGGCAGGCGAGTGATAAAACCAGGAGACCAACCATCCGCCAAATCATTCGGCGTGTCATAGGCTACTCCTTTGGTCTGAGTGAGGCGTCATGGTCCTCTGTATCCATGATAGCGAATTTTGTCCAAGATGCAAGGAGAATCGGCAGGGCATGGGGCATCAGCCGGGGAGCAACCTCCCCCGTCGCGGCTGTTGACAGTGGCGTCCGGTTCCGTAGATTAGTGGGATGTCAGGAAAAACAGTCTCGGTACGCAAGTCGGGTGACGGTCCGGTCGTTGTCTGTCTTCACAGCAGCACAAGTTCTTCCAAACAATGGAATACCCTGACCGAGTTGTTGTCACACTCCTACCAGGTAATAGCGCCTGATCTGTATGGGTATGGCGACAGCCCGGATTGGAATATCGATCAGACACTTAGCCTCGGCGATGAATTGGACCTGCTCAGGCCGGTACTGGATGAGATCTGTGGGCCGTTTCACCTGATCGGGCACTCGTACGGGGCGGCCGTGGCACTGACCCTGGCGCACGAACAGCCAAAACGGATACGGAGTTTGACCCTTTATGAGCCGGTGCTGTTCAGCCTGCTGTTTGCGGCTGATGACCGATCAAGGGGGTTGGTTGAGGTTGGCGCGGTGCGAGAGGATGTCGCCAATCTGGTGCAGCGTGGCCTCTTGCACCAAGCGGGGCGGCGGTTTGTCGACTACTGGTCGGGACATGGCGCCTGGGAGAGTTTTACCGAACGGCAGCGGGAGTCGGTGGCAAAACGGATGCAAAAGGTGGTGGCAGATTTTGATGCGGTGATCGGCCATGCGACGCCGCTGGAAGCGTATCGGGAGTTGGACATTCCGACTTTGCTGCTCTATGGTCTCGAGTCCCCCGAATCGACGCGGTCTATCGTCGAACATCTTTCACGTACCCTCCCCAAGTCAGAGACGCGTGGATTTCTGGGACTTGGGCATATGGGGCCGATCACCCATGCAAGCCAGATCGCCGAACTGATCGTCAAGTTCCTGGCGGTGCAGCCGCGCGGGATATTGGTGCACCAGCTACGAAGGTCGCGGCAATAGAGACTATTCCTTTTCCCCTTTCCTTTTGATAATTGACGTATTCGTCCACTTCCACTATATTATCCTTAAGGCGTTCCTTTACAATCAAAACTGGACCTATCGGATATCAGTCAACTGCTCCATGCGGGAAGGTGGCAGATGAAAAACTTCTTCATTACAATGGCTCTGTTTTGCAGTTTTGCTGCCAATAGCGAGGGAGCGGGCGGCGGGACTATCAAGATTGACGAGATTCGTTGCGAGGCGTGGGAGCCTTACAGCTTTCATACGAACGGGAATGTTCGGTTTGTGATCCGATTTTCCAACGATACCGGCGATCGTGTCAGTATCAGGAATGATTTTGTTATCAAGAGTATCGGGGTTCCGTACGGATATATCTCTATCGATACGACTGTAGACATGAATTGGCACTCGGCGTTTGCCGCCTACTTCAATCTCGGATTCGGACTTAGTGAGTATCCCCCCTTGTCTGTCCTGTCGGTTGAAGGAGCCGGTGGACCGGGTCTGGGTCTGCCAATCGGATTCGATGACACTGTGTTGGCAATCACCGTGTGGGATGTCCCACCCGAAGCTCAACTGCGCCAGATCTGTATCGACACGACAACTGGTATTCCCATGACATCCACCTGGAAGTGGTCAACCTCGATGGGGATTGAGTTTGCGCCTGATTTTGTCGGGCTGGATGCGAGCCAACCGTATGTCCCAGGATACGGATATTGCTTTGTCGCAATTATGCCGTGTATTCCACCGGCACCTGCGAGAGTGGTCGAATCCCTGGCCCACTGTGGTTGCATGCGATGCTGTCAGGGAACAACAGGGAATATTGACCTGCAGGGAGAGATCGACCTTTCTGACCTATCGGTGCTCATTGCGTTTCTGACGCAGACGCCTCGCCCGGCACTTGCTTGCCCGGAAGAAGCAAATATAGACGACCGTGGGATGACAGACTTATCTGACCTATCTCGCCTGATCGCGTATCTCACAACCACGCCGCGTCCATGGCTCCCCGCGTGCCCATAAAGAGAAGGGATGTTAGCGATTCTGTTACGGTGGTCGCGAACTTCAGTGGCTGTCCGCAACCGAACAGCCGGACTTTCGTATAGTCGGATAGCAATAAACTCCGAGCAGTAAAGGGATATCGATGTTGCTATTCGCCGCCGTCCTCTCGCTTTTCTCACTGACAGTTTTCACCACAAGCTCTCCCTCACCACAGGTAAGATATCAGGTCACATTTGAAGATAGTTCGCTGGTAGTGCGAATCGACTGGCCGGAGATCGCCCAAGACTCTGTCGTCTTTGAGTTAGGCGAATGGGCCGGAGTCGAGGATTTCTATCGGGATGTTGAAGGGGCCACTGCATACAGCAATACGGGCGCATTGTTGCAGGTTGCACACCCGGACAGCGGCCGATGGGTGGTGCATAGTGGGAAAGAGGGGTTCTGGCTTGAGTATCGAATCATCTGCAGAAAAGAGAGCTTCTCCGGCAAATCCCGGGCGGACCATTTTCGACCGACGATACTGCCTGAGCTGGGGTATGTATGGGGAGCGAGCGCTCTCTTGATGCCAACAGATAGCGCGCTTGAGCAGTCGCCAGCGACACTGACAGTCAGTCGCGGGAAATATCGCGTGGTGGCAGCATCGCTTGATAGTACCACAGTGACGACGGTCGGGAAGCTGCGGGACTGCCTGATGATCGGTGGCGACTACCGGGAAGCATCGCGAAAGATCGGAGATCTGACTGTTGGTTTCTACTTGCATGGTTCGTTTGCCTTTGACGACAACCAGTTCATCACGGCGGTGGAGCGGGTGCTGGCGGCACATATATCATATTTTGGGGACTATCCGCTGTCCAGACAGACGGTTGTATTGGTTGAAGGGACTCCAAACAGCTCAGGAGGAACGGTCACCAGCGGTGTTATTGCGGTATACCCTGACCCGACGGACTCACTCAAAGGCGAAAACTCACCGACTCTGCGCCTCATCAGTCACGAACATTTCCATGTCTGGGCGGAGAAGCTGAAAGTCGCAGAAGACTATGCCGAAGGATATTACAAGTGGTTCACCGAAGGCTTCGCGGATTACTACGCGGATCTGACACTCTATCGTACGCAGCTTATCGCTGATAGCGTTTTTGTAGAGGCGATGAATCGTCAGATTCGGCATTATTACAGCAATCCGTACGCACTCACGGCTACTGCCGACAGTCTTTCACTCAGGTACTGGAGTGGTGAGTATTACAACAAACTCCCCTACTATAAGGGTGCGCTGGTCGGGTTTCTCCTTGATATCGGTATTGCCCGGCAGTCTGAAGGGAAAGGATCGTTGGATCAGTATATACGGGGTTTGATGGTTGAGAACATGGGACGGGATAGCGGATTGACTGATATCATTTTGCTGAATCAGCTTAATCAACTGACCAAATCTGACTGGAAGCCGTTTTACGAACGGTTTATGCTTGGTGCGGAGGAATTGCCAATTGCCCAGCAGCTTAGTGATGCAGGCATGACAGTCAGGAGCTCTCAAATAGGGTTGTATTCTCTCGGATTCGTGACCGAATCGGGCGCCATGCGCAAAGGAGAACGGATAAGATCGGTGATCAGCGGTTCCGCGGCTGAAACGCAGGGTCTTTTGCCTGGAGATACCTTAGTGGGATATAGCTACTACACCGATGACACGACGCGTGAAGCCGAAATAAAAGTGGTGCGAGATGGGAAAACGATAACGTTCAAATATCTTCCGACGGTAGCACGATCAATTCCGCAAATAGTCGGAGATGCTTCGACGCTAACAGTGATACATCGCTACTTGATGAGGAATTGAGACAGTATTGAGACAGGAGACCGGGCATGAAGATCGAACAGGTACCATTCGGGCTGACCGACTGGTCGCAGGTTCCGGCGACGGAACATCGGGGGGAAACGGGTATGGCGTATTGGCGAACCAAAGAGGTAGGGAATCTAAGGATTCGCATGGTAGAGTATTCACCGAATTATCTTGCTGACCACTGGTGCTCGCGAGGGCATGTGCTATTGGTGTTGGAAGGGGAACTGACGACAGAACTTCAGGATGGCCGCACATACCAGCTTCGGGCGGGAGACAGTTACCAGGTCGAAAACGACCATGTCCCGCATCGGTCTGTCACTTCGTCAGGTGCAAAGTTGTTCATAGTGGATTGATATCATCTTGACAGGTCGCGTGCGAATAAGGTAACCGGATGGGCCGGATAATCTGGTTCACACGCGAGCAAGGGGGCGGGATACTGGAAAAGTACTTGACAGTATTCGACGGTTTTGGTATATATTTAGTAACAGTCTTTTTAGCTAGTCACACGCAGTAATAGTTTCTACTCAGTCGCGGTGCTTTCGCGAGAGCGAAGTACAAGTGGTAGCTATTGCATGTCAGCTCAGAGCATCTCGTTCACGCATCTCGTTGTCACATCATAGCTCGACAAGCATGGCCCAGGTTCGTACCGAACCAAATTTTCTCGATTCGAAACAATAATCCTTAGCCGTCTGGTAACACGCACAAGCGCGGCCAGGTGGAATGCGGAGGAACTCCTCTGGAAGGAACGATTCTATGATTTTAACCTGTAGACACATGCGCGTCCTGGTGTTGATGCTGGCAGGAATGCTTATAGGCACTCTCCTCATAAGTGCCACGGTAACGGCTGGCCCGCAGTCGGTCGTACCGATTTCGCAAGCACCTGCCAATAAGGCACTGGAACGAGGCGCCACTCAGAACTTTTCGAATCAACCGGCGCCCAAACAGCCGTTTCATGGTATCCCGAATCGGCCAAATCGCATCGCACAGGGAGGCGATAACATCGCATCTGCGACCGTTATAAGCAGTCTTCCCTACTCCGATGCCGGCACCACCAGTGGATACAATGATGACTACGACGAGACCTGTCCGTACCTGGCTCCAGGTTCTCCGGACGTGGTCTACTCCTATACCCCTGCGGCCAACGAAGTCGTCGATATCGACCTGTGTGCCTCCGGATATGACACGAAGGTGTATGTCTATGCCGGGAGCTACACGCCGGGGTCACCGTATGCCTGCAACGACGATGCCTGCCCGGGATTCCGTTCCGCGATCTACGGTCTAAATCTGACCGGCGGGACGACCTACTATATCGTCATTGACGGTTACGATGGGGATTTTGGGAGCTATCAGCTCGAGATGATCGGGATGAGTCCGTGCACAGTTACCTGCCCTCCGGGATCAATCGCCGAGGGTGAAGCCTGTGTTACGGATGGCGATGACACAGACAACGGTGGCTGTAACTCAGTGCCGGAAGTCTATGGCAGCGTCAATCCCGGCGATGTGATTTGCGGGACCTCCTGGTCGAGCGCGGATTTCCGCGACACCGACTGGTACCTTCGGTCTTTCACAGGTGACACGACTGTCCACTGGACGGTAGTGGCAAACTTCCCGGTTCTGGTGTACATCATCGACATGAACCTTGGATGCTCCGGGGCGGCCGGGGTGATCAGCACGAGTGGGGATCCATGCGACACATTGGTGTTGGATGCGATCCTGCCGGCCGGCGACTATGCGTTCTTTGTGTCGCCATCGGTCTTTGACGCACAGTACACGTGTGAAGCAGGCACCTGGAATTACACAGCGCGACTGGATGCGGAGGATCCGCCTCTGGCACCGGCCAACAACAATTGCGTCGACGCGACGCCGATAGGCGACGTGGTCAACCTGCCGTTTACGACGGTTAGTTCGACGCATGATGGTCCGGGAGCTTGTGTCTTCGGCGCCAATGTCTGGTATGCCTACACCGCTAGTTGCACCGGTGCGGCACGTATCAGCTTGTGTGGATCGAGCTACGATACCAAGTTGGCCGTGTATGACGGAGCAACCTGTCCGCCTGGTACGCCGATCGCCTGCAACGATGACTTCTGTGGCGTCTCATCAGAGGCGACCGTTATGGTGACTGCCGGCGAGACCTATCTGATCGAGATCGGTGGGTATGACACGGAAGTTGGCCCGGGGTTGTTGACGGTGGAGTGCAATGTACTTCCGCCAAACAACTTCTGCGAAGATGTCACACCCGTGACGCTTCCGGCGACTTTCAATGGTGACAATACCGGCGCGATCAACCAGTGTGCTGGCTTCCCGGATGGTCATGTCTGGCATGCTTTCACGATCGACCATTGCATGGATGTGACGCTGGATTATTGCGGCACCTCCCCGGCTTTCGGCAATGCGTGGCTGAATCTGGCGATGGGATGTCCGTGCGATTCGTTCTCGTTCGCTGGTGATTTTGATGTCACGACCTGTGGTGATGGGAATGTGACGATCCGCTGGCAAGCGCTACCCGCGGGGACGTACTACTATCCCGTCCTGCTGGATCCGGCGAATGGTGCGGAAGGTCCGTACACGATCAATGTCTCCGGTGACACGGTTGCGTGCCGTCCCTGCCCCGCTTCGGGCGGCTGCGATGAATTCGTTCAGAACGTAACGGTTGGAACGATCAATCAGTCCTCCGGTTGCGACGGCTACGCCGACTACACGATGCTCAATACGACCATGTGGAAGCGGTTGAGCTATCCGATCTCCGTGACGAACGGCAATCCGTATTCATCCGACCAGTGCGGCATTTGGGTCGACTGGAACGGCGACACTGATTTCGACGATCCGTACGAGACAGTGGCGGTATCCGGTACGCCCGGCAACGGGCCGTACACCGGCGTGCTGATCCCTCCGGACAGCCCCGGGATGGATACAGTGACGTTGCGCGTGAGAATCACCTATACCGGCGCGGTCGACCCATGCGGTGAGACCGACTATGGTGAGGTTGAGGATTACTCGCTGATCATCCGGCATTTTGAATGCGGCGATGTGGATGGCGATGACGCTGTGAATCTCACCGATGTTGCGGCTCTCATGAGCTACTACTTCTACCATGGCCCCGCGCCGATCCCGATGCAGCGCGCTGACGCCAATTGTGATGGCGCAGTGAATATTGCTGATATCGTCTTCCTGGCAGATTACCTCTATGGTGGCGGACCGGCGCCATGCTGTGTTCCATGATGAATTGGAATTGATCTGATTCTGAATACGGCCACCAGACGAAAGTCGGGTGGCCGTTTTAGTGAAGAATGGTCTGGAAATCCGTCAGAGCCGTATCCCGGCAAAAAGCGCAAACGAGCGGTTCTTTATCGATTTCAAACTGGCTTCCTCACTGATTTCAGGCGGCCGCTTGTACAGCTTGCCGAGATCCAGATAGTACTGGGCCTCTATAAACAGATTTCCTCTTTGCAGGAACTTGAAATCCTGACCAAGACCGAACGTGAGGCCGGCAATAATTGACTTGAACTCATCTTTCAGCGCCTGCGGAAAGGCGCCGCCGGGGAAGTCGTCTGAAACACCAAGATTGAGGTCAAGGCGCGGACCGGCAAGCGCGTAGGTTCCGGAAGCAAGTGCGGCGCTCACCATGTAGTTCATTGAGAGAATATCGACCCGCACATGGTAGGTGTCAGTCCGCAATATGGTACCAAATTCATTGGTCAAGCTGAAATCCTTCTGATACCCTTTCTGAATATAGAGAGCTTCGAGTCGAAGACCCAAATGCGGGGCGAGTGGTTGCTCTACAAAAATCCCGACGCCTATCCCCGTCCGCAATTCTATGTCGAGGTCCAGCTCTATACCTTCGTATTCAAACTTTTGATCGGCCAGGGCAACGCCTGCTTTGGCGCCGAAATCTAATTGCGCGTGGGCGACTTCAGTGACTATCAGCAACAATGTCAGCAAGATGAGTGGTATGAGGATACTTACCTGATGAATTTTGGTAGACATGCCTTTTCCCCTGTGTGCCAAAACGTGGTCGTGATGGTACATTATACGTGTAATCCGTAAGAACGTCCAGTCACAAATCCGGTGAGGATTTCGGGATCCGAGACTACGCAATAATTCGCCAAAGTACCAACAAGATGCCAGCGAACAGGATAGACCCGAAAATCTCTTTGTTGTATTGGGCGAGCCAGCGCGGCAGGAAGATATCGAAATTCGGTTCGCGACTGGTTGTATGTTTGGCGGCAAGCGGCGTTAGCGGACATCTCCATTTGTTCAGGGCAATAACGACGCATTCTCCGAGCGCCAGGGCGAGTGAAATCCATGTGAGAGTAGTCAGATTTCCGATTATTCCGCTGTACAGAATATAGAAAATAGCGGCGGCCATTATAGCCCAAATGAACGTGTGGAGGAGTTTTATGCGGGTGAGCGGGCTCATGGGGAGAATGTAGCAGACGTTACATGGAAGAGCAAGGCCGCTGTCCGGCCGTCGACTTGGATAGGGCTTGCCGTGTATCATCTCACAAAACGGCCCGAATCACTTCGGGCCGCCTCACAAATATCAATATGATCAGAGAAATCTAGTCCTTCATTGAGGCCAGGAAACGCTCGTTTCCTTTCGTCTTCTTCATCCTATCAAGCAAGAACTCCATCGCTTCCACCGGATTCATCTCGGCCAGGAACTTACGCAAGATCCAGACCTTGTTGAGGATCTCGTCGGACAACAACAGCTCTTCCTTACGGGTCGATGACCGGTTGATATCCATTGCCGGGAAAATACGACGGTCCGCCAGACGGCGATCCATCACCATTTCCATGTTACCGGTCCCCTTGAACTCTTCGAAAATGACTTCGTCCATACGGGAGCCGGTTTCGATGAGCGCGGTGGCAATAATGGAAAGCGAGCCGCCTTCCTCGATATTTCGCGCGGCGCCAAAGAAGCGTTTCGGTTTATGCAGCGCGTTCGAGTCAACACCGCCCGACAGGATCTTGCCGGAGTGCGGCACAACCGAGTTGTGCGCGCGGGCAAGGCGAGTGATCGAGTCGAGCAGGATGACAACGTCGTGCTTGTGTTCAGTCAGTCGTTTCGCTTTTTCCAGCACCATATTGGCGACCTGGACATGGCGCTCGGCCGGTTCATCGAAGGTCGAGGAGATGACCTCTCCCTTCACCGAACGGCGCATGTCGGTAACTTCCTCAGGGCGCTCGTCGATGAGTAGGACGATCAGTTTGACTTTCGGGTGATTGGCGACGATCGCCTGGGCGATCTTCTGGAGGATGATCGTTTTACCGGCTTTCGGCGGCGAGGTGATCAATCCGCGCTGGCCCATCCCGATCGGGCACATCAGATCGATGATGCGCGTAGTCAGTTCTTCCGGATTGGTTTCGAGGTGGAATGCTTCGTTCGGATAGAGCGGCGTGAGGTTGTCGAACAGCGTTTTGTGTTTGGCGACCTCGGGATCCTCGAAATTGACGGCTTCGATCTTGAGCAGCGCAAAATAGCGCTCATTGTCCTTTGGCGGACGGACCTGGCCGGAGATGGTATCGCCGGTGCGGAGGTCGAAGCGTTTGATCTGCGAAGGAGAGACATAGATGTCGTCCTGTCCCGGAAGGTAATTGTAGTCCGGCGAGCGGAGGAACCCATACCCTTCCTCCATGATCTCAAGGACTCCCTCGGCGAAGATCATGCCATTGGTGTTGGATTGGTTTTCCATCACCTTGTAGATCAGTTCCGACTTGCGGAGACCGGAGACACCTGGGATATCCAGGTCCTCGGCGATCTTGAGCAATTCGGCGATCGTTTTTGATTTTAGTTCAGTTAGTTCCATGGCGTTTCCCATACGTATCTGTCATTCACTCATTTTTTCTTTTTGGTCGTGGCTGTCTTTTTGACGGCCGTTTTGCGGACAGTCGTTTTGGCGGTCGTCTTCGGGGTGGCGGTTTTAGCCCGAACATCGTCCGTCATTTCTTCGACGGCGGCATCACCCCAGAGCCGTTCCAGCGCGTAGAAGCGTCGGGTCGGTTCGTGGAAGATATGGACCACCACATCGATATAATCGAGCAACACCCAGTTCCCTTTCCCGAGCCCTTCGCGGTGCGCGGGGTAATGTCCGTTGTTGGACATTCCATCTTCGATCCCTGAGGCGATCGCCTTCACGTGAACATCGGCATCTCCCGAAACAATGACGAAATAATCGCACACGGAAGAGATCGATTTCAGTTTGAGAATCTTGACGTCGAAACCTTTTTTGGACAGGGCCAGCCGGCCGGCCAGCCGCGCGAGCATAAGCGGGGACGTTTTCTTCAAGACTCTGAGTTTTTACTCCTTCTTCTCTGATCCGGCGAGCCGGATGCGAAAGTAATCTTCCCCCAAAACCAAAGTGACGCCGACGGATCGGACGTTGTTATCAAGCGGTTCGTAGATGACATCGGAGGGTTCGAGTCCGATGCGGGTGGCCAGTAGTTTAGCGGCGCGGTCATCCGGTTGGCGCGAGACAATAAACGAGGCCATCACCTTCTTTAGTTCAAACGAGTTGGTTTCGACTACCAGGAGATTCAACCCCTTTCCGGTATATCCGTTCAGTTGCCGAGCGAGCCGGGTTTCGGCGCCGGCGACACCTGAGCCATTGACGATCTGCAACCGCATCGGTTCGGCGGGCGTTTCCAATTCGCGGGTGACGCCTCTCGCCACTTTGACCGAAAAGAGGGCGACTCCAGCGATTGTCAATACTGCCGCCGCCAGCAGGGCGATCTCAGCTATCCGTCCTAACGCACCAAAGCGGGAGCGACGTGGTATCGGCTCATGGACTGAAGATTCGTCGTGACGAGGCGGTTCAGATTGAAGCATGAATGGAAACGTACAGGCAGGAACGAGTCTTTAACGCTGGCGCTGCAACTGCCTCTCTTTCGTCGAACCGTTACGCTAGTCTAGTATCGATAGGCCGGATTAAACCACTGGCCGGAGTCAAAGTAATACGGCCCGTAGCCGCTGACTTTCTGGAAGCCAATGGACATCCGAAACTTCTCGGAAGGATGATAGTCGAGGGTGAAGCCAGGCAGGACGGTAGCATCGTTTTTGCTATCGCCCCAAATAGCTCCGGAATTGTGGAGAACACCTACGTTAACCGACAGCGACAGTGACTTGGAGAAATCGTAGAACATGGTTGTTTTCAGCAAGCCTGCTGAACCGGAACGATCGCCGCCGGAAAGGTAGGAGATCGAGTAACTATGCGACCATCGAATGCGGGAAATATCCAACAGAGAAAACGGGTTGGGTGCTCCCTGCAAACCGAGCGAACTGCTGGTGGTGGAGACCGAACTTGCGGCAGGGGCCTTATCAGCGGCCATCGCCGAAGCTACACAAACCGTTAGGCTCAACAGGATTAGAATGGTCTTCATGGGGTTAACTCTCACTCGAATTAAAGGTACCTTCCGTAGCCAAGTCCGTCAACCTAAAAAACATACGGATACTAGTGTATCGGCAGTCGGGCTCTCTTCCCTTTATAACGCGGAGGGGGCTTCTTCGTTTACCAAAAACAGTCAGAGAATCACTATTTGAGTCTGCTACCGAAAAGGGTTTCGAGTTGCTGGAGTTGCTCGGTATCATTAACTCCCTGTACCTCATAGGGGTCATCGGCGGCGACCACGGACACCGTCAAGCCATTATCGTGCAATATCTTAACAGCGTCCGTCAGGTAGTACTCTCCCTGCGCGTTCTGATTGCCGATCTGGTTGATCACATCGAAAAGCTTCTGGTTGTCGAAACAAAATGTGCCAGAGTTGACTTCGCGAATGTTACGGACTTCCTCTGAAGCATCCTTGTGTTCGACGATCTCTTTCAGGCGGTCGGAGTTGCCATCGCGGATGATCCGGCCATAACCGGTAGCATCGGGGAAAATCGCCGACAGACAGGTAGCCACAGCTTTGGTGCGCGTGTGAACGTCAAACAGGTTGTTGATAGCGGACTCGGAAAGAAATGGGACATCACCGGCGGCGACAAGAGTGGTGCCGTCGAATGACGCCATCTGGTCTTTGGTCATCATGACGGCATGGCCAGTCCCGTGCTGTTCGCGCTGCCAGGCGAACTCGACTTTGTAGTTTTTGAGCGCATCCTGGACCATTTCTCCCTTATGGCCGATCACCACCACGATCTTATCAAACTTGAGGCGAATGAGTGTGTCGAGGAGAATGGAAACCATCGGGCGGCCATGGATCTCATGGAGCACTTTGGGGAGATCCGATTTCATCCGCTTACCTTTGCCGGCGGCCAGCACAATAGCAGCACGTTTTGAAGACACAGAGACTCCTTAACTTACGAGGGGAATTCGGAACTCGACCGATCAGGCGGTCGGACGATTCTGAGCATCGACATGAACCGCGATCGGCTTATGCTTAGCCGCTTCGGTCGGGTCGTATTGCGCATACGATAGAATGATGAGGAGGTCCCCCTTCATCCCTTTGCGAGCCGCGGCGCCATTGAGCGCGATTATCCCACTGCCGGGGGCACCCTTGATGACATAGGTGTCGAACCGTTCGCCATTGTTGATATTGGCGATATCGACTTTTTCGAATTCCTGAAGGTTGGCCAGCTTCATCAAGTTCTCATCGATCGTGATGGAGCCGACATAGTTCAGGTCAGCGCCGGTCAGGGTGGCGCGATGTATTTTCGATTTCAGCAGAGTGATCAACATTCTTCCATCAATCCTTTTCGAATGCAGCCCGAATATAGTCAAAACCTGCGACGATGCAAGCCTGACGATGTCGGTGGCCGCAATCCGTTCCAGTATCCTAACCGTCTACCGGACAGAAAGTTCCCTCAATTTCGGGATTCCCGGTCGGAAAGTGTAGCGGGGGAAGCGCTTAGGGGATAATCTCCACCCAGGTTTTGGCGGGATAGACCTCGAGTTCATCGGTGATATCTTCAATCGCCTTGACCAGATTCTTCCAGCTCACCAGCTTGCGCGCCTTGTGGGCATACAACCAGGCGAAGCCGCTATTCTCTTTGTTGAGTGTCACGGTTGAATCGCGCGGAACAACCGCGACTATGAGCGGGAGGATCCAGATCTGGTCGAATTCCGGCTCATAAAACTGAATGAGATATTCAGTCGACCAGAGCCGCTCGGAATGGAGGCCGACCTCTTCCTTGAGTTCGCGCTTGACGATCTGTGCGGCGGTTTCATTCCCCTCTTTGGTGCCGGTGACAAAGCCCCAGCATCCGGGATAGGATTCGGTTTCGGCGCGTTGAACCAGCAGAAATTTCCAGCCATCGTCATCTTTTTTTACTACAGCGATATTCACGCCGGGAGAGGTTATCTCAATAGCTTGCGGTCTGATATTCGACACGGAATTACCCCTGTTTCAGCAACATGTTATCAATCAATCGTACCCCGTGAAGTCGGACGGCCAGCGAACAGACGGTCTCGCCGGTGATCGTGGCGACATCGGCCAGGGTATTAAAATCACTGAAGGCGATATAATCGATTTCGGCGGTGGGGCAAGTCTTTTTGATAATTTTGCGCATCTCATTTGAGATGGATTTTGTCTCGCGAATCCCTTCTTTCAGCATCTGTTTGGCGAGAGTTAGCGATTGATAAAGACAGATCGCTTCGGTTCGCGCGTTAGGAGTCAGGTAGCTGTTGCGGGATGACATGGCGAGACCATCGCGTTCGCGGACTGTCGGCGCGATGATATATTTGATCGGGTAGCCAAGATCGCGAGTCATTTGCCTGAGAACCACCGCCTGCTGGAAATCTTTCTGCCCGAACACGACAATATCGGGGCGCGTCAGATTAAACAGCTTGGCGACAATCGTCGCCACCCCTTTGAAATGCCCGGGACGGATGGAGCCCTCTAGCACATCGGTCAGTTTTTCGACATTGACATAGGTCTGAAAATCTGCCGGATAGATTTCTTTGGCATCGGGGATGAAAACGATATCCCCGCCGGCGGATTTGATCTTTTTCAGGTCTCCCTTTTCATCGCGCGGATATTTCGCGAGATCTTCGTTTGGGGCGAACTGCGCCGGATTGACGAAGATGGTGGTGATGACGATATCGGCTTCTTTTTTGGCGCGACGGATCAGCGAAAGGTGACCATCGTGGAGATATCCCATCGTCGGGACGAGCCCGATGGGTTTTCCCTGGGCGGCGAGTTTACGGGTGGCCGCGTGGATCTGCTTTATGGTGCGGAGGGTTTGCATAGGCTAGTTTGTCCTGATAATTTCGCAATCTTCAAACTTGGTTTTTTGAAGAAGAAAGTCGTCATCCCTAATAGGGACTACGAAGACTGGTGCTTCTCCATATGTGCCGATGACCAGCGAATAATGTGAATTCGGTGGTGTTTGTGCAGGGTCAGCAAGTGTGCATCTGACCGAGTCAGGGTGCGCACGTACACGCTGTAAAATGCTGTCGGTCTTAACAAGTGAGATAGCGTCTGGCCAATAGTAGTATTCCGTTAGTGCCGATTCCTTTTGCATTCTGATCTTTATTGAGTGCAGGAGATTGGAATCATTCGCATAATAGACAATGGCCATCGGCAGCGTATCATCAGCAGACTGTAGCTCTTCCGGTACATCACAGAGGACTGCGGCAAAGCGATCATGGCCCCCTGTCATCCCGAAGTTGTAGGCAAAAAGCATCTTTCCATCTATCAACCGGTGCAGTCGATACAACGAAGTCCTATCGCAACACCCGTCCTCAGTAGTCCGATAGAACCCGAACCATTCCTCGCCACGGTCGGCTTTTTCTGAAATGGTCCAGAGCTTGGATATGCTGCTTACCATATCGAGTGTCATCGCCTCTGCCGTGAGCCACGAGTGATTGTCCTCTTCGGCGCCTTCAATCCAACTGACTCTCTCCCGGATCAGCATCGAATCAGAAACTCGATGATATCGCTGTTCAGTGATCTGAAAAATGCGTCTACCTTCACTTTCGAAATTATAGAGGTCAAGCCGGCTACTGGAACTGTCACTCCAGACCAGCTCAGCATCTGCAATGTTGATTGAGTCGCAATACTGGTGCGAGGCTGGCGTGGTCCTGTTGGCATGGGGCGACTCGGATTGACCGCAACCTACTTGGATCACCGCAAGGACTATCCATGAGAACACGACTGAAGTTAATCTGTAGTGTCTTGCGCAAGCTCTCGGGCTTCGACTTCGCTCAGCCCAACGAGAAGCTGGATTCCCGCCTTCGCGGAATGAGGCGGTGGAGGTGCGGAGGGTGTGCATAGGCTAGTTTATACGGATGATGTCGAAGTCTTTGAATACTGTTTTTTCCAGGACAAAGTCATTGTTGCGAATCGGAATTCCCAGAATTGGACGAAGACCCGGATTCTCGATAAAGATGACTTGCTGTATATCGTCTGGAACAGCTTGAGGATCAGTTAACGTTAAATCGGCTCCAGCTCGAAATGCCGGTGCCATACCTACAAGTCTGTCCGGATTGGAAAGCATGATACGCGCCGCCCAACTATACATGAGTTGCTCGAATACGCTCGAATCTCGGGCCCGTATCTTGAAGGAGTGAAGAGTGAATCGACGCAGGCGTAATATACGGTAGCAATCAGCAGCGAATCCTCTGCCTGAATCGCCTCATCTGCAACTGGTCGGTGGAGCAGTCCTGCAATGCGATATGATTCCCGATGAGCAAGGTGGTCATCAAGCGGTAACACGCTAACATACTCACCATCATAGTTGAAGATTGATCGGCCGGTTCGCAGATTGTACAAGCGGTAACTTGGATAAGCCCATCCGTCACTATGATCAACGGTACGAAAATAGGGTGGCCAAAGCTCCCCATACTCGGATTTATCGTCAATCTGCCAAACCTGCGTGGAAACACCCCTCTTGTCTTGATGAAAACCTCGAATACTCACATGCGTGTGCATCTGGGACGATAGACCGAGGACTGTTTCTACCTGCTCTGAAATTCGCATCCATGTGCTGTCGCCAAGGTCAGCAAAATGGTAGCGAAGGCTTTGAGCCAGTGTAACGATCTTTCCATCAACCGAGAGAGTGGTAACGCCAGTCGAGTCGGGTGAGAATTCAAGTACGCGAGCGCTCTCCAACCGCGCTGAGAGTCCTGCACGCTCCAGCGCTTTTCGAGTATTCCCGTCCAGATCCGCAGCCGAAGCACCGTCATCGACACACCCAAATCCAGCAAGAAATGTCAGACAGAAAACGATCAGCAGAGAAGCTAAGCCCACCCAATTGGTCATTGGTTCCCCCCTACTCCTGTGGTGTTTCTTTCGGGCCGAAGAGGGGTGGTTCTTCGGCGATGCGGTGGCCGTCCTTGATTTGACGCAATGCGACATACCCTCTCGCCTGCGCCGAGGCGATCACTGCCAGGAAATATCCGATCACGGAGGCGAAAATCAGGAAAAGCATGAAGGTCATGACATAAGCGACAGGACGGTCGGCGCCAAAGGTCGGATAAAATGGGATCTCAAACGCCCATTTGATCCCTGGGAAGATATTGGTCATCTGATCCACCAGATCGGTCCGGATCGGCAGATGATGCAAGCCTGCCCGCACCAGATATTCCGGCTGCTTTCCGCCGGCAAGCGAGGTAGCGGCCGTGATAAACTGCACCGCGCGATAGCAGAAGTAGGCATACACAAAGCTGGCCAGTTTGGCGGCGACCAGACTATAGCCGGTGTACAGCAACCAGCGCATCGGTGTGCGAATGAGGGTCGAAAAGAGCTCAAGCAGCACGCTGAAAACATCGGAGTTTCGCTGTGAAGCGGCAATGGAAGGGAGCAAAAGCACTGTCACCGGCAGCGCGAAAATGATAAAAACCGTGAACAGCGCGATAAAGAAGTTCGGAACAAAGAAGATCAGCGCGTAGAGCCACTCTCCAATGAGTGGAATGCGGGTGACAAGGCCAAGCAGCAAGAACAGCGCCGCAATGAATGCGACGAAAGTGACAATGGCAAGTTCGGCCAGGAAGATCTGCCGGGCGCGGGAACGCGCAAAGCGGAGACCCTCGGTGAAAGACATAAACCGGTTGCCGCGCATAGCTTCGATATTGATCGCGGCAACGCCGCAAAAGCCGAGCATCAGGAGAAAGCCGGCCAGAATGATCCCGGTGAAGTGAATTCCTTTGGCGGCGACAGAATCAAAGGCGCCGAATTCGAAAGGGAAAAAGCCGTATGCGGCGTAGACGACATCGAAACCATCCCCCTGAACATAGTAGGCAGCGTAGGTGAACAGGTTATAGAGAACCAACCCCAGCACCACCGCGACTGTCATCACGCCGATCTGTTTGGCGGAGAGTGCCCTGACCGGTGCCCAGGCAACATCGAGAAACCCGTATTTGGGTCTGGATTCCATGCGGTAATGTTCTGCGGTTGAAGGGGAAAGTCAAGGGGGAATGCGAGAGGGGTGGGTGCTGAATGCAGGGGGTTGCTTCGTCGCTGCGCTCCTCGCAATGACGTTGCCGGGCAAACGACTCAGACTTGAGAGTGAGCGATGAAGCTCAGATGTGGAATTCGATGATGTCCCGGTCGGAGAGGACAAAGTCCTTCTGCACCCGCTGACCATCGAATTTCCCCGCCCCCCAAACTTTGGCGAACTTCAGGTTGGCGGCGAAGTCTTTGTGGATCGCGCCAGCGGCTTCCTCGACAGTAGCGCCGATCGGCAGGATGACCGGGTCGATCAGTTCGACCTCCTTCCCGATATGTTTGGTATATACGCGAATGACATTGAGTGACTGGAAAACCGCCCGCATCAGATCGCCGAGAGTGGTTTCCTCCAGAATGGTGGTTGGGATGATGGTGAATCCGGCGAAGCGCTGATCGAGCCAGGCACGGACTTCGGGTAATTCATCATCGCATTTGTGCGCGAGAATGAGCGTTCGTTTTCCGACAAAGCGAAGATCATCCGGCGGTTTGTCCAGATTCGGCATCAAACGAATCTTCTTCTCCTCCAGTGCATTGAGCAGAAATTCGGTGTGCGGTTTGATCTGGGGATCGGTCAGGTCGCAGACCAGAGCGACAATATCGGCGTTTCTCACCAGATTGGGCATGTACGTTTCGAAGAGTTCATCGGAGATTGGTGGCGTATCGATCAGTTGGAAATGGACGGTTTCGAAGGTGGTCATGCCGGTCAGCGGCTCACGCGTAGAATACGGATAGTCGGCGACGATCGGCTTGGCATGGGTCATCGAAGCCAAGAGCGATGATTTCCCCGAGTTGGGAGCGCCGATGAAAATGATCTGGGCCGAGCCCTCGGATTCGATATAATCGTGCGCTACTCCCCCATGCTTCCCGCCCGGCTGCAAATGGGCCTGTTCGATCTCTTTGCGAAGGAGAGAGATCTTCGCTTTCATCTCGGCTTGGAGCTTGTCTGTCCCCTTATGTTTCGGCATGATGCGCAGCAGCTCCTGCGCCATGCGGAGTTTCTCCTGCGGATCCTTGCAGGCACGGAACTCGCGTTCAAGCTCATAATACTGGGGTGGTAGATTAGCGGGCATACCTAATAGATACAACAGCCGGTGGCGATTGACAAGAGGCTAGCGGGTGCGACGGATATTCCGCTTGATAACCGCCTCGATCGATTCGCAGATATAATCGACCTGTTTAAGCGATAGGGTCGGATAAAGCGGCAGGGTAACCGTACGCGGGGCGACTTCGTCCATGACGGGGAAACTGCCGAGATTGGGACGAGAGCCGGCAAAGGCGGAGAAGTCAGGGATAGGGATATAGTGCACGCCGCACTCGACAGATTTGCGGGCCATCGCCTCGATAAACCCGGCGCGGTCGATAGTCAGGCGCTTCGTGACCAGCTTGATGATGTAGAGATGCCAGGCGGACAGGCAGTTCGGACGCTCAACAGGTAATTCAAGGTAATCCTGCATATGCCTCAGATTGTGCGCGTACCTTTCGACGATCTTGCGGCGTTTCGCCTGACGCTGGTCGAAGGTGGTAAGCTCGCCAAGACCGATTGAGGCGAGGATGTCCGGCAGGTTCCCCTTCATCCAGATTTCAGGTATATCGTACTGCCATCCTCTCCCCTGTTTCCGCATCCAGGCATCACGGGTGATACCGTGGCGGGAGAGCCGCCGCGCCCGCTCAATGAGCTTGCCATTCCGAGAGAGGATCGCCCCCCCTTCGCCGGTGGTAAGGTTTTTGGTTGCGTGGAATGAGAAAACGGAGAGGTCAGTCCAGTGCGGTATAGCCTCGCCACGATAGAGCGAGCCGAAGGCATGCGCGGAGTCCGAGACTATCTGTATCTCTTTTCCTTTACAGATCTCGCGCATCGCCGAATAGTCGCAAGGATGACCGGCGATGTCCACCGGGAGAATCAAGCCCGTTCGCCTGGTGATCTTG
This sequence comes from bacterium, assembly GCA_016708025.1. NCBI lineage: Bacteria > bacterium. The sequence continues at coordinate 255,299 of JADJGQ010000001.1, read as the reverse complement.
CGAGCAAGCTTGGCGGTATCGAGATTCAGAGTATCCGGGTCAATATCACAATAGACGGGAGTGAGCCCAGCCGCGATGATGGAAGTCGTGGTCGCAATGAACGTGTACGGCGTGGTGATAACTTCGGAACCACCTTTGAATGCCGCCAGATACAGGGCCAACTGCAAACCCGCCGTGGCCGACGAGACCGCCGCGGCATGTCTGATCCCGCAATGAGCGGCGATCTTCAACTCGAATGCCTTCGCCTTTGCACCGGTGGCAAGCCACCCGGATCTGAGCGTCGCAGTCGTCTCTGCAATTGCGGCTCGACTGAGAGCCAGATCGTAGAGCGGTATCTTAGCGATTGGCGGCATCGGTCAGTCTTTCGTAGAGGCTGCACATCAGGTCGAGCGATTTATCCCAGGTGTAATTGGCCAGCACATAGCGCTGTCCGGCCTCTCCCATCTGCTGCTGCAGGGCGCGGTCTTTGGCCAGTTTGATGATAGCCTCGGCAAGGGCGGTCGGATCATCCGGCGGGACCAGGATGCCGGTCAAATTGCTGAGAATGACCTCCGGAATCCCTCCGACAGTGGTGCCGATCACCGGTCGTCCGCATGCGGCGGCCTCTAAGGCGGCGACGCCGAATGCCTCGTTGCGCGACGGCATCACCATGAAATTGTGCTCGGCAATAAAGTGATAGACCCAATCTTTGTCGATCCATCCGACCAGTTTGACCTGGTCCTCAAGATCCAGGGACTGAATCATCTCTTGCAGTTGGAGAGCCATGCTTCCCTTTCCGGCCATGGAGAGGCGGATGTCGGGAATCTCTTTCTTCACTTCGGCCATTGCCCTGATCAGGATATCCGGCGCATAGGTCGGCTCGTAATGTTTGATAAAGCAGAGTCTGGGGGGGCCGGCCGGGAGTGGTGGAACCTCGTTGGGGAGTTCAACACCAAACGGAATGAACTCGAGTCGTTTCTCCAGATCAGGGAAAAGCGACTTGGTCGATTCCAGCAGGAAGCGGCTGGTAACGGTCAGGGCCGTTGCTTGATTAAGGGTCGCGCGAAGGAAGGAGAGTTTAGGCCAGCTTTTGGAGAATTCGCGAAGGTCACTTCCCCAGATGGAGATGACAGTCGGTTTGAATCCCATGCGCCATGACCAGAGACCGAATCCGCCGGCATAGTGCACATGCACCAGGGCGGGATCAAACTTCTTCGCCTCGCGGACAGCATCTCCGGACTTCCAGATATATTCGGCGCGGGAGTCATGCGGGAAGATAACCGTTTCAGTGTTGGGGAGCTTCTCCCCGCCCAGCGAGATCAACTTGATCTCATAGCCGCGCGATTGCAGTCCAGCGACCCATCGCTGAATATGCACTGACTGGGCAAACCCGAATATGACGATCCGTTTAGCTGACATATTTCCGCCGGAATAATAATGCGAAATAGGGACGGAAGCCAAATAACAATGCGGCCGCTAAAAAGGCGGCCAGAATCGTCAGGCCGGAGATGGCCAGCCTGCCGACGGCCTCCCCGAAGGAGTTGCCGGGAAGTAACGAATCGATCGGACTTGCAAAAAGATAGCCAGCAAGGCCAGAGATCGCCCCAGCCAAAATCAGTCTGAGAATGCCCGGTAGTAAAGAGATGTCCGCATTGGCGCGGATCTTTGTCAGGCAAAGGAGCAACAAACCGACCGCCATCAAGGTAAACGAAATCGAAGTCGCGACGGTAATTCCGGGGTAACCTATGAAGCCCGGCAAAACGAGAGTTGCTGTCGCCTTGACGGCCAGGGCGATTAGTGCAAGATAGAGCACCTGCTTGGTCCACCCCTGTCCATACGCCGCTCGCAGGGAGGTGGAGATCACAAAGAGTGCGACAATTGTGGGAGTATAGGGACGCAACAGCGTTGCGGTCATCTCGACTGAACTCGCGTCGAACCGTCCGCGAAAGAAGACTACTTGCACGAGATCGGTAGCATTGACCAGAAAAAACGCCGCCAGAGGAATGGTCAGGAGCATCCCCCCGACAATGGCATTCCGGTACAGCTTGCCGAAAGCGTTATCCTGTTTGCTCAGATCGGCGCCGGCGAATTTTGGGAAAACAACCGAAGCGATCGCGAAACCGACCACCGCATCGGGCAACTGCACCAGTACCTGACTGTAGTTGAGCGATGAAATGATTCCGACACCAAAATCTGTGGCGACAAAACGGTCAAACAGGAAATAAGATCGGTTGACCAGTTCGATGCCGAGTAAGAGCAGGATGGTCGAGACCATCCCATCCATATGCTCAGTCTTGAGAGAAAGGCGATATTTGGCGATACCGCCTGAGGGGATAAGACGCGCCGCGAGAAAGATATTCTGTCCGATCATCCCCCCGAGCAGGCCAATAATAATTGCTCCGACGCCGAGGAGGTTATGGAAAAGCACTACTGCGGTAATGAACAAAATATTCTCGACGATATAGCCGCCGGCTGGCCATGTGAAAACGTGGCGGACATTCAACAGCGCGCGGAGATAGGCTTCGGAAGTTCCAAGAACGACCATCAGCGCAATGATCCGGCAGTAAAAGACGATCAATTTGAATTCCACGCCACCATAATCTCCCGCCCAGATCCGCATCAGAAATGGCGCACCGAGCATGATGAGGAAAGCAATTGCAAGCGAGAAGAGAATACTTCGATTGAACAGCCCCCAGATCGACCGCCATCCGCCATCAGCGGGCCTTTTCTCGAGAAAGCGAGTGAGATACGGGACGAGCAAGAAATACGAAGCGAAATTAATGATGCCGTAGGCCAAGGCAGGGAGCATGATCGCGATGAGATAAAGATCATATTCGGCGGAAGTTCCGAACCTATCGGCGACCACTATCTCTCTGCCAAGTCCCAGCAGTTTGGAGACAAAGACCACCCCGGCCACACCTACGATGGCGGCAATTGAGCGAGTTGAGGCGGAGTTGATGGTGGGTTTGTCAGTCATATCGTTCAGACAAAAGGACCGGCGTGGCCGGTCCTTTCAGCTTTCCGTGTATTCAGGAAGCAGTCTCCCTTACGCGGTCGCCAGCTTCTTGACCGTGGCGATCACTTCGGTCTGTTCCTGTTCGGTCATTTCGGGATAGATCGGGATCGAAAAGACCTCATCGCCGGCTTTAGTTGAATGCGGGAACTGGTCTTCCTTGTATCCAAGATACTTGAAGCAATCCTGCATATGGAACGGAACCGGATAATAGATGGCGGTACCGATTCCGGCAGCGCGGAGCCCTTCGAAAACCGTCTTGCGCTTTGGTGAAGCCAACGTGTACTGGTTGTAAATATGAAAAGTGCTGTACGGCATCACGGGCGGAGTCATTATTCCGGGGACACCAGCCAGTTCTTTGTCGTAGCGTTTGGCATGTTCAATCCGTTTTTCGGACCATTTCCGCAGATACGGCAATTTGACCAAAAGCATGGCGGCCTGAATGGTATCGAGTCGGGAGTTGTAGCCGACGATGCGATGATAGTATTGCGGCTTCTGACCGTGCTCGCGGAGAATGCGGCAGAGTTCATACAGCTCTTCGCTGTTTGTGGTGATAATGCCGGCATCGCCACCAGCACCAAGATTTTTTGAGGGGAAGAAAGAGAAGCAACCAAGGTCACCCATCGAGCCACAGGGACGTCCTTTGTACTCTGCACCAATCGACTGGGCGCCATCTTCGACAACTTTGAGTCCGTGCTTCTTGGCTATTTCGTTGATCGGGTCCATATCAGCCAACTGGCCGAAGAGATGAACCGGCATGATCACTTTAGTTTTTTTGGTGATCGCTTTTTCGATCAGTTTCGGATCGATGTTGTAGCTGTCCGGCTCGATATCAACAAAGACCGGTGTCGCACCAAGACGGGCAACCACACCAGCCGATGCAAAGAAGGAGAAATTTGAGGTGATGACTTCATCGCCGGGGCCAACACCGCACGCATGGAGAGCTACCATCAGGGCATCAGTTCCGGAGGCAACGCCGATCGCATACTTTGTTTTGCAGTAAGCGGCGATCTGCTTCTCGAGTTCGGCGACCTCTGGTCCAAGGATAAACTTGCCGTGGGTGAGGACATTGATAACCGCCTTGTCCAATTCCGGCTTCAGGTAGGCATATTGGCGGGTGAGGTCAAGTAGCGGGACTCCCATGATACGAATTACTCCTTCCAACCCTGGTTTTTCAGTAACTGCTCTTCCGGAACATCGCGGAATACTTTGCCCGGCACACCGGCGATGATCTTACCGGCTGGTGTGTCTTTGGTGACCAACGCACCGGCAGCGACCAGAGTATCTTGCTCTATAGTGATTCCGGGAAGCACGGTGGCATTAACGCCGACGCGCCCTCCCTTCTTGATAGTGACACCTTTAAAGTGCTTGAAGCGTTCTTCGGAGCGACCGATGTAGTTGTCGTTCGAGGTAGCTACACACGGGGCGACAAACACGCGATCTTCCAGCTCCGAATAAGCGGTGATATAAACGTTTGTCTCAAGTTTTACGTAACTGCCGATCTTGCAGAAATTCTCGATCGCAACTCCACGCCCAACGATGGTGAAGTCGCCGATAGTGACATTTTCGCGAATGGTGGAGAGATCGGCGACGAGGACCTTATTCCCTATTTCGCATCCGCGGTAGATAACGACATGTGTTCCGATAATGCAATTCGCGGAGATCTTCGAGGCAGGGACTTCTTTGTCGGAAGTGACGGCGCTGTTGGCGGCGCGCATCGGGCGTTTGCCGATCACGGTGCCGTCATCGATCCGGACATTGTCGCCAATGGTAGTGCCGTCGTGGATGATCACCTGATTGCCGATGACGCAGCCGGCGCCGATCGTTACCTGATCGCTGATGACACAAAATTGGCCATAGGTGGTGCCGCTACCGATCCTGGCTGAGGATGAAACTATGGAAGATGACATCATTTACTCCTTGTCGCGTCGAGAGGAAGGGGATGAGCCGCGTGGATTGCGTTTCACCCCGGGAAGCCAGCCGAAAAAGGCCCCGGCTACATACTGGGCGCGCTCGTGATCCTCGGGGCGACGCTCCTGGAGCCGGTCCATATATTCAAACAGCGAAGCGAGAAAAATCGAAAAGATGAGCGAGAGCAGGAAAGTGCCACCGACTATCAGGGTTCGTTTCGGGCGACTGCGTAACTCAGGCACCGAAGCGCGATCCAAAACTGAGATTGTGGGCGACTCCTTGCTTTCCTGGATTTTGGCCTGTTCCAACTGCTCAAGCAAAGTGTTGAAGAGCACTTCAGAGACTCTCACTTTGCTGTAGAGCATTTCGTACTGGCCACGCAGAGCCGGGATGGATGCGACCGGCAGCGAGAAATAGGAGGAATCCGCTCCGCCGACCTCCAGGCGCTCAAGCTGTTGCTTGAGAATGGCCCGACGCTGGCGACGGACCATCAGGTCAGGATGGTCTTTTCCGAGCGACTGCTCGGCGATTTGCAGGTCGAGTTCAGTCTGGGCAAGCGAGACTTTCAGGTTACTTGCCTGCTCAATGGCGAGGCGAGTCTGTTCATCGAAATCGACCGTCCGATAGGTGCGCTGGAAATGCTCAAGTGAGGCGCGGGCGGAATCGAGTTCGGTACGAACCTGGTTGAGTCTCCCCTCGATGAATTCGCGATTTTTGCGTGCTCTGCCGGTGACTATTTCCTGATTGACCCGATTGATCTCATCAACAAAAGCGTTGGCAATAGCTGCGGCAGTCTCCGGAACTTTGTCCTCCACCTGAATGCTGAGCAGTCCTTCTTCGGTGACGCGGAAGACGGCATGTTTCATCAAGGCGTCATAGGTTTCCGTGCGAGTGGCAGTTTCGTAGCGCTGCTGAAGATCAAATTGTGCGGAGATCCGATCAGAGATGGTCCTGCTTCGAAGGATGCGCGCATACACATCAGAGGGAGTCACCATCACAGGAAGATTCAGTCCGCCGGTCACGGAAATAACTTCCTCAAGACGCGAGAGGCTTTCCATGGTGGTAGAGACATCTTTTGGTGGAAGCAGAAGCGCCTCGGCCTGATACCATTTGGGAAGGACCAGCGAGATCACTGCGGCAACGACGGTCGCGAGCAGGGTTAGGCCAATGATCATCCCACGGCGACGGGCCATCAATTCGAGGAAGAGCCAGACATTGTTTTCGCGTGGTTCGGTCATGGTGCCACCAATCGCAGTTGGGCCACAACCTCGTCACCATCCAGCACACGGGTATTGACTGACACGAGGCGACGTACATGTGAGATGCGGTTGACCAGTCCGACTTTTTCGGGGTCGGCAGTCGGGAGCATCCCGCCGGCAGTGAAGATGTAGTATTCAGCGTCTTTCCCCTCGACATACGGGAACAGGCCCGGTGCTTTGACCGGCCCGCTGACGCGAACCCAACCAAGTTTGCGGGGCACGAAAACGGAATCCATCGGCTTCAATTGGATATTGAGAAAATCTTCGTTGGCGGCGATGATCGGGTATCGTTCACGGGAAGCGTGTGTGTACTGATCAGTCTCCGCAATACGAAAGACAGTTATTCGTCCGACATTGGCATCCTCAGTCGGTCCGCCGCTCATCTCCAGCGCCTGGCTTAGAGTCAGCGGGGATTGGAGTGAGAATCTACCGGGTGACTTCACTTCGCCAAGCACCGATACGCCTTGTGCAGCGCTCGCACTTCGACGTGGCACCTGAATGATATCTTTGGCTTTGATCATGCCTGGCTGCCAGATATTGCGGTCCGACTGACCCAGGAGGCGAATAGCCGCAGAGTCTGCACTGGAGGTCAAACCGCCGGCCAAATCGAGGAGAGTGGAGAGATCATCGTCTGGTCGCAACTCAATCTCACGGGGCCGGAGTACTTCGCCAAGCACCTGTACGGCCTCGGCCGACTTGACGGGTACATCGAGATGGTAACCGGCATAGAGAGAGGGATTGGCGGCATCATCACCAAGATAGAGGGCACGGTCCAGGTCGACGGCCAGCGGTTTCGGTCCGCCGGAGAGGACGATATTCCGGGTGGAGCCATCGGAGGTGATCCCGCCGGCAAGGGCCAAGGCATCGGAGACCCGTTGCGAGTTGTACACTCGGTAAAAGCCGGGTGAGCGCACGGCACCAGTAATGGATATCGAAATCGGGCGGGGTTCACCAACGGTTAGGACCATATCTTTGACGTTATACCTGGATCGCAGCGGTTCAACCAACTTTTCTCTCGCCTGGGCGAGAGTAGTGCCGCGAAGGTCGATGATCCCCAGGCTGGGATGGACAATTTGACCATCGGAGCTGATCTCGAGCTGGAGCGCGCTGAGGCTGCTCTGCAAGAAAGTGACTCGGATGACCTCACCCGGACGGATAAGGTAAAGATCGGGGTTGATCGGTCGATCGAATGTGGCCGGAAGGAGCTGCATGGCCAGAGAATCTGCCGCAGATGGAGATTGTTGTGCGATCCCCGCAGAGGCAGATATCAGGACCAAAGCGAACAGGCCAAAAAGCCGGATAATGCGATTCATCTAGTTCCTGTCATACGTGATTACAGACCGAAAGCATACGCAAGCGGCCCTCCCTTGTCAACGGGATAAACTTTCCCTAACTGCTTGGATGACAATGCAACGGGAGGAGGGGAGTTGGTTCCGGGGCCGGTCGAACCGACCCCGGAACGGAAGACTTACGAATTGGTGCGCTGGATAACATCCTGATGGTCAGGAGACTCGGCCAGAAGATGTCCGCCACGGGTTTCATGGTATTGGACAGCCGCTCGGACGAACTCTCTAAACAGCGGGTGTGGGCGGAGCGGGCGAGATTTTAGCTCCGGATGGAACTGGACACCGACAAACCAGGGGTGTGTCGGGACCTCAACGATCTCGACCAGCCGGTTGTCCGGTGATGCACCGGCCATGAGGAGGCCCTTGTCTACCAGCATATCCCGGTAAGCATTATTCAATTCATAGCGATGGCGGTGACGTTCGGAGATCTCCGTCGCACCGTAGGCCTCATACGATTTGCTGTCCTTGCGCAGTATACAGGGGTAGGCGCCGAGACGCATGGTGCCACCAAGTTCAGTGACTCCTTCCTGATCGGCCATCAGGTGGATGACCGGGTGCTTGAGATCGCGATAAAACTCGTAGCTGTGGGCATCTTCGAGGCCGCAGACATTTCGAGCGTACTCGATGACCGCGCACTGCATTCCCAGGCAGATACCGAAGAAGGGGATATTCCGTTCGCGGACATAGCGAATGGCCTCGATCTTCCCTTCCACTCCCCGTTCGCCAAAGCCACCGGGGATCAAAAGTCCATCAACATCGTAGAGGAACTTGCCGGCTCCCCCCTGCTTGATATCTTCGGAACTGATCCAGATAAGACTTACTTCGGCATCGGAAGTGACACCGGCATGCACAAAGGACTCAATGATCGATTTGTAGGCGTCTTTGAGATTCACATACTTCCCGCAGATACCGATCTTGATATGCCGACGTGGATTTTTGATCGTGTGCACCATCTCACTCCACTCGGTCAAATCCGGTTCTGGGACATTCCACCGGAAATGGTCACAGACGATCTGGTCAAGCTGCTGGTCATGGAAATGGAGCAGCACCTCGTAAATGGTGGGGACATCTTCGGCGGCGATCACATTGCGCGCCGGAACAGAACAGAAGAGAGATATTTTCTGGCGAAGACCTTCGTTGAGCGGCTTCGATGAGCGACAGAGAAGGATATTCGGTTGAATACCGATCTCGCGGAGTTCCTTGACAGAGTGCTGGGTCGGTTTGGTCTTAAACTCTCCGGCCGCGGCGAGGTGTGGGACCAGAGTTACATGGATATAGAGGACATTGTCATGTCCTTCTTCCATCCCGATCTGGCGAATAGCCTCCAAAAACGGTAGAGATTCGATATCGCCTACAGTACCGCCTATCTCGCAGATGACGACATCCGGCTTTTCCACATGCGGGGGGATTTTGCGGACCCTGCTTTTGATCTCTTCAGTGATGTGCGGGATGACCTGCACAGTAGCGCCGAGATAATCGCCACGCCGTTCCCGGGAAATTACTGTGTGGTAGACCTGTCCGGTGGTGACATTGTTCGCCTTGTCCAGAGACTGGTCGAGGAAGCGTTCGTAATGGCCAAGATCAAGATCGGTCTCAGAGCCATCGTCGAGTACAAACACTTCGCCATGCTGAAACGGATTCATGGTCCCGGGGTCGACATTGAGATACGGGTCGAATTTGATCGAGCGGACTTTCAGTCCTCGCTTGTGCAGGAGAAAGCCGAGAGAGGATGCGGCAATCCCTTTGCCCAGCGATGAAACCACACCGCCGGTCACAAAGACATATTTGGTTGAGTCAGTGGCAGACATATCTATTCCCTGTGTTAGACTAATTCCAGCTTGCGAATGTCATCGGGCGTATCGACCGAGACCGATCGTACCTTACTCTCAAACAAGCCGATCCTGCCCCCGTGTTCCAAGATGCGCATCTGTTCCAGCGATTCCATCTTCTCCAGCTCCGAAGGGCGCCATTTGGCAAAAGCCTCTAGCCCCTTGCGCCGGAAGAAGTAGACGCCAATATGTTTCAGATAATGATATTGGGCGAGTCGCTCGTTTGAGCTTGGGTGCTGAATGAATGGGATCGGATATCGAGAGAACCAGAGGGCTAAACCCTGCTGTGAGCAGACCACTTTGACGGTATTGGGGTCGTAGAGTTCTTCCTCAGACCTGATCGGCGTGGCGGTGGTGGCAAACAGGCTCCCCTTGGACTTGCGCATCAGTTCGACACCTTTGTCGATCACTTTGGCGGGGAGAGTCAGATTGTCCGCCTGAATATTGATGATTATCTCGCCACCGATCCTGGCGGCGGCTTCAGCCACGCGATCCGAACCGGAGAGATGTTTCTTTTTCGAAAGGAAGACTTCGGCGCCAAACTCCTCGGCCACGGACTGGATCTCTTTGCTGTCGGTGGCGATGACGAGTCGGTCGACCCGTTTGGCTTTGCGCATTTCATTCCAGACATAAAAGAGAAGCGGCTTTCCTTGGTAGGGGTACAACACCTTACCGGAAAACCGCCGGGACCCTAATCGCGCCGGAATGACTGCGAGAACTTTTGGTTTCATCCCCCAATTACCTTTGGCACGAGGAAAAATTCCCCATCCTGAAGCGGTGCATTGGCGAGTGCCTGGTCGCGCGGCAGGGAAGGTTCGGCGATATCGTCGCGGAACACATTCTCGGCCGTGATGAACTGGTTTTGGGGTTCCACTCCCTCGGTATCCACCGTTTTCAATTGATCGATATACTCAAGGATCACCGTCAGTTCGGTGGTGTAAAGTTCGACCTCTTGTGGGGTGAGATTGAGCCGTGCGAGACGGGCAATATGCTCTACTTGAGCGTTTGAGAGTGGCATGGGTGAAGTTACGCAACCCCAGGGAGGCCGTCAAGGGCTAAAAATGAAACTGTGAAACTGTGCGTATTGGGACAAATAAGTTGTTTGGGCCGCTAAAGTTATCGCCGAGTGTTCCGACATTTCAACTACATGTACCATAATGAAACAAGGAAATATGGGACTATGACACCCGGGCAGTTTCACCTTGAAGCGGAACTGGCTGACCGCATTGCCACATCGCGGAATGACCTTCGTCTTTCCGACCAGGCAACTGAAGCCGGCATTGTTTCACTTCTTATCAGCGTTTCCACTCGTGGCTGGTTGAGCGATAGCGAGAAGCAGCTTCTCGATACGCTCGTACCATCACACTGCATCAGTTTTCTCATGTTTGATGGAGAATACCTTCACCCTGAATCCGTTCCACTACTCAATGCCGACCAGCTTGAGGCATCCTACCTGCATGACAATGCGGTCTACTCGCATCGTCAGCGGCTGGCCTCCGGCAGTTTCACCAGCAGTCGCGTGCATGCGATTCGCCTGGGAGAGTTGAACGGCAGACCGCTCACTTTCGGAATGATCGGCCGCGACTACGGCGACCCATTCGATCGTACAGCGGATGACTTCTCGCTGCTCACCGGACGATTCCGTTCGGCTGTCGCAAGGGTCCAGGAGGTGGCCAAGCGACTGGCGGCACACTTGAATTCGGAGTCGCCTGCACTGGTCGTCAATCGGTGTTCCGGAAGGATCGTGGCGGCCAACGGGCCATTCTGTGCGATCTGTTCGGTAGACTGCAACGAGTTGGTGAAGAATGAGTTCAGCCGGGCTATGCGATCATTCGGTGACCTGCTGGCGGGGCATCTATTGCATGCGGAGAATATTCGGGTCGACGATATCGATCTCTCCCTCGTGACCTTTCGACCGAAGGAGATGAAAGCCAACGACCTGGCCGGCAGCATGTATCCGCGGTTTATCGAGTCACTTCGCCGCGCCACGCAGGCGCTTCATTCGACGGCCCACCATCTGGAGGGGATCATTAATTGGCAACCCGGACATCCGGAGACCGAATTGCTCCGACTGATTCAGGAAGAGACAACTGAACTGGAACAGGTAGTGCATCGCTACCAATTGCTGACGGTTTTCGACAGTCTCCGTCGAGAGCGGATCAATCCGGCCGAGGAGTTGCGGCAGACAGTCACGCATGCGGCGATCCACCACCCAAGCCGCCACCTTACCATGACGGAGCAGTGGGCGACGAAGATCGAGCTGGCGGTTCCGCCCGAGGCACTGGCAGTTTTATACGAAACTATCCTGGAGATCCATTTGACCTCGAGTGGCTTTGCCACAGCGACCTCGGTAAATTTCGAAGTGGACGATGAGCAGCGGTTGACGGTACGATTTGAAACGACCTCAACCCATACGACCAATCATCTGCACTGCGCGACCGAATGGGGAGAGTATGTTGAATCGCTCGGACGCCTTCTCGGCTTCTCCGTATATCACTGTGCCGGCGACGGCAGCAAGCTTGAAACCATCCTGACGCACCATAAGGATAAATGACCCATGAACAGCAGCACCGTCAACAGCGAGATCCGCATCCTGGTCATCGACGATGAGAAGATGAGCCGTGAATGCATAGTCTCGGTACTGGCGAGCGAACAATTTCAGGTGATGCAGGCCGCGACCGCCGCTGACGGTCTGGGGCTGATTCGCCAGCACTCATTCGACCTGGTGATCACCGATCTGCGGATCGGCGATGATTCGGGGATCGATGTGATTCGCTCGGTCCAGACAACCGTACCGGATACCGAGATCATCCTGATCACCGGTTATGGGACTATCGAAAGCGCCGTTGAGGCGATCCAGGCCGGCGCCTTCGATTATCTCACCAAACCATTCTCCAATCAACATCTGCTAGTCAAAGTCCAGAAGGCCGTTGAACGCAGACTGATGAAACGTGAGATCACTGTACTGCGACAGCATGTCGCCATGAACTATGGTTTCGATAATATTATCGGGATCTCCAAGATCATGTCCCAGCTTAAGGAGACTGCCCAGCGGGTCTCTCCGACCGACATCACGGTCTTGATCACCGGGCCTTCCGGCACAGGAAAGGAACTGTTTGCGCGGGCGATCCACCACCACTCCAGCCGGCGAGCAGGCCGATTCGTAGCGGTCGATTGCAGCGCTATTCCGGAGACTCTGCTCGAGTCTGAGTTGTTCGGCCATGTCAAGGGGTCGTTCACTAACGCGTATCAGTCGAAGAAAGGTCTATTCGAGGAAGCACATGATGGCACGCTTTTCCTGGATGAAGTGTCGAATATCCCGATGTCGACCCAGGCGAAGTTGCTGCGATTCCTCCAGGAATCCGAAATACGGCCAGTTGGAGCGACAGAATCGAAGAAAGTGAATGTCCGGATCGTGGCCGCCACCAACCGGGATCTGAAGATCATGGTCCAGGAAGGAACTTTCCGCGAAGACCTCTATTTCCGACTGAATGTTATCCCACTAACCCTTCCGCCGCTGATCGATCGGCTGGAAGATATAGAAATGCTTATCGACTATTTCCTGCGCAAAATCTCGCACGAGATGAAGGGGCATACGGTCACGATCACTCGTCGGGCGGTCGACAAGATGCTTGGGCACAGGTGGCCGGGGAATGTCCGCGAGCTGGAAAATACACTCAAACGCGGCGCGGCACTCTGCATGAACAATCAGATCGATATCAACGATGTGATCTTCATTGCCGGGGATCGACCGGTCGTTGAAGTGGAAGTACCGACCAGGATGACGCTCACTTTCCGGGGTGGACGCATGGACACCGAGCAAAGGTCGTTGATCGTCAAAACGCTGTCGGAAAATGACTGGAATTTTACGAAGACCGCGCAGGATCTGGGGATCGGAAGAACCACTCTCTGGCGCAAGATCAAGAAGTACAATCTCACTCGCCTGGGGGCGATCGACGAGGTTGAGGTATAGAAGTTAACGAGTCAGGGAGGACCGTAGGCGGCACCGGGATTTCTGGTTCCGCCTTTTCTTTTGGTCAGCGAGGCTGGTTCAGCCGAGCGCGGCGTCGCGCCATATTGTGTTCTTCGTTGGTACGCGAGAAGATGTGCCCACCGGTACCATCTGCGACAAAAAAGAGATAATCAGAGCCATCGGGGTTCATCGCCGCCAGAACAGATGCCAGACCCGGGGAGTTGATCGGCGTCGGCGGCAAGCCCGCGATCCGATAGGTGTTATATATGGTCACGCTGTCGAGATCGTCGCGCAGCAACGGACGATCCAGTCCGCCGAGACCGTAAATAACCGTCGGGTCAGCATCCAGCGTCATCCCGATTCGAAGTCGATTCAGGTACACTGAGGCAACTCTGGTGCGTTCGGATGCCAGGGGAGTCTCCGCTTCAATGATGGATGCAAGGGTGAGTGTCTGGTATTTGTTCAGACCGGTTGCAGTCTGCGTTGCCCAAAGGGAATCTGTCTTCTGCTTAAACATCTGCACCATCTCCCTCACTACCGACCGAAGGGAAACACCCGGATCGAAGGCATATGTCTCCGGGAATAGATGACCCTCGAGATATGGGATCTCCAGGCTGTCGAGAAACGGACGATCCAGATTGAGCTGCATCAGCGCGGCAGAATCCAGAAGGAGCCTGGTCTGCAGGGTAGCCGCGACCTTCCAAATGGGCATCCCCTCAGGAATGGTCACTTCGGTCAGCTTGACATCACCCTGATTGAGTTTGTCGAGGACTGACCGGGCAGAATTCTGGCCAGTGAAAACGTATATTCCGGAGCGGAGTTTCCGGTCGACTTTGAGCAAACGTGCCGGGAGGATCAGTGACCAACGATTAGAGACCACGCCTTCTTTGACCAAACGATCGGCGACCGCCCCAAAGGTATCACCGGTGGTCACTTGAACCTCGATTACCTGGCCGCCAAGATCCTTGCTGTTGAAGTAGAGGTATGAAATTGCGGATATCGCCAGTATCCCAACTAGCAACGATACCGCGCCCGCCATTGCCCACGAAATTCCGGGCTTCTTGAGGCGCCTGAGAATCCAGCCGAGCATTCTGAGGAACAACAGACAGACGCCGACTACCAAAAGGAAGATCGTGGTGGCGGCATACCAGAGATATTCCCAGACCTGGATGTTTGGTTCAGTTTTCAGGGAGTTCCTCCAGATATCGCTGGAGAATGATGACAGCGGCCAGTCGGTCGACCCGTTTTTTGTCTTTGCGTACACGCTGTCCGTGGGCACGGAGGATTGAGGTCGCCTCACGCGAGCTGTCAGCTTCATCTACGCGAACAATCGGTCCGTGATAATGCGTGGAAAGCATGGCAATAAACTGGTCGATCTCTTCGCATTTCTTGCTCTTGTCGCCGGAGGCGAGCAGTGGATAGCCGACCACCACCGTTTTCGGATCATACTCGGCTATTGCCTGGGCAACCATAGTGACAGCTTCGGATATCGAGCGGACCTCGAGAGTCTTCAGTGCCGAGGCGATCACGGCCATAGGATCGGATTTCGCCAATCCGATCCGTTTGGTGCCGTAGTCGATTGCAAGGATGGTGCGGTCGGTCATGATGCCGCAAAGTAGCGCAGTTTAAGCGACTGAGTCAAAAAGAATGTTGAGCCGGGCCAAGAGGAGGGTGGCCCTCATTCCCACTCAATGGTCGCAGGCGGCTTGGACGAGATGTCGTACGTGACCCGATTGACGCCGCGGACATTCCGGATAATCCGGTTGGAGATATGGGCCAGGATATCGTTGTCGATACGTGCCCAATCGGCGGTCATGCCGTCAACCGAGGTAACCGCTCGGAGGGCGACGACATTCTCGTAGGTTCGTTCATCTCCCATCACCCCGACTGCCTTGACCGGGAGCAGGACGGCAAAAGCTTGCCAGATATCATCGTAGATGTTGTGACGGAGCAGTTCTTCGATGAAAATGTGATCAACCTCACGTAGCAGGTCGCACCGCTCTTTGGTGATGTCGCCCAGAATGCGAACAGCCAGCCCCGGGCCGGGGAACGGGTGTCGTCGGATGAACTGGTCGGGAAGGCCCAGCTTTCGCCCAACCACTCGTACCTCGTCCTTAAACAGCTCGCGGAGTGGTTCCACCAGGCGAAGTTTCATCCGCTCTTTCAGCCCGCCCACATTGTGGTGCGACTTAATGGTGACCGATGGCCCCTTGAAGGAAGTCGATTCTATCACGTCCGGGTAAAGCGTCCCCTGCCCCAGGAAATCGACATCACCGATCTTCTCTGCTTCAGCTTCAAAGACATCAATGAAAGAGGCGCCGATGATCTTGCGCTTTTTTTCGGGATCCTCTACCCCGGCCAGTCGGGTAAGGAAAAGTTCGGAGGCATCGACCGGATAGAGGTTGATTCCGAGCGTGCGGAGCATAACGGTGACATCTTCGAATTCGTTCTTACGTAGCATGCCGGTATTGACGAAGACCGCATGTAGCCGTTCGGCGATGGCTCGGTGCAGGAGTACTGCGGCCACGGTCGAATCTACTCCGCCGGAGATACCGAGGAGGACTTTACCATTTCCAACCTGCTGGCGGATCCGGTTGATGGATTCATCAACGAATGATTCGGTGGTCCAATCTCCCTGCAGGCGGCAGATATCGAAAAGGAAGTTGTGGAGGATCTGCTTTCCCTCCGCGGTGTGGTGGACCTCCGGGTGGAACTGCACGCCATAGATGTGACGGGTTTCATCGGCGATCGCCGCAACGGCGAGGCCATCACTTTCCCCGGTCACATGGAATCCCTGCGGCAGGGCAACTATCGAGTCACCATGGGACATCCAGACCTGACTTTTCTGCGATAGACTGCGAAAAAGCGGCGCGGTATCATCGGGGCGGAAAGTGGCGCGACCGTACTCGCGATGTTCACTTCGCATCAATTTTCCACCAAAAACGTCCGCCAGCAACTGCATGCCATAGCAGATTGCCAGGATCGGCACTCCGGATTCGAAGAACTGACGGCTGACACGCGGAGCATCGGCATCGGCGAGAGAAGACGGGCCACCGGACAGGATATATCCCCGGACATTGCGCTCGCGGTAGGCGGAGAGATCGGCATTGAAGGGGACGATCTCACAATAGATGTGTGCCTCGCGAATACGGCGGGCGATCAATTGGGTGTACTGGGAGCCGAAATCAAGGATCAGCACCATTTCATGGGTGGCCACTGTCAGTTCCTTTCTGTTCCGTGATAATGGTATCGTGCAGGTAAGCATCATTGGAGCCAGGTCGATCATCGAGGTAATGCAGACCTCGCGATTCTCGGCGGGAGATGGCGCTCCTAATGATCAATTCGGCGACAGTTGCCAGATTGCGTAACTCGACCACATTGTAGGTCGCCGGAGTGGCGAAATAGTACTGGTCGATCGCCGACCTGATCTGATTGACTTTCTCGTGCGCCAGGGCAAGGCGATCCTCGGTGCGGACGATCCCGACGAAGTCGGACATGACGCGCCGTAGTTCGCGACGGTCATGAGCAATAAGAATCTTCTCGCGAGGATAGGCAAGTGACGAGTGCAGCGCATTCTCAACCTGAACAGGGCGATTAAACTCGATCCCCTTGAGATAATCGATCGATTTCTCGGAGGCAAAACGGGCCATCACGACCGCTTCAAGCAGTGAATTTGATGCGAGGCGGTTGGCGCCATGCATGCCGGTCATGGCAACCTCGCCCGCTGTGAAAAGCCCTGAGAGATTGGTCTCACCTTCGATCGATGAAAGCACTCCGCCGCAGGCGTAGTGTGCGGCCGGGACGACCGGGATGGGACGCTCGGTGATATCAAAACCGTAGCGGAGACATTCGGCGTAGATATTGGGGAAGCGCTGTTTGACAAATTCCGGATCGCGATGGCTGATATCGAGGTAGACGAACTCTTCGCCACTCGCTTTCAGTTCCTTGTCGATAGTTTGTGCGACAATGTCACGCGGGGCGAGGTCTTTCAGTTCGTGCGCATTCTCCATCAAATAGCGGCCATCAGTCGACTTGAGACGAGCACCCTCGCCACGAACTGCCTCGGAGATAAGGAAAGGCTCGCGTCCAGGAGCGTATAGAGTAGTCGGATGAAACTGGATGAATTCCAGATTGGCGACCGGGATACCGGCACGATAGGCCATAGCGACGCCATCGCCGGTGGCGATCTCCGGATTCGAAGTATGATAGTACACCTGGCCGAGTCCGCCGGTAGCAAGCATCGTCACCGGAGCGTAGATGGCGGTGAACAGTCGGCCGACTTCAGAAAAGACAAAGGCGCCGACGCAGGAGGACTGTCCCCCGACTGTCGTCTTGATAAGATCGAGAGCAATATGATCGCGGAAAATCTGTATCGAATCGTTCTTGGCGCGACAGGCGCTGAGCAGGGCGCGTTCGATTTCGCGGCCGGTCAGATCGGATGCATGGACAACCCTACTGGCGGTATGCCCGCCTTCGCGTCCAAGATCGAAGCGGCCATCGACTTTGGTGAAGCGGACGCCATAATCCATCAGCTCCTGAATCACTGCCGGACCAGCCTCGACCACACGCTCGACCACCTCTTTCTTACAGATGCCACAGCCAACACGCAGAGTATCTGCGATATGCGCGTCAAAAGAATCGGTGCCAGAAAGGACCGCGGCAATGCCGCCTTGGGCGCGATTGGTATTGGTGGCAGTCTCCCCCTTTTTGGTCACAAGAGCGATGCGGGCCTTTGGCATGTGCTCGGATACGCGGAGAGCGTAGAACAGCCCGGCAATTCCACTTCCGATCACCAGTATATCGAAATCGCGGTTCATCAGTTTTCTCGCGGCTGAAGTCCAAGTTTATCCGTCAGGTAGGAAACGAGTCGTTCCTCACCGGGGTCAAGGTCGATGGAAAGGCCAAGATAGTAACTCTCGCGGCCAAAATCAAAGTCTCCCAGCTTGACCCAGTCTTTACCGGTCGTCAGGACCAGATCAGATTCATGCTCGTCGGCCAGTTTCTTGATCTTCTCCAACATTGCCTGATCGTACTGCTGGTGGTCGGACAGCTCGAGTGCAAAGTCCAGATCGCCGGCCAGCGAATTCACTTGTTTGCGCAGCGACCGAAAATTGCCGATTCCGGCGAACAGAAAGACCGATTTATCCTCCAGATATTTCACCGGGTAACGCTTATCCGAGCCGATCAGTTCCGTAACCGAGAAGTGTGCATGATACAAAGGCGCATTGGGGTTGTGCTTCTGGATCATTTTCCGAATGGCCGTCCGGTCCTTGGCAAAATTCGAGCGAGTGATAATGATAACATCGGCGCGGCTCAGCGCAGAAACCGGCTCCCTGAGCATACCATAGGGGAATGGACGGAGCATCTGGGGGCGGACTGCGGCATCAAAAGCAAGGATATCCAGATCGCGCGCCAATTTGAAGTGCTGGAAGCCGTCGTCAACGATGATAACATCTACCAGGCCACTTTCGGCGACCCGTCTGGCGGCCTCGGTTTTAGAGCGGTCGACGGAAAAGTGTGCCTCGGGAACGGAATTCGCCAGGAGCATGACCTCATCGCCGGTGTCATCGGTAGAGCGTTCCTGTACTTTGTACCCCTCTTCAACAAAACTGATTTCATTGGTTCGACCATATCCGGATGAAACGATCGCCACCCGAATGCCGGCATCGACCAGATGGCGGGCGAGAAATTCGACCATCGGCGTTTTACCGGATCCACCGACTGTGATATTTCCAACGGACACCACCGGCACAGAAAGCTTGAGCGGATTCCCAGCCATCCTGCGCTTGAGCGCAAAGCCCGCGCGATAGAAAAGCGAGACGATCCAGAGCAGAAAAGCTGGTAACATCAGCAGCGAGAGGCTACCGCGACGGAGGATCGCCTTCCAGATCTTTTCAAGCATGGGCCAGCCGCTTCAGGATATGGTTTCCGGCGATTGCAGTTGCCGATTGGGAGAGATCTGACCGGGTTTTGCGTGCGAAAGTGCGATCGCCGACGATGACCTGAGCGACCGCTGATTCCAATTCGGCACCAGACTGGACCATAGCACCGAAGTGATGTTCGGTGATATAATCGGCGGCATCGCGGACATTGTAGACCGAAGGTCCAAAGAGGACTGGGGTCCCTGCCCAAACCGGTTCAAGCAGGTTGTGACCTCCCAGATCCACCAGCGTTCCGCCAACAAAGGCAAGGTCTGCGGCGGCAAATAGATCTATCAGCATTCCCATACGATTCACGACGCGAATAGTATTGGCTCTGGGGAGGATATCCGTGCCGGCGATCTGTCCGTTCAAACCTTGTTGCTGGATCATGCTCATGATTTCTTCGGTTCGTTCAATATGGCGCGGAACGATGGCGATCCGCAACTGCGGAAAGTTGTTGATCAGATTACGATAGATCTCAATGAGTTGCGCCTCTTCCCCAGGTCGGGTCGAACCGGCGACCAGGAGAAACTGATCCGGATTGACCGAAAGGAAGCGTCGGCTCACCTGTTTCTGGTCGGCGGTCCGTTCGACTAACGGAGCGTCAAATTTCATGTCACCGGCCAGGGTCATTCTAGTTTCTGGGACTCCGAGATCTTGGTAACGCTTATAGTCATCCTTTCCTTTCAGGAAGAGATGATCGTACGTGGAGAGGAGCTTGCCGATCGAACCCCGAACGAAAATATAGCGGCCGTGAGCCTTTTCGGAGAGTCGACCGTTGACCAACACAACAGGGATCTTACGGATTTCCAGTGTTTCGATCAAGTTCGGCCAGATCTCGGTTTCGGCAATCACCACGATGCGGGGTTGCATCCGGTCGAGGAATTTTCGCCAGAGCATGGGGACATCGAACGGAAAATACGAGATTTTTGCAAAATCACCGCAGGCCGATTTGGCGGTCTGATAGCCGGTCCGAGTCATCACGGTGATATGGTAAGTGAGTGTAGGATCGACGCTACGTAGATAATCCAGCAAGTGACTGATAATGCGAACTTCGCCTACCGACGCGGCATGCATCCAAATATCAGCTTTGGCCGGCAGTTCAGTGAGGAGACGTCCAGCCCAGAGTTCATCTGTAGTGGAACGAAACCAGAAGTATTTGAAGGCCGTCCAGTATATCAAATTGGCCACTATTCGATACAACTGCATCATAGGTAGTTCGCCACCAGTTTCGCGGCACGGTCGCTGGCACCATGTCCATGCAGCAGCGATGGGAGAGTCAGCAGATTTCGGTGTATCGTTTCGTATTCTCCGCGATCGGTCCAGAGTCGTTCCATTTCAGAGAAAATGCGGTCAGGTGTGGCCTCATGCTGAATCAACTCCGGGACAACTTTTTTGCCGAGCACCAGGTTGACTAGACCGATCGATTGGATTTTAATAAGTCGTCTTGCGATCTCATAGGTGATCAGACCGGTCTTGTAGACAATGATCATTGGTCGCCCGATCAGGCCGGTTTCGAGTGTTGCAGTGCCGGACGCGGTCACCACCAGATCTGCCTCATAGACGATGCGACGGGCATCGTTGAACACGACCTTTATTCCCTGTTCTTGAAAGGAAGCGACCGTTGATGCATAGTCATAACCATTCTCGATCGCGGCCACAGTGGCTGTGGTCCCATGTTTAGCGTTAAACATCGCTGCGGCCTCTAGCATAGGTAGGAGCATCCGCTCGACTTCCTGCGGGCGCGATCCCGGGAGCAGTGCGATCTGTTTTTTGTTCGGAATGCTCGAGGCGAGGTAATCGGCAGGGATATCTTCGAGCAAGTAGTGACCGACAAATTCAGCTTTTATGCCATGTTGTTCATAGAATGGCTGTTCGAAAGGGAGAATAACGATCATTTGGTCGACCAGTTCGCGAATTTCCGGGATCCGCTTTTTCCCCCATGCCCAGACCTGCGGCGAGATGTAATAGATGATCGGGATACCGAGTTTCTTGACTCGTTTGGCCAGGCGAAGATTAAAGCCGGGGTAATCGACGAGAAGAATGCATTTGGGTCGCCGCGTTTCGATCTCCCGCACCGTGCGCAGCATCAACTCGCGAAAGAAACGATAACGTTTGACGACCTCCCAGAAACCGATGACGGCCAGATCCGAAGGTTCGGCAAGCAGTTCCTGACCGTGTGCTTTCAGTTTCGGACCGCCTAATCCGAAAAGCGTCAAATCTGGTCGCACCTTCTTGAGCGAGGCGACTAGTCGAGCGGCCGCATTATCTCCCGAGGGGTCTCCCGCCGAGATGAATAATGAAGAACTGTCCATTTAGTTTGACTGTGCCACCAGATGCGAGATCGTTTTCATGCCGATCCGTTCAACTTCAAGAGCGACGCGCAGCGCCTCGGTAGCTTCTTCGAGCGACACCGCGACCGAACTGTCATTGATGACGGCATCTATGAATGATTCCAATTCGGCGCCCAGCATGTCCTTGCCGCTGTCGGCTTTCTTGACATAGAGGATATCCTTGCCGGACTTGCCGAGCGGTACACGCATGCCGTGGTCATCGGCTCCCGTCGCAAGACGATATACATCGGCCTGCTTGACCGCCAGATCGAGCGAAAAATAGCCCGAGGGCTGGAAGATGCGGAATTTACGCATCGGTCTGAGAGAAATTCGTGAAGCAGTTAAATTGGCGACCGTTCCGTTCTCAAAAGTCAGACGCGCGTTGGCGATATCCGGATGCTCGGAGACAACTGCGACCGCAGAGGCCTGGATATCAACCAGCGGTGACTTGACGAAATGCAATACGAGGTCGATGTCGTGGATCATCAGATCGAGCACAACGGCAACATCGGTGCCGCGTGGATCAAAGGCGGCTAGACGGTGCGCCTCGATAAATGAGGGACGAATGTCATATGCGGCTAAAGCCTGGACAGCGGGGTTAAATCTTTCGATCTGCCCGACAGCCACCTTTACTCCGTGCCTTTTCCCCATTTCAATCAAGTCGAGCGCCTGCTGGTGAGTCGATGTCACCGGCTTCTCGATCAGGCAGTGGACGCCACGCTTGATCAGTTGGGAGGCAACCTCGAAGTGGGCTGAGGTTGTCACGGCAATGGAGACAGCCTCGGCGCTACCGGCCAATTGCTCCAAAGTGTCAAATGCAGTGATACTGTACTCTTTGGCGTATGATGCGGCACGTTCTCGATCGGTATCATAAACGCCGACCAGTTCGGCATTGGCGAGTTGGGCTATCCAGCGAAGGTGATGTTTGCCGAGGGCGCCGACGCCAACTACGGCGGTTTTTATCTTTCTCATATTTCCCGGAATCTGAGGTGATGGTGAGACATAGTGGGAAGGAAGCTAATACAATCGGAGGCGCGAGGAAAGCGCAAATATCCGGTTGCAGCAGAACGCGTTAGAGCACTATCTCTATCTGCCAGTAGTCGATGCCGCTGTTGAGCACGTCTCGGTCTTCGATTGATGTCGCATAGGAAGCGATCAAGTCGAGTCGACTGAAGAGCCCTTTCGAAGATGATTCCGCGACGGCGGAGACTGTTTGTGTGAGCAATCCGCGAACGGAGAGAGAGGAACCGAGAGTGGCGAGATTGTCGAAATCGCCGTTGGGTGTGCGGCCCAGGCGGAGCCAGAGAAAATCATAGAGTCCGCATTCCAGACCAAGGCCAACCTCGCCCTCTGTGAGCTCGGTGGTCATCTGCTCCTGCATGGCCGCAACCAGGCTGATCCTGGATAAGTTCATTTCTAGTGCCAGTCCAAATACCAGAGAGGATGGGAGCGGGTAGCTATTGTCAATGAATTCGATATCTGCACCCATGTTTTTCAATGAAATTCCGGCAGTAAGACTGGTAAGGGGACGGGGCTTCGGAGTAGCAACTGAAGCCGTCTTTAGGGGAATTCTTACGATAGCGCCAAGATCATATGCAATGCCATCGGCAGTAAAGTCATTGAAGTCTTCCTCGACATAGCGAAATGTCCCTCCAAATCCATAGGCGATGTGGGAACCGCTGGATAGTGCCGCTGTCACCGCATAAGCATTGGAAGTGGCTTCGAATTCTCGGCCGGTTCCTTCATAGGTTCCTTGTTGGTATGTTCGCTCGATCAATGTCCCGGACGAAAGTCTGATCGCCTGGAGACCCAGATGGAGATTCCATCCGTTTTTCAAGGAAGCAACATGACTGGCAAGCCCCAACGATTGATAGTCAACGCCGCTGCCAGAATTGCTTAACTCAGAAGGTATGGGTCGAAAGGTGAAAGACAACGCGTAATCGCCTGAGAGACCCAACGTAGCAGGATTAGTGTAATGGGATTGGCGGTCGATCAATGGAGCGGCAACTTCCCCCATGCCGAGGGAGCGAACGGAGGGCATCATTTCCAGAAATTGCGCACCGGTCGTCCCGACTTTCGCCTGAGCGAATAATGACGAAGACAGAATCAGACTTGTCAGCAGAATCCGGAAAAACATGAAATGCCTCCTACTCCCGTTCGAAACAATATATGCAATGTGGATTGAGGAGTCAACAGAGCGTGCGGACTGCCCTAATTCTCAGGAACACGAAAGGCCCTAAAGAGATGGACCGGAGGAAAGAGGATCAGAATTGGAATGATGCACCAGATAAGCCACGTAGGAATAGAAGGGGCATTCCCAATGGACAGGTCTGCCATCTGCTGGAAAACTAGAATGAACATCACGTTCACCATCCCCATTGTCGCGGCCAACATACCAACCATCAGGTCGGTGGCTCTTCGCTTTGCGAGTCGCATCGGCAAACCAATATTCCTTGTTCGGCAGGTTGATCAATGATTCAGGAAGTTTTTTCAGGAGGATCGACAAGAGCGGTGGCATGATATTAATCAGCAGGACGGCCAGGCCAAAGGAGAGATAGAATCCGCTTTTTGAGCCGAAACCATCGGGTTCCCCCTCCAGACTCATGTGCGTGACCATTTGGTCCGGGAGCTGGGGATACGCGAGAACACCCTGGATCAGGAGGACCGCCAGGGAGAAAAGCCAGAAGAGTTTTGGAGTCGTCATCGACGTCTCCCTTATTCGACAGCTCTATTTCACAATGCCGCGATTCGATCGCGTCAGGAATGTCAGCACATTCTCCACTTCGGGACAGCTCTCGACCTCACCTTTGATCCGTTCGATCGCCTGAGTCGTGTTAAGGCCGGAAAAGAAGAGGATTTTGAAGGTATGCTCGAGACGCTTAATGGTCTCCGGGGCAAAACCGCGTCGACGAAGTCCGACTGAATTGATTCCGACAACCTTGATCGGATAACCACCGACCAGCGCGTAGGGGCAGATGTCCTGCGGAACACGGAAGCCGCCGCCTACCATGCAGTGGGCACCGATCTTAACAAACTGATGAACCGGGAGCACGCCGCCCAAAATAGCATAATCATCGATCTCAACATGGCCGGCCAGGTTGACGGAATTAGCCATAATGACATTGTCGCCGACAATACAGTCATGCGCAATGTGCGCATAGGCCATGATAAAGCAATTTTTGCCGACAACCGTCTGCATGTGGTACTTGGTGCCACGATTGATGGTCGCGTATTCGCGGACGACGGTATTTTCGCCGATGATCGCCTTGGTGACCTCGCCACCGAATTTCAGATCCTGCGGATTTGTCCCGATCACCGCACCATGGGAGATCTTGACATTTTTGCCGATCACGGCACCGGAGGCCAGCAGGACGGATGAACCGATCACCGCGCCGGATTCGATCGTGACGTTTTCTTCGATCACGGCATACGGGCCAACGGTCACATTGTCGGCGAGTTGCGCTTTGGGGGAAACGATTGCAGAGCTGTGTACTTGGGTCATCGGTCAATCACCATTGCCATGAAGTCGGCCTCGGCCACCAGGGTTTCTCCAACAAAGGCATGCCCGCTCATTTTGCAGGTGTTGCGACGGAACGTCAGCATGTCAAGTTCGAAACGGAGCTGGTCGCCCGGAGTTACCGGCCGGCGGAATTTAGCGTTATCTATGGACATAAAATAAACTAGTTTCGTTTCGGGATGTTCGATCGCGTTGAGCAGGAGGATCCCCCCTGCCTGCGCCATCGCCTCGAGGATCAGCACACCGGGCATGATCGGGTGAGCCGGGAAATGTCCCTGGAAAAACGGCTCATTGATCGTCACATTCTTGAGCGCCACCACACGCTTGTCCGGTTCGAGATCGAGCACGCGGTCGATCAGGAGGAACGGATAGCGATGCGGCATGATCTTGAGGATCGACTGGATATCAAAAAAGACGCCATTGCTAGGGTAGCGTGAGGCGATCTGTTTCTTTTTGTACAACTCACGCATTTTTCGAGCGAGTGCGACATTCGCCTTATGTCCAGACCGTGCGGCCAGAACATGTCCTTTGAAAGGCACGCCGATCAGAAAGAGGTCGCCCAAAAGGTCGAGAGTTTTGTGACGGACCGGTTCGTTGTAGAAGCGGAGCGGGACATCGTTGATGATCCCGGTCTTGCCGACAAACGCTTTTTCCTGCAGATTCAGCGCCTTCTGGATGCGGTCGACCTCAACCTGCCCCAGATCGGAGTCATAGATCACCATGGCGTTGTCGAGTCCGCCACCTTTGATCAGGCCGTGGGCTTTGAGCTGTTCTACCTCGGAGAGGAAACAGAAAGTACGGGCCGGCGCGAACTCCTCAACAAACTCCTGCTCCAGATTCTGCAGAGTGGTGTACTGAGTCCCGAGTACGGGATTACGGTAATCAATCAAGAATGTAATGCGCAGGTCATCCGACGGAGCTACGACCAGATCAACACCACGGTCGGACTCGCTGTAAGACATCGGCGCGTCAATCTCGAGGTAATATTTGTCGGCATCCTGGTTCTCAATGCCGGCCTCGAGCAGTTTGTCAACATAGGGCTTGGCGGAACCATCGCCGATCGGCGGTTCATTGTTATCCAGTTCGACGATCATGTTATCGATCTGAAGCCCGGCGAATGCGGCCAGAACATGCTCGACCGTATGGACACGCGCTTCGCCATGCTGCAAGGTAGTGCCACGGGAGATATCAACAACGTGATCAATATCGGCGATAACCGAGGGATTTCCGGGGAGATCCATGCGAACAAAGACGATTCCGTGGTTCGGCGGGGCCGGACGGAAAGTCATGGTGCATTGATTACCGGTATGTAAGCCTATACCAGACAATGAAATTGGCGTCTTAACGGTGCGTTGCTTTTCAAACATAGTGTCGGTCGTATAACAAGTTGCGAGAGTATACGCTAGCGAACAGGGCGGTTCAAGTACTTTTTGTCGGCTTTGCGATGACCAGACAATCTGATTGACAGAATGGATATCTCCACCCATTTTGACTTGTCACACTCAGGCTACAAACTCTGGAGGGTTCAGATGCGCTCGCTTACTCCTTCCCGTTACATACTGGCTACACTGGTGGTGCTGTTCACGGCCGGTAGTGCGTTTGCGCAATCGCACTGGTGGTACCCCGAGTCCGGGTCGGCACTGACGTTTGAATTCATAAAACCCAATTTCACGCCTCAAGCGGCCCGGCTAGGTGGTAACAGTTTCTTTAATGGGATTGGATTCCTGGGAGGGCGTCACAATATCGCCGACAACTTGATGCTCTACTGGGAACTCCCCTTTGCCAACTATGACGCTAACGACAGCAGACCAATTTACTATGGCTACTGGGATTATTACTACATTGAGGATGAATTTGCTTTTGGGAATCCTCTGGTCGGCCTGGAACAGCCGATTGTCGGGAGATCGTTATTCGTACGCACCTCGGTTCGATTCCCGGTGGCAAGTGAAGAAAAAGATGCACCGCTCCTCATGGGATATTTCGGTGCCTTCGACAGGTTTGAAGCATTTATCCCCAAAGTCTACACGATCAGACTGGATCTGGGATGGCGTGAGGCAAACGACCAGTCGCCGCTGGAGGCTCAGGTGACGCTGGGAACGATCACTGCTGTCCCAAATGAAGGCGATGCTGAACTTTTCGCTTCATACTCCTCATTCCTTGGTTTCACAATGAATGAGGTGCAGGGCGGGCTGTTTTTTGGCGGCCAAATGATCTTGACGCAGGATGTCGAGGACTTCACCGACCGATTCATTAACTTCTGCGGCGCAACCCTGCGCGTCAAAACGCCGGTCGTGGAGCCGGGATTTGAGTTCCGGTATAATCTCGATGATGACCTGAACGAGATTTCAGATTACAGTTATGGGATCAATCTCGCCATCCCCTTCGGGAATGATGGTGATTATAGTGAAGATGACTGGAAGTAGGCGAAGTTAGAAGGTCAGGCGAGCAGTTCGCCATCGACAAATTCTTCAAATGCGGCGGTCACCTGAATTGGGATCAGCCGCTTCCCCCCATCCAGTGACATTGGCAATTTCACTTTGATGAAGTTGTCCGCAACACCAAAGTAGTGCTGGTCGTTGGGTCGTTTGTGTTCGGCGATGACTTCGAGGCGTTGACCGATCTGACGTTGGTGCGCCCGCGCCCGGTTTCGCTCAGATATCTCTGAGAGAATCGCGTTTCGTTCCTTGATCTTCTCGGGTGCTACCTTATCGGTCATTCCCGAAGCAATCGTCCCCGGCCGGTCAGAGTAGCTGAATACATGCAGGTAATCGATCAGATCCGACTCAGCCAGACGGCGCGTCTGCGCGAAATCAGCATCGGTCTCGCCGGGAAATCCAACAATGACATCTGCACCAACAATGGTGTTTGGCTGTGCCTCTTTGACGGCGGTGACGCGCTTGATATAGACATTCTGGTCGTACGGTCGCTGCATCAACTTGAGAATACGCGAAGAACCTGACTGTAACGGAATATGCATATGTCGGCAGATTCTGCCAGGAGATTCCCGATAGACCTCCACCAGATCTTCACGCACCGTCTGCGGTTCGATCGAAGAAAGCCGGATCCGTTTCACCTCGGTCCGGTCGAGGATCATCCGGCAAAGCGCGGCGAGGTTTTTCGCCTGCGGTTCCACCTGACGATTTTTGTAATGCCCAAGATGCACCCCGGTCAACACGATCTCATTGTAGCCTGAAGTAACCAGCGAGTTGACTTCCCCGATAATATCATTCACCGGACGATTTCGCAGCCGTCCGCGGACAGTCGGAATGATACAGAACGAACACCATTGGTTGCAGCCGTCGGAGACCTTGAGCCAGGCGCGGTTGTGACCGTAAAAATCGGTGATATTGGTCGAGCAACTTTTGTCTGGTTCGCGGTCGAACAGCATCGGGAGTTGCGACGGCAATATGGTCGCGATCTTCTCTTTCTCCTGATTCCTGATCAGCACATCGACACCGGCAATGCCGCCGATCAATTCCGGCGCGTTATCGACGTAACAGCCGGCGACCACCACTTTGCCATTGGGATTCTCTCGCGCCGCTTTCTTGACCATCTGGCGGCAGTCGGAGTCGGCGCGGTGGGTGACGGTACAGGTGTTGATGATCGTCAGATCGGCCTTCTCCCCCGGCTCGGCGCGACGGAACCCGAACGGATAGAGTTCGGCGGCCATCTTTTCGGTCTCATACTGATTGAGCCGACATCCGAGGGTCTGGAGGGCGATCGTCTTTTGCTGCTGGTCTGCCATAGCGGGAGGAATATAGCGAAAAATGGACGGAAGTGGGATTGCTTTTTGGAGTCCAAACAAGCCACAGAACCGGAACAGGTTTCGTGCTACAAAACTGTTAACTTTTGCACCCGTTCGCACGTCTAATAACAGAACTGGTACGAAGCTTTAAGAATGAGGCAAAATCATGCGCTCGATAATCATCTCGCTCTTGGTTCTCATACTCTGCGAAATCGCTTTCGCACAGCAGGTGCCGGATTCGGCATTTCGGCCCACTGCCCTCTCCCCCGCCTTCCCACCTGAACTTGGTCCGATCGTGATGATCGATCAGGCACACAATAACTTCCATACCGCCGATGGTCGCTATCTGCCGTTTGCGAATCTGCTTCGAATTGATGGTTATCGGGTACTTGCATCGGGATGCGCGTTCAATCGCGATTCGCTTAGACGCGGGGCAATCCTCGTCATTGCGAATGCGCTGAATGAACGGAATCGGGAGGACTGGTCATTACCGACACCTTCGGCATTCACCCCTGAAGAGATCACCGCGGTAAAGGGATGGGTGGAGGAGGGTGGTTCACTGCTCCTGATCGCCGACCATATGCCCTTTCCGGGATGTGCAGAGGATCTGGCGCGAGAGTTCGGCTTTACCCTCTCCAATGGGTTCGCCGCCAAGGCGGATTCACCGGGCGGGAATGACTATTTCCGTCGTGCGGACGGAACACTGGCCGATCACCCTATCACTAATGGCAAATCCAAACAGGAGCGGATTGACTCGGTTGTTTCGTTCACCGGGGAAGCGTTCACCGGGGATTCGTCGGTGACCGGGCTGATGATCTTCGGGCAAGGGATGGCATCATACATGCCGCAAGTCGCCTGGCAGTTCAATGACAGCACGCCCAAAGTTGATATCACCGGGTGGTATCAGGCGGCGGTGAGAGAATTCGGCAAGGGACGGGTCGCGATGGTGGGAGAGGCGGCGATGTTTACCGCGCAACTGGCCGGCCCGGAGCGCCGTCAGGTCGGCATGAACCAGGCAGAGGCGGCACAAAACAGTCAATTCCTGCTGAATATGATTCACTGGTTGAGCCGAATATTGTAGATTGTCTGAGTCTTTATTCAACTCAGCAGGGAGATATCGGCATGGCCAAATCGGCATCATTGTGGAAAAAGGGGCGCGGAAAACTTGGTCCGCTCGACCCGCTCATCGGCACCTGGAGCGCTACCAGTGACAGCCCCATGGGAAAAGTGCAGTGCAGTCGCACCTTCACGCCCGTACTGAACGGCACCTACGTACAACTCGAAGCCGAGTGGAAATTCGGCAAAGGAGCGTACAAAGAGCTGGCAGTCTATGGCCCCGGACCGGATGGCACTCTCTCCTTCTGGTCGTTTACCTCCGATGGAAAGCGCTCCGAGGGAAAGCTGGCGGATGGTACGGATATCCATCCCGAAGCAGTCTGTTTTGAAGCGCAAATGCCTGCCGGTTTGGCGCGGATGGTCTACTGGCCGAATGACGAGGGCGGGATCAACTGGGCGGTTGAATCGAAAAATAAAAAGGGCTGGAAGCGGTTTACGGAGCATCATTACAAGAAGTTGTGACAATCAGTCAGAGAAGCTCAAAGATAAAGGCTCGATCTTAACAGACCGAGCCTTCTGCTTTTTTCGAAACTGAATCGAGAATATTACGGACATCCGGGGAATGTGACAGAACCCGGAACCGTCAGGTAGGCAATGAGCGTACTCAGATCGGACAAGTCGATTGTGCCGGTACCGGTGATATTGGCTTCATCCCAGCAGGAAAGTACAGTGCTGGCATTGTGCATGTAAGCGATCAAACGTGAAAGATCACTCAGATCGACCGAACCGACTCCATCGACATTCCCTCTCGATCCAGAACAGCAACCCGGCCCACCGTGGACAATGAAGAAGTGATTGCATGAATCCCTGACGAGGTAGTCGGTCACCGTAACACGATATTCGTACAAAC
Organism: bacterium; assembly: GCA_016708025.1. NCBI lineage: Bacteria > bacterium. Next base: position 224,507 of record JADJGQ010000001.1, on the reverse strand, counting down.
CGGGATCGGTCGCTTGGAAGGAGATCAGCCCAGTACTGCTTAACGTGCAATAGGCGCCTGACGGAGAGCCATAAATTTGAGTCATCGACCAGACATTGTCATCACACGCACCGTTGCTGGTCCCCATTTGGACATCTCTTGGTACTCCAGTGAGAAGTATATCAGTGTTGCAGCCGCTCGTGATGTCAACGAGAGGCGAAGGGTTAACGATGACGATGAGCGTAGCCGAAGGACCCCGACCGCCATCGTCCATCGCATACACCCGAAGCTGATGTGTGCCGGTGTCTGCATTGGACACAGTGGGCCAGCTCCAGACCCCAGTATTCGGGTCTATGGTACCAGGTCCATTCTCAATTCCGAACCCGTAAGGAAGGCCCTCTAGACTTTGTCCGTCAAAATCAAATTCAAGTGGAGAACATGGCGTGCCTACGACAGACGTTCCGGGGGGACAATTCGAGATGGCCGGCGGCTGTGGTGATACTCCCCTGACGTTCCAGCAATACCCAGAGCCGATCCGATCTGGTCCAGTTCCATTCTGGTAAACCTGATATGGCAAGCCGACAAATGACGGTGTGAACTCTGCCTGTGGCGTTACGGTTGTGTTTACCCAGCGCCAGGGTCGGTTCGGAGGCAGCGAACAAGTGTCGATACACACACGATCTACCGTGGGACCGTAGTTAATGTATCCAAGTTCCACCACCAGCGCAGTGTCGCTCCAACCGATTGACATGCCCATGGAAGAATTGGTGGAATCTGCTCGCCCAAAAAAGCCAATGGTGTCAATATCAGCCGAATTCGATCCACTGAACGATATTGCTTCCAGATCGAACAGATCATCAAAACTAGAGGTAGGGGAATGGAAGTATGGTCTGACCAGGGGCGTGCCTCTTCGTCCACTCACCGAAGGGAGTGAGGTGATCTTAAAGCCCGTGGAAAGAGTGTGGATCGGAACTCCGGTGGAATTTGTGAACTTGATCAGCACCTGAGGGTTTACTGGTGCCAAGAGAAACGAATCAGCGACAATTGGCCACGCATCAACGATCTCTACCACACCGTCTTGCGAGAAACCGTCTGAAACAGCACCGATTGTCAGCAATAATCCGGCGATCAGGGATAAACCAGGCTTCATGATCATCCTCCCGTAACAAGGATGCGTTTGTCCTTCAGATGCAAATTGCTCATGGACAGTTCGCAAGTGTGACCGAACCAGGTACCGTCAGAAACAAGATCAGCGTACTTAGGTCGGACAGGTCAATTGTTCCGGTACCGGTGATATTAGCTTCATCCCAGCATGGCAAGACAGTACTGGCACTGTACATATAGGCAACGAGTCGAGAGAGGTCACTCAGATCGACTCCCCCGGCTCCATCAACATTTCCTCGCCCAGCCACACAACAGCCAGCACCGCCATGGACTATGAATGCATGGACACAGGAATCGGTCGCCATTCCGTTGCTCACGAACACTCGATATTCGTATGCCCCAGGGACCGTGGTGGCGAAGTTGATCATGCCAGAGTTGTCAATGGTGCATGTCGCGCCGGTCACGGGCCCCTTGAACTGAGCCATGGACCAGATGTTATCATCACAAGTTACGGCTGTTGCCATTTGGGCGGTAATAGGTGAATTGGTCAGAAGTACGTCGGTATCGCAACCTGATACTACGTCAGGTGAAGGTGGAGGAGTCACTTGAACTACTAGCGCAGTCGCAGCCCCCCCAGTACCACTACCATTCATTTCCCACGCGCGGATTACGACTGTGTGCGAACCTGTGTCACCCACCGTGGCATCGGGCCATTGCCACATGCCGGTTGAAGTATCAACCAACCCGGGTCCTGACATCAGATGATATGCAAGGGTATAGTCAGCCCGAAAACAGCCGGCAAAATCAAAGGTAAAATGTTGGCAACAGTCACCAAGAACTGTAATTCCGGGCGGGCAGTTAGTGATCGGCGGCGGCGTCGCAACCAGTGTTGAGCATAGAAACAGGAAGCAGAATAGGATCGCTACAGCTTTCATGATACAACCTCCCAATTGGAAATGATCGACTATGCTCCAATATAGATTGCCAATTCCATCCTTGCTATATCTTTTTCTCACAAAAAAACCCGGCCTTTTGAGCCGGGTTTTCTATCGACAAGCCGGTTCGCTTATGCTTCGGTTTCTTCGGAATCGGCCGCAGCTTCAGCAGTCGCGACCGCCGGAGCTTCGCCCGCATCAGCCTTCAACTCTTCCGGCATGGCATCAGCCATGGCGCTGGAGTTTTGGGTCGGATGGGCCGCCAGGTATTCCTCGAATTCCGCACGGTCGCGCTTTTTGAAATACGCAACGGCGGAGAGGATCACCTTGTGCTGGTTCCGGTCGAATTCGATCACCTGCAACGGTACCTGTTCACCCTCTTTGAAGACGCCGGTCGGGTCAGTCAGGTCTTTGGCAGCCAACTGGGCGGCCGGGACAAACCCTTCGACATCGTCGCCGAGATCAACCACGACGCCACGGTCGAGCACTTTGGTGATCGTGCCGAGGCATTCGGAACCGATCGCAAACCGTTTCGCCAGTTCGGGCCACGGATCATCAAGCAGTTGCTTGAAGCCGAGCGAAATGCGGCGGTTCTCGTGATCGATCTTCAGCACCTTGACGTCGACCTTGTCACCCTTCTTCATTACTTCGGAGGGGTGCTGGATACGCTTGGTCCAGGACATATCGGAGATATGCACCAGGCCATCGATCCCTTCTTCAAGTTCGACAAAGGCGCCGAAAGCGGTCAGGTTGCGGACTTTGCCGGAAACGACCTTACCGATCGGGTACTTGTACTCGATCGTGAGCCATGGATCCGGTTCCATCTGCTTGATACCGAGGGAGATCTTTTCGTTCTCTTTGTCCACGGAGAGCACGATCGCGTCAACCTTGTCTCCAACATTCATGATCTTGGAGGGGTGCTTGATATGCTGGGTCCAGGACATCTCGGAAATATGAATGAGACCTTCGATCCCCTTTTCGAGTTCGACGAACGCACCGTAATCGGTAATGGAAACGACCTTGCCGGTCACTTTCTTACCAAGCGGATACTTCTCTTCGATATTCTCCCACGGGTACGGGGTCATCTGTTTCAGGCCAAGAGAAATACGGGAAGTTTTCTCATCGAAATCCAGGATCTTGACATCGATCTTGTCGCCCAGGGAGACCATCTCGCTGGGGTGACGGATGCGACCCCACGACATATCGGTGATATGCAGCAGGCCATCCACACCGCCGAGATCGATAAAGACGCCGAAATCGGTGATATTCTTAACATACCCCTGACGGACCTGACCGACCTGCACTTCGTTGAGCAGGGTCGAGCGCATTTTCTCGCGCTCTTCTTCGAGCACCACGCGACGGGAGACGACGATATTGCGGCGGCTCTTGTTCAGCTTGATGATCTTGACATCGATGGTCTGGTTGATCAGGGCATCAAAATCCGGCACCTGGCGCAGAGAGATCTGCGAGCCGGGCAGGAAGGCGTCGACTCCCATGATATCGACCACCACGCCACCTTTGATGCGGCGGGCGATACGACCGGGGATAGTCTCGCCGGAGTCATGTACCTCGCGGATACGATCCCAGACGCGCATGAAGTCGGCTTTCTGTTTGGAAAGCAGCAACTGCCCGTTCTGGTCTTCGATCTGTTCGAGATAGACATCGATCGGGTCACCGACCTTGATATTCAACGGGATGTTGAATTCATGGATCGGAATGATCCCTTCAGACTTGAAGCCGACGTCGACGATGACGTCGTTCATAGTCACGCCCAGAATTCGGCCGCGGACGATTTCGCCCTCTTTGATGTCTTTGATGGTCGAGTCATACATTTCGACCATGGCATCGTAATCGGCTTTGTCGTAGACGATCCCGGACACATCGGTGACCTTGATCGCAGCGACTTCCTGGGGTTCGGCTGGCATCACCGGGCCGGTGCGAACAGCAGCTTTTTCCGCCACGCGTTGGCGGCGGGCTGTAGTAACGCGTTCGGCAAGATCCGTTTCCTGTGTGATCGCGGTTGTGATCACAGCAACTTCGGAATCTCGCTTGGTGATTTTGGTTTTGGTTTTGGTGGTTTTGCGTGCGGCCGTGATCTTGCGCTTGCTTGTCTTGGCCTCTGCGGGTTTGGTTGTGCGTTTGGCAACTGCCATGAAACTAAAAGAACCTCCTTACATTCACTCCGCCAGTTTTGATTTTTTCCGGATGGAAAACCAGCGAAACGTCCTCCTTCTACACTATGATTACCAAAGCGTTAGGAAGTAGCCTTCATATATAACAGGTTATCGGGAGAATTCAAGCGGATTTTGTACCGCGGGCGGTCTATTATTGGCGAGAATTGGCGGCCAGGGTGGCTGCCTTCAGCTCCCCAATGCGGGCCATGACGGCTGCCGCAATCTGCTGGTAGCCATCTTCTTCCCCCTCTTTGGACTTTATCCACTCAGCGGAGAACGGCTCGCCAAACCGAATAGAGAGTCTATTTCTCCCCCAAAAACAGTCCTTAAGCTTATTGGAGCCATGAAGATAGCCAGGGACTATCGGGCAACCGGCCTTGATCGCCAGCATACCGACACCGGGCTTTGGGTCAAGAAAACCCTCAATCTTGGAGCGGGTACCTTCAGGGAAGATTGTCAAACCATACCCTTTGGCGATGACCTCGAGCGACATTTCCAGGGCCTGGCGATCAATCGCACCCCGTTTGACGGGAAGTGCGTTGGTCTGGCGGATGACCCAGCCGAACAGCTTATTCTTGAAAAGCTCCTGTTTGGCGAAGAAATAGACCTGACGGGTTGCCCATGAACCAACCAGCGGTGGGTCGTAATATGAGATATGATTGGTGGCGAGAATAAAGCCGCCGGATTTCGGGAAGTGCTCACGACCGGAGACACGCATCCGAAAGACCAGCTTGCTGATGATCCGGGTGACCAACCAACCGAGATAATAAAGGATCTTCATTTCGCTTTGGCGGCCGCTTTGAGCAGCGCGACTATCCGATCCACCTGTTCCTCGATCGTCAGGATAGTGGTGTCGATCATATGGGCGTCTTCGGCCCGACGGAGCGGCGAGTGCTGTCGTCCGGAATCGAAATTGTCGCGACGGCGGAGATCGGACTCTTGTTCCTCGAGACTGGTCTCAATCCCCATCTTCACCAGATCAAGCAATCTTCGTTGGGCGCGGCATTCCAGAGAGGCATCAAGATAGATCTTGAGATGTGCATCGGGAAAAACGACTGTGGTGGTGTCGCGACCCTCGGCGACAATATTCCCATTTCTCCCCAGTTCCTGCTGCTTGGCGACCATCGCCTCGCGGACGCCGCGGTGTGCGGAGACCTCGGAGACATGGCGCGTGATCTCGGGAGTCCTGATCCGCTCGGTCAGGTCCTCATCATTGACGAAAATCCGGTTGACGTCGGTATGGGTTTCGAATCGAATATGCATTTCATCGGCAAGGCGTTTGAGCAGGAGGCCATCGGAAGGAAGAATGCGGCGACGAAGCGCCAGGACAGTCAGGGCACGGTACATCGCGCCAGTATCGAGATAGTTATACTTCAAGCGTGCGGCCAGGAGGCGCGCGGTGGTCGACTTTCCGGAGCCAGCCGGGCCATCGAGGGCGATCACGCAATTTTTCGGAAGAGATTTTGTTGTCATGGGGCAAATCTACGACCCCTCAGACATCAGGTCAAGTAGACTCAGACGCTAATCTGTCAAAAGTAGGAGTCAACTAACCGGTATGATCCGGGTTCACGCTCCAAATCAGGTCTGTCAGATCTCCGCGGGCGGCGTATCAAACCACTTCAGGTGAAGCTGTATGTAGCTGCTGTCGGACCGAATAGCCTCCAGCGCTGTGTTGATCTGCTGGAGCAGCGAATCATTTCCTTTGCGGACGGCTATCCCGTACTGCTCGCGACTCAGAATATCCCCCACTGTCTTGGCCGAGCCGTGTGACCGGATATATGCCTGGGTGGTCGGGTAGTCGTTGAGAACCGCATCGAGATTCCCGTTTGCCATATCGATAAACGCCGCGCCGATGTTATCGTACGAAAATACCTGCAATCCTTCAGTCCTTTGGGCCATCAATTCACCGGTAGTTCCAAGCTGAACGCCGACACGCTTGCCCGTAAGGTCATTGATCCCGGCAATTGATGAGTTGTTCAGCAGAACGGCGACTACCTGGCCGGCCGTGTAGTACGGTTTGGAGAAATCTACCACCGCCGCACGCTCCGGCGTAATGGTGATAGAAGAGATCGCAACATCATACTTCTCTCCCTGCAGGCCAGGAATCATCCCATCAAAGGGGGTGATAATGAAATCTGTCGTCCATCCGTTACGCCGCGCAACCTCGGTGATCAGATCGATATCAAACCCTTCCGGTTTGCCGGTTTCGGTATTGACGGTCTCAAACGGCGGGTAAGTGGCATCGGTACCAACGCGAAGGACCCGTCCCGACTGTGGGATGGAGCCATCTCCGCCGCAACCGGCCAGCGTGGCGACAAGAATAAAACTGAGTGTGGTCAGACGTGCGATCATTATTTGGATTCTCCTGATAACGGGAATGAATGTCGATTGCGACCCTGACGCAACCACTTTATGGCGGAGAAAAAACGAGAGCCAGCTCGCGCTTGCCTTCGCTAGCCGGCTCCGTACTGGAGGAAGAAAAAGAAAGATCAGTAACGATCTATATTCAATGAGCTGAGCCGGTCATCCAGGTCGACCTGGATCCGATAGGTCAGCGTGTCAAAACCCTCAGAGATATATGAACCATTGCGACGGGTCAGATTAAATCGCGACAGATAGGAATCATCTTCAAGTCCGGTGACTTTCAGACCCGCCATCTCCGGTACGCGCAGACGAAGTTCAGAATTTTCTCCGGTGACTGTCACCGCCACATTGGGCTCAGCAACGCCGATCTTCAGATAGATGGCGCCGTCATCGACCTGGACGCGCACGCTCTTGACCGGCGTAGTTTCCAGGTTGAGATGAACATCGGACTCCTCACCGTTGCACTCGAGATCAAGCGGGAGCGAGTTGGAGAATGAAAGATACCAGTCGTTGGCTTCATCGGTCTCCACCCGGACAATCCCTCCCAGCCAGCGCTTGGTTTTGCCGATTAATTTGAGGATACCCTCTTCGCCTTCGGCAGTATAACTGATCTCCGGTTTGACGGTAAACTCGCGGAACTGGCCATCGAAAAGCTGGTCGCTGGCATCGCGAATGGTCAGGTTCCCCTGCCCGAGTTCGATTTGCGCCTTAAGCGAAGAGACCTTTCCTTCGTTCGGGATACTATAGCTGGTCTCCGAGAAGAAGCTATCGTCAGTGCCGCCTCTACTGCCGGAAAGAACAACCCAGAGGGCGCCGGCGAAAATACAGACTGTCGTCGCGTAGGCGACATACTGGGCCTTGGTTTTGGTGAAGATTTTTTCCAACCCGATAGCGATCAGGAGGAACGGCAGGTAGAGGACCAGGTCGGCCCAGAAATTATTGTTAATGGCGTCCAGGTTCTGCAGTAACAGGATCACACCGAGCAGAACCAGGAGCATACCCCATCGAAACCGTGCTGGCGTCATGCCGAAATTCCTCCGTTCTGTTCTGTCTGTGGTGCATGTTTAGGGGCGGATGCACGCTTGGTGTGTCCCTTATAGAGGACCAGCAGCAATCCGATCGCGATCAAGGTCACCGGCCAGAACTTCTCCCAGACATCTTCAATATCGAACCAATAGACATTTTCGTGGATGAAGAAGATCACGCCAAGAGCGATCAACAGGATGCCCGGCAGCAATCGACTCCAGGGGGAATAGTCTCGCTGTACCGGCACACCGGCGGGATCCGAAATCGGCTCATCGAGCGGCGCTCCCAACGGACGCTTCCTGACCGAGATCCAGAGGATCAGATAGGCTAACAGCCCAAAGCCGGAAGCAAAGGTGAGAAGCACAAAGAGAATGCGGATGAATGCTGGGTCGACATTGAAGTACTCCCCGAGTCCGCCGCAGACGCCGCCAATGTAGCGCTCTGTTGTCGAACGGTATAGTCGTCTCACCATCTCGTACTCCTTCCGTTATCGTTAGGTATACTTACGAGGTGGCGCGACAAAAGGTTCGCTATTTTTGGGGCGGGTACGGACGGTTGGCGGACAGGCGGTTCAGGAAGTCCCTGGCAATAGAGGCAGTGATCGAGTCGGTAGACTTCGACTCGGCCTCCAGAATTCCCTTTGATTCCGTATACTCAGTCGGAGTGTCCGTTAACATGGCTATCTGGTAACATGCCTCAAGGTATCGTGCCCTGGAGTCAGCTACCTCTTTTGCGGTCGGGGCGGACGCAGCAGCAGCCTGCTTTCTGGCATCGGTCTTCAGTTTCGTGACACCATACTTGCTCATCATCGATTCTTTTGGTTTCTCAACTATCGTTACCATCGAATCGCGCACTGACCGCCAGTGGGCCAGGTCACCGCTTGATCCAGCGGCGAACCCATCGGAGGTCGCGACTACCTCGCGCTCATTGGTCCGCAACTCATCCATACCGATATCGATTTTTTCGCTGACGGCAGACTTGGCGGGTTCCATCTCTTTGCTCTCAGTCTGGGGCGAAGGAGGAGCTGTCTTCTGTATCACCGCGCTTCGCTGGACTGGAACAGCCCGAGACTTGGAGTCATCGAGATCGCTTTCATCACGACCGCTCTGCGCTTCTTCTTTGTCTTTGGTTTTTGTGCGCACCTGATCTGTAATGGCCGGCTTGCTCTCGACGCTCTTGAGCTCCACTTTCGGAGCGATTTTACCGGTCGGAGGGGACACTGAATCTTCGGAAATTCCCAATTGCTCTCTTAGGGAGGTGGCTGCCGTTGTATCCTTGGGCAGAGCCAAGCGGTTCGGGTCGACGTTTTGTAATGTATCAGTATCCTTGAGAATGTCGTCCTTGTTGATCCCGATGAATACCAGAATGGAAACTGAAGCCGCCACAGCAGAGAGTTTCCAAACCAATCCCTTATCCCAACGTGACGTGGTGATCGGCGTAACGACCGTTTTCTGCGCGAACCCGAGTCTCTCTTCAATCTTCTGAGCGTTCTGCTCCCAATAGTCGGACTCACCCAATTCAAGTTTATCGGCCACGAGTTGGTCAAGTCGCTCGAGATCGGCCAACAGCTTCTGACATTCCGGGCATGAGGCGACATGCTGCTCGAGCATCTCTTGCTCCTGGGCAGGTAATTCCCGGTCATGGTAGGCCGAGACTTTGTCGCGGAAATATGAGTGATCCATAACTAATCCGTCGTCTGACGCCTCATTCTGCTACTCGAGCAGATCCTTCAGTTCCTTCATCAGGTATTGACGTGCGCGATAGAGCCGTGAGTCAACTGTCCCCGGTGGGATCTTAAGGTAATTCGCTATCTGCACGTAATCCATATCTTCAAAGTGTCGCAGTACAAAGACTGATCGATAGGTCGTGGGCATCGCCATAAGCGCCCTATAAAATCGCGACTTGGACTCGTCATCGAGCAACCGCTCCAGCGGCCCCAATTCAACGGATGCCGGGTCATACCCCTTTTCGGTCAGCTTATCGAGAGATTCCTTCTTCTCCTCGCGGGCAACCTGCGTATAGGCAAGATTCCGGGCGATGGTGGAGAGCCAGGGATAAAACGAGTAATCGGGGCGGAAAGTCCGGATGGCGGACCAGGCTCGCACAAACGCCTCCTGGACAATATCTTCCGTCTGATCGACCGACCCGACCAGGCCGTAGACATAGCGGTATAACTTCTTCTGGTGCAACCTGATAAGTTGCCCGAACGCCTTCTGATCTCCATTCTGAGCAGCTTCGACCAGTTTCCGCTCAGGGGACTTAGCGTCCGACTTCTCTACCAGCTCCGGCGCGGTTTCTTCCCGCTCACCCATTGGATTTGGCGGAATACTGCCGTCGTGGGGATTGCCAGACTGGGTTTCGTCAGCCACTACCTGGCCCCTTCCGGACGGATCAACTGCATCGCCAGCGTCTCCAGAATGATCTCAGGTTTGACGTGGGGCGGGAGCCGTCGAAGTTGAGCATCGGTATCCGCGATCTGGAGGACAATTCGCTCCAACTGGTCAGCAGAAAATCCTCGCGCCTGAGTGCGATATTGATTTGCCAGCCACTGACGTTTCGCGTCGGGGAGCGGCTTTCCGTTTTTCACCAGATAAAGTGACACGAAGTGCTGGCCTATGAAGTAGAGAATCGAGGTGGCTGAGTTCCCCTCGGCCATCATGGTGCGCAATGAGGTCAGGACCTGGGTTCCGTTGCCGGCGGTGATATGGTTACCGATATCCCACATCTGGAAGACCTGATAGCCGGAGGTCATGGTCCGAACATCTGCCTCTGTGATCGTCTCCCCTGCTTGCTTGTAATTCGCCAGCTTGTTGATCTCGGCGCTGAGCGCGCCATGATCTCCGGCGATCATCTCTGTCAGAAGTTTCAGCGCTTTGGCATCGATCTTGAGACTCGCCTTGGCCAGCTTGCCGACGATCTGATTCGCGGTTTCATCCTGAGTCAGCTTGTTGAATTCAACCGAGGCGACCAGCGGCGACAGGACTTTGAAGATGGACGCATCTTTTTTGGGCTTTTTCGCGGCAGGAGTTATGAAAACGACCACGCGATTCGGATCGGGCGGAGTCAGGAGTTTGGCGATGCGGGCCAGATCTTCCTTCTTGTATTGCTGAATATCGGTGACCACAAAGACCTGGCGTTCACCCAGCATCGGGTAGACGGAGAGGTTGCCGATCAGGTCCGCGGCAGAAGTTCGCTTGCCGTCGATCCGTCGATAATTAGTGGCTAGTTGTCGATTGGGTAGGAACTGACCGGCGAGATATTTCTGGGCCTCCATCATGCGATGGTCCTCGGTCCCATAAAAATAATATGCCGGCGAAAATTTGCCCGCCTGAATATCTGCCAGAAGTCTCGTGGGGGTCATGACGCCGGTAAGGTATCACCGGCGCGGAGAAGGGTCAATCTAAAAGCGATTCGAGCGCAGGGTTCTCGTTGGCCGGAACCCAGTCGAGCGAAAAGTGATACTTGGAGCGGTACTCGTGGGCACGTTCCAACAGCGGCTTGAGCATTTCGGAACATTGCTCCCGACCATTCAACTGATTGATCAGCGTCAGATTGTTACCGAAAATCTGGTAGGTATGGTTGCTGAAATATTTCTGATTTGAATCAATGAATTCAAGCAACGCGAGAAGTGACGCCAGATCGCAATGGTTTCCATCGACGCCATCAAATGGGGCCTTAAAACGAATCCCGACTTTGGGGATATTAAAAACCACGATAGCACCTTTGCCGAGCTGGTTTTCTTCGGGTAACGGGCAAGCGCCAAAGTAACATTCCATGCCTGTAGAGAGGGCAATTGGTGTGCCTTACCGAAAATGGCACGTTTGGAAGAAGAGGCACGTTATCGGACAAGGAATTAGCTTGTGAGGTTGGTCGCCCATAGTGAATCAGGCTGCAATAACTTGCCTGACCGAGCGAAAAGAAAGAGCGCCCCGCGACGGGGCGCCCTTTCAAGAGACTTACGATTCAGATCGTGTTTGCTTAGGCAATCACGTCGTCGGTCGTGTTGGCCAAAACACCGGCTTCGGTGATGGTCCAAACGTCGTTCGTCGCGTCGTCATCGATGTTGGCGGTAGCGGTCGCCGTGAAGGTGCCAGCACCGGCCACGATGCCGTAGCCATAGACGGCGCTCGACTGAATGTCGACACCGATCTGCGGGAAGGTGAACACCGCACCGGCCACAGAAGTGAGACCGTTGTCGCCGTAGCTGTTGTTAGCCTGGCGATAGGTGTGCTGCATAGTGTAGATCTGCTTCAGGATCTGCTTCGCTTCAGACTGTTTCGCCTTCGTGGTAGACTTCATAAAGCGCGGAATAGCCAAAGCGGCCAAGATACCAATGATGACCACAACGATCATCAACTCGATGAGGGTGAAACCCTTGCGATTGTGAAACCGTGAGAACATAGTACCTCCAGATAAGAGTCAGTTGGTGGTTTCCAAGTTCATTCCTTACAGCCCTGTATATCGCAAAGCGTGTGCCTTTTCGGCTGGCGGATTTTGAACAACCCGATTCATTTCCAACTCGTTGCCTCGCATTACAATACTCGCCTACGGGAAGTACTTTCCGGTGGTTTTTGTGGGTTCCGGCCCATCCACCTCAAACCGCGCCGCATTTCGCCATTGCATTTTGCAAATTGCAATGGCGGATTGCGACAGATCAGCATCGATTTCAGGAAATGAAAAAGGGCGCCAGAGGCGCCCTTCGTCATGCTGGAACCGAACAGTCTCAGGTATTGACATCGTCGACGGTGTTGGTCAATAATCCATCCTGGTCGATCGTCCAGGTATCGACCGTACCGTCGTCATCAAGATTCGCAGTCGCGGTGCAAGTGAACGTAGTCGCGTTGGCGGCCACCGTATAGGTGTATTTCGCAGAGGTCATGACATCGACCCAGATCGGGTGAAGGACCGTTGTCGCAGCGGCAGACGCGGCACCTGCGGGCTGGAAATAGGTAGCCGGCGCAGACTGCTGGCGATAGGCGTGTTGATTAACATAGATCTGCTTCAGGATCAACTTCGCCTCGGACTGCTTGGACTTCACTCCGGCCTTGGTGAAGCGGGGGATCGCCAGGGCGGCCAGGATGCCGATGATGACCACAACTATCATCAACTCAATAAGCGTGAAGCCGTTATCTTGTCTCTTTACGCGACTCATATTTTCACCTCGTAAACAGGGACGTTTCGTATTCATGACCAAACTAACTCGCAAGCCGCGTACCTTTCGGCTGTGCAAAACTTGACTAATTTTTCTCTTCCGTTTCACTGCCGCCGAATTTGACATCTTTCAAGCGGTAACGCTCGAGCTTGCGATAGAGCGTCGAGGTATCGATCCCCAGGATCTTGGCGGCTTCAGCCTTTTTCCCCTGAGTTTGCGTCATCACAAACTGGATATATGCCTTTTCAATCGATTCCAGAGTCGGAGTGGCGGGAGTTTCTTCACGAACCAGCGCGACCGGTTCACCCTTGACCAGCTTCTGCGGGAAATCTTCCGGCAATAGCTGTTCGGTCCGGTTGAGCAGGATAGCTCGTTCGATCGTATTTTCCAGCTCGCGGACATTGCCGGGCCACGGATAAGTAGTCAACAGTTTCATTGCCTCGGCAGAGATCCGTTTGACCGGACCATTGGCCCGTGAGGCAAACTTGGCGAGGAAGTGATCGACCAGAAGCGGGATATCATCCCGTCTCTCTCTGAGCGCCGGAATATAGACCGGGATCACGTTCAGGCGGTAGAAGAGGTCGGCGCGGAAACGACCCGCCTTGACATCTTCTTCGAGATCAGCATTGGTGGCAGCGATCAGTCGAACATCAACATCGATCGGTTTTGTATCACCAACGGGGATGATCTTCTTGTCTTCGAGCACGCGCAGCAACTTGACCTGAATGGAGAGCGACGTATTGCCAACCTCGTCGAGAAAGAAGGTGCCACCGCTGGCGACCTTGAAAAGCCCTTCTTTATCTTTGAACGCTCCGGTGAAAGAGCCTTTGCGATGTCCGAACAGCTCCGATTCCAGGAGTGTTTCGGGCAGGGCGGCGCAATTGATGGTGACGAACGGTCCGCCGCAACGATTGGAATGGTGATGGATCGCGCGCGCGATGACATCCTTACCGGTGCCGGACTCCCCGCGGATCAGGACGGTCGAATCGGTGGTGGCGACGCGAATAGCCAGCTTTTTCATCTGGACCACCGGCTCGGTCACGCCAATGAACCGTTCAAAGGAATTATCCCCCTGCAGTTGCCGTTTGAGGGTGGCGTTTTCATCCTGCAGTTTACGGCGGCTGATCGTTTTTTCGATGATCAGCTTGATCTCATCTATCTTGAAGGGTTTGGTGATGTAATCGGCCGCTCCCTGTTTCATCGCTTCGATCGCCGAATCGACCGAGGCATAGGCGGTCATGACGATGAATTCTTGCTCGCGCTTGAAGGTCTTGACCTGACGGAGGACATCGATACCGGTCATCTCCGGCATATTCAGGTCGGCAATGACCAGATCATAATTGCGGTCCTTCAACCGGACGACCCCCTCGGTCCCCCGGGTGGTAGTTTCAACCGCGTACCCTTCCTTGGTCAACATGATCTCCATGAAATTGCACATGGAGTCTTCGTCGTCGATCACCAGAATGGTTGCCGGCATGCCTTCTCCTGCGGATGGGCCAAAAACATATTTACCACTATCATTGGGTAGTTTCGGCACTGTCGTGATCGGCTGAACCAGATCAGGGGAGTTTGCTCATTCTTTAGACAGGTAATTGACCCATACCTTTCGGTAGGATATATTCGTGAACTGAAACGAGATAATCATGTTCAGATGGAGTAATGAATCGGCCGTTCGAGCCGCGACATTAACCACCTTTCGGAGGAAACATGCCGGAGACCGGCCAGACAGGATCAGTGCGCGTTGCTCTCGAGGACGCGCTTAATCGCCACGTTCGCCTGACAACCTTTCCGCTGGCGGTCCGAATGGTCCGTCCGGGTGAAGCATTGCCGGAACGGACGAAACGTCCGAAGAAGGAATTCGGCCATACTGTTGCGGTCTGCCAGACGTTTTCTATCGCCCGACGGTACGGCTGGCAGATAGCTGTCGGCGGTGAGGATATCGGCTGTCCGCTGGCGTTGACTGCCTTCGGTTTTAAGCCGATGACCGAGACCTATTCCTGTGGAGAAATGTGCGGCGGCATGTTCACTGAAACGAACGAGATCGGCGCCAAAACCGAGGCGGAGCTTCCCAAGTTCAACTTCCATGAATACGAGTATATCCTGGCGGCACCGATCGGCCGGGCCGATTTTGAGCCACACCTCTATCTGGCCTATGGCAATTCCGCGCAGGTGATGAGGATGATGACTGCCTATCTCTGGAAAACCGGCGGCTACCTGACCTCCCGTTTTTCTGCTCGGCTCGATTGCGCAGATATCTGTATTGAGACGATGCAAACCAATAAGCCACAGGTTATCCTCCCCTGTTATGGCGACCGGGTGTTCGGGCAAACGCAGGATGATGAAATGGCGTTTTCGTTCCCGGCCGGGATCGAACAGGCAATGATCGATGGATTCGAGGGGACCCATCAGGGCGGGATTCGCTTTCCGACGCCATCGTATTTGCGGTATAATCCGCAGTTCCCGAAACATTATTACAAGCTGTTCGATGATTGGAAGTCATCAGAGAAGTAGAGAGTTCAAAAGCAAAGCATGGAAGCACTCAGTCACCGCGAACGGATCGCGAAAATTCTCGTCGGCGAAAAGCCGGACCGGTTTGCCGCGTCGTTCTGGCGACACTTCTTTCACCTTGAGTCAACCGCCGAAGGGCTGGCGGAGGCAATGGTTGGATTCCAGCGGCAGTTCGACTGGGATTTTATGAAGATCAATCCCCGCGCGGATTATCATATCGAGGACTGGGGATTCACGCACGAGTTCTCCAGTGATGAATTCACCAAACATCGCAAGACCTACTTTCCGATCCAGTCTGTGGATGATTGGGAGAAGATCCAGCCTCTGTCGATGACCTCTCCCTCGCTGGCTGAACATCTCAAAGCGATCTCGTTGATCCGGAAACAGGTCGGACCGGACTTGCCGATCCTGATGACTGTTTTTACGCCGCTGGCCATCGCCGGACGAATGCTCTCGGACAAGCGGATGTTGGCTGAGCATTTGCGGGAACATCCGGAGAAGGTCATTCCAGCGCTTCGCGCGATCACGGCGACGTACCGAGAGTTCGCCTCGGAGGTTAGGAATGCCGGAGCCGACGGGCTCTTTTATGCGACCACCGCGTGGGCATCTGAGGATATGCTGACCTGGGAAGAGTATGTTCGATTCGGACTCCCCTACGACCTTGAGGTGGTCGGCGGCACGGGAGCGGATGCGCTCAACCTCTTCCATGTCTGCGCCTCCAGCAACTACTTGAAGAGGCTGGCCGGATACAATTATCATGCGGCGATGTACAATTGGGACGATGCCGACCCAACCAACCCGACCATCGACCAGGGGATCGGACTTCTCCATGGTAAGGCTATCGTGGGCGGAGTAGATTACCGTGGATGGCTGACTCGCTGTGATGCCTCGGAGGTCGGTTACTTGATCGATAAGCTGAAGAATCAATCCGATCCGTCGAAACTGATAATTGGGCCCGGCTGCGCGATCGATCCAGCCACGCCGGCCGCTAACCTGAAAGCTATACGAGAAAGACTATGATGGACAATTCACGTATCCAGTTGATCGATAATATTCGTATCGCCGTTGCCCAGGAGAACTCCCGTGACAGTATCCTCAAGGTGGCCGCAGAACTGATCGATGCCTACTCCGAGGATTTCAACTGGACCGGGTTTTATATGATGGATGGTGACGTACTCAGGGTGGGGCCGTATGTCGGACCGGTAACTGAGCATACCGTGATAGAACTAAATGCCGGTATTTGTGGCGCAGCGGCATCGCAGAAGCAGACGATCATTGTGGATGATGTGCGGAGTGATCCGCGCTTCCTGGCCTGCTCGATTCATACCCGTTCAGAGATCGTCGTCCCGCTGATGGATGGAGCAACGGTGCTGGGAGAGATCGATATCGACTCCAATCGCCCGATGAATTTCAGTGCGGCGGATCGTGAGATGCTGGAGCGAGTTGCTGATATCGTGGTGCAGCGGCTTAAACAGATATAGTGCAAAATAGAAGAGGCGGGTCATGTGACCCGCCTTGAATTCAAATCATATTCCTACTTACTTCCCGAATATCTCCCCAAAGAACGACTTTATCGCTTCCCAGCTCCGCTTGTCCGCCAATTCATTGTAGGCCGCCCCTTTGGCATTATCTGTTCCGTTGTTCGGATTGGTGAAGCCGTGGACGGCGTTGGCATACATCACCAGTTGATAGTCAACTTTCGCCGAATCCATCTCCGCAACAAAGGCATTGACCTGTTCGATCGGAACATACGGGTCGATAACGCCATGGCAGACCAGGACTTTGGTTTTGATATTCGCGGCATTTGAGGGTGTCGGATTGGCGAGATTCCCATGGAAACTGACGACGCCGTTGATGGTTGTCCCCCCGCGTGCCAGCTCAAGGACGGTTGAGCCGCCGAAGCAATAGCCGATCGCGGCAAGTCGAGTTGGGTCGGTCAGGCGGAAACTGCGGAGTTGTTCGAGTCCGGCATTGGCGCGGTCACGCATCAGTTGGCGGTCGGTATAAAACTTCCCGGCCCAGGTGCTGGCCTCCTGCGCATTCGCGACCTTGACATCTTTTCCGTACATATCGAGGGCGAAAGCAACATATCCGAGTGCGGCAAGTTGTTCGGCACGTCCTCGGGCGTAGTCATTGATCCCCATCCACTCATGCACGACTAGTATGCCGGGGCGCTTGTCAGTGGTGGCATCATCGTACGCCATGTACCCCTGTAGAACGACATCGCCATGCGTGTATTCTATCGTCTCCGTCTTGATCGCGGCTGAGGCAACGACTGCCATACATAAGACTCCGAGAATGGTTAGTGCGGTTTTTGTCACGGTCTCCTCCATGAAAACTGAAAGGTGGAATCGGTTTGTCTGTAGCTTAAATGAAAGCCGCAGGGGTCTGGTTCCCTGCGGCAATGCATGAATTGTCGGTGAATAAGAAAAGTCGCGACTTAGGCGGCTTTGACTTCAGACGCGCAATGGGCGCACTTGGTCGCCTTAAGCGGGATGGTCGACAGACAGAACGGACATTCCCTGGTAGTCGGGGCGGCGGCCGGGGCCGGTTGCTCGCGCTTCATCTTATTCATCCCCTTAACCAGCATAAATACCGCGAACGCGACGATGACGAAGTTAATTATGGTGTTGATGAACAGGCCATAGTTGATGGTAACTGCCCCCGCCGCTTTAGCACCGGCAACCGATGCGTACGGTCCAGCCTGAGCTCCTTCCTGGAGGACAACAAACAGGTTTGAAAAATCAACATTTCCCATCAGCATTCCGATCGGCGGCATGATCACATCACTGACCAGCGATCCGACGATCGGACCGAATGCGGCGCCGATGATAATACCGATGGCCATGTCCATGACATTGCCACGCATGGCAAATTCCTTGAATTCCTTCAGCATCTTCGCTCCTCTCTTCCCGTTGTGAGGAAGTATGTTGTGGTCTAACAGATCAGGCGAATTCTTTGGGATCTTCCCAGAGATTAAACCAGAAACCGAACGGGTCCTGCATATAACAGCATTGCCCTTTCCCCTCCCACCGCACGACCGTACAGCCAGCCGCCATCAGTTCTTCACGAGCCTTTTCGAGATCTGGAACGACAAACTCCATAATCGGCCCGCGTGGTTCCCCGTTGTCAAAGAAGATACGGTTTGGTCCGCCAGTCAATTCCGGTATCTCATCCGAGGCATTCATCTGGGAAAGTCCCATGGTATCCCGATAAAAGGCCATCATTTTCTGGGCATCGGGTGATTGCAGACACAGGCATCGGCTGAACTTGAATGGCATGGCAGATCCCTTGCGTTTGATTAGATCAGATATGACGAATCTATACTGCGACAGTGGGATCGTGCAAGTTGTTTCTTGACCAGTCCGGGTAAACGAACGGGAGCCCTCGTGGGCTCCCGTACAATACTGGGGGTATCAGACGTACTATCCCTGTGATTTCATCAGTTGCTTCATTCTCTTCTTAAGAGCCTTAGCGAAATTCTTCGCCGTAACGTCAAATACCTTATCGCCGCCTTCGGCCCAACTGGAAACAGTCCCTGTGAAATTTCCGGCGTACACCACTGCATTGTTACGCTTGTCCACCAAGCGGAGTGCTGTCGTCACTTTGGCATTCCCCAACCCAAAACCGATAAAGAATCTAACCGCGCCACTTCCCTTTTTGAAATCCAGAATACTCCCCTGGACCTCATAGAATGCCGAGTCAGCACTCGGCACAGTACTGAATATCTCCGCCTTGGACAATTCAGTCATAATGGTCGTTTTGAATCTCTCAATATGCTCTGCCGTCGGTTTCTTCGCCAGTTCAAAGTCGGCCGGGAATTCATCTTTGATCTCGCCCATAGAGACCGCGGATGTTTGTGCCAGAGGCCGTTCAAGGTCGGTGGTGATGACGTACGGTTTACCGCATCCGGAAACCAGCATCATTGCTAAAATCAGGAGAGCAAAAGAAAGTCTTAGCGTCTTCATGGATATCTACTCCAGTGTTTGTCAATCGCGTTTGTCTTTTGGGGAAAGATGAAAGATCACACCGCATCGGAGGTCAAAATTGTATCCGTACTGTATGCCACCATTTCCGTTACTTCCCACATAGATCAGGTCGAGATTCCCGCCATAGCTCAGACCAATCGTCCGAGAGAGCATGCTGACCCCGCCAACTCCCACGGTGGTCGTGAAGCGACTCTTATCGGGAATGATAGTGAAGGTATACAGATCCCCAGTCCCTTGCTCGCGGGCCACAGCATGACCCGAAATGCCATTGGTCGTCGCTCCCAGCCCGCTATACAGATACCAATACCCCTTGTCGAATCGGTCAGGCTTGTACGACTGCTGGTATTGGACCGAGAAGAGGTACCGCCACGCACTGAATTCGCTTTCATCGCTCACGAGTGTAAATTCATACGGGAGGATCTTTTCCACGAAGGAGTCTTCCAGCTTGGAGCCCGCCTTGGAGACGGTTCCGCGAAGTGCAAGGTTTCGCGAGACCGGAATGACGACAGAGACGCCGAATCCAAGTCCTGTCCCGACCCCCTCGTAATAGTCGCCTGCCGGAAGGGTGAAGTTGCCTTCCATGACAAAGGCCAGGTCAAAGGGGCGAGTCTTTTGCTTTGTGTAGACTGGGTGTTCAGACTCCAGCCAGAGCTCTTTAGCGGCTGGGGAATCGGTACTTACTTCAGGAGATGGGGTAGGCGCAGGGGCCGCCTCTTCCTTGCGATAGTCACCCCGCAAGACTTGAGTGGTTATATCATTTCCGCCCTGGTCGAGAATCGTCCTGATATCGGCGAAACTGGCCGCCCGTTCTTTGCCATCGACCTTGAACTTGACCACCTTGTACAATTGCACGACCGTATATTCGACTTTGTCGAACTGATCGCCATTGTTAAGGATAATTGTGCCGACAGCGCCGAGTACCGGCGATGTAGCCATGAGCAGAACAAAGAAAATTGCCACTAAGCCTGCGCGATGCCTGGTTGTCTGATGCATATGGTGTCTCTCCCACACAGGTTTGATTTGCAGAAAAATACCGCAATGACCGTGGACAATCAAGGAAATTATCAACCACTTTCTCCCTTACACATCAAGATCTTACGTGAACGCGAGTGCGGTTAATATCGAGTTCGACCACCAGCGCGCTCCGGATGGTGTGCGATTTCAGTCAGTCGGCGGAGTTCGCACGTATAACTCAAACTTGACAGCGCTCTAAGTCGGCGTTTTTTTGAATCAAACATCCGCAATGATATTGGAGGAAAGTAATGTTTAGGAAAGTAACCATTCTCTTTATTCTGGCGATCTTTGCCCTTATGTCAACCTTTGGCTGCTCCAATTGGAGCAAGAAGGAAAAGGGAGCCGCTATCGGCGCGACAGGCGGCGCGGTTATCGGCGGCTTGATCGGTAACAAGGCGGGCAATACTGCGGTCGGCGCGATCCTGGGTGCCGTCGTTGGTGGAGCGGCTGGTGCCTATATCGGTAACCAGATGGACAAACAGGCCGAAGAGATGCAGCGTGATCTGGAGGGTGCCAAGGTCGAACGCGTTGGCGAAGGGATCAAGATCACCTGGGCCTCGGGGATTCTCTTCGATGTCAATTCAGCGGAACTTCGACCGGCCGCCAAATCAAATCTGACTGACCTGGCGCGGATTCTCAACAAGTATCCGGAATCCAACATTCAGGTCGATGGTCACACTGACAGCACGGGCACCGCCGAATGGAATATGGAGCTGTCCAAGCGTCGGGCCGAATCTGTCGGCATGTTCCTGGGAGAACAGAGTGTGAATTACACCCGTCTCAAGATGGTCGCCTGGGGCGAAACCATGCCGGCTGACGCCGCCAACTCGACTGATGCACTGCAGGCCAATCGAAGAGTCGAGGTCGGCATCTTTGCCAATGACAAGTTGAAGGATGCGGCGATGAAGCAGACGCAGGGACAGTAAGTCGGACGGAACTTATCCACTTTTGCGTCGTTACAGATTGTACCATGTTCGGAAGATGCCGAACATGGTACTTTTTTTGGAGGGATATGGATGCAAAACGATTTGCCTACTGATACGAATAGACGTCATCACGTTGTGATCATCGGTGGCGGATTCGGCGGACTCAATGCCGTCCGAGCGCTGAAACGTGCCGATGTTGATGTCACGCTGATCGATCGCCGCAATTTCCATCTCTTTCAGCCGCTGCTCTATCAAGTGGCGACCGGCGGGCTCTCTCCTGCCGATGTCGCTTCGCCGCTTCGGTCTATCCTTAAAAATCAGAAGAACGTCACCATCCTGCTCGGAGAAGTAACGACTGTTGATATCAATAACCGGATCGTTGAACTGGCAGACAAAGAGACTATTCCCTACGATTCCCTGATCATTGGTGCCGGTGTGCGGCATCACTACTTTGGTCATGAGGAATGGAGTCAGGCGGCACCGGGATTGAAGTCGATCGAGGATGCACTGGATATTCGCACGCGGATATTCCTGGCATTTGAGACGGCCGAGCGAGAGACCGATCCGGTGGTCCGATGCGAATGGATGACCTTCGTTCTGGCCGGAGGGGGCCCAACCGGGGTGGAGTTGGCTGGCGCACTGGCGGAGATCGCCAACGAGACCCTCTCGAAGGACTTTCGAAGGATCAATCCTCGCGATGCAAAGATCATTCTGGTCGAAGGAAATGACCGGGTGTTGACGAGCTATCCGGAAACACTCTCCGCCAAGGCCCGCAGATCACTGGAGAGACTTGGAGTCGATGTTCGTACTTCAACATTGGTCACCAAGGTTGATGATCGCGGTGTGGAGATCAAGCACGGCGAGCAGATCACTCGCATAAACGCACGGACTG
Source organism: bacterium (assembly GCA_016708025.1). NCBI lineage: Bacteria > bacterium. The sequence goes on along the minus strand of JADJGQ010000001.1, from coordinate 202,444 downwards.
TCCTCTGGGCAGCAGGTGTGCGTGCTACATTCGACAGCGAAGCATTGGTTGGCGGCAATCGATCGCTTTTGGACAAAGCTGGACGAATACTGGTCGATCCGCATCTGAATATCCCCGGCCACGAAGATATCTATGTCATTGGCGACCTCGCCTCGTTTACTCACCAGACCGGAGAACCGCTCCCCGGTGTAGCGGCGGTGGCAATGCAGCAAGGGACTTATGCCTCAAAGGCTGTTGTCGCGAGATTGCAGGGGGAACAACTTCGTCCATTCCACTACTCGTTCCCCGGAGATATGGCGACAATTGGTCGTAACGCGGCAGTCGCTGATATCAAAGGCTTCAGGTTTTCAGGGATGTTTGCCTGGCTGATGTGGGTCTTCCTCCACTTGATGAAACTGGTCGAATTCGATAACCGATTACTGGTTTTCGTTCAATGGCTCTGGTACTATGTCACTCACAATCGCGGTGCGCGTCTGATCACAGGCGAACATCGAATGCCGAATGGTCACTAAATAAGTACTGTTTTTATCGTTCCAGTCTGGTGTCAGTCTGAAACGTTTGCCAGTATCGACTTGAAACTGGACGTCAAAGTATACTTACATTCTTCGCCTCTCTTCTATACTGACAAGAAACTCCACGTTACCATGTAATCACTTACGAATCAGTTACGAAATCCCTGCGGCGATCATCACGGTTGGCACAGTTCTTTCTATGTAATAGGTCGTTCGCACATGGGGAGCTGGGGGCGTTGGGAGTGCGCGGACGCCAAAAAGGGGCTCAGGCGGCGGGGGTTCAGGGACAAGGAAGCCGCTGACGAGACGGGGCTAGTAAAAGTGGGGAGAAACTCTCGACCTTCAGTTGGGGCACTAGGGTCAGGAGAGAGGGGCGCAATGTACAGCGCAATCTGTGATTGTGCCGAATAAGAGAGCAGTCCACCGCACCTGGACTGCTTTCTTCTTTTTTTGCCCACCGGCCTACCGCAAAAATAGTTACAACCATCCTATTCCTGCTGAGTATAACAATCGGAAACATAAGGAACCTGGCAACCTGAAATTGATAGCGATGGCATAACCTTTGGAACCGCAAACAGTTTACAGACAGAAGATGGATGGGGAGCAGATTCCCCAGGATCGTGGTCGGGCGATACGCCGACGCATCCTGATCATCTCACCGGTCTGGCAGCAGGCTGAATCTGGCGGGCCTGATGTTTCGTTTTTGGCTGCTCGCCTTTCGAGAGAAGGACATACCGTCTCCCTCTACTCCTGCTGCCGGTCCGGCTCAACTGCTCGCTATTCCTCACAGCGCCCTCAGGATTCCAGAGTCTCATGGATTCAGATGCTTCGCGAACTACATCGCCGAGTAGTCGAACACGACCTGATCTATTTGCAGGCCACGCCACCACTCGAACTGGTCAACTCGCTTCTTCCCGTACTGATGCTGGCCAGATTCTACGGTAAACAGATCGTGATCTCTTTTGCCGGGGGAAATGTCGAAGACCTGAACGGCAGGTTCTCTCGATTCCTGATCCCCATGCTTCGACTGGCCAACAAGATCACGGTTCCGACTGAATGGTCGGCTCGTATCCTCGCTCGGCATCACCTTCCGATTGAAGTGGTGCCACCGGCGATAGACACTACCTCTGTCGCTCCGCGCCTGATACAGGATCTGCAGCCGCGAATGCTGTCATTCCTGTTGGCTGGTCCTGAGAGCAATCTGACGGCTATTCTTCGGGCGTTTAAGCTAACCAAGCAGAAATACCCGCGGGCCGAACTAACGCTCGTCGGTTCGGATGAACGGCTCTCCCTTGCTGTATCGATGATAAGTCAGGTGGGTTTGGTTAACTTGGTCAACAACGGAGACTCCGAGGCAGTACGCACTTGCTGGCAGTCCTGTGACCTGTTGATCAACAACTCGACCGATGATGATCTGCCAACCCCGGTATTGACGGCATTGAGCCTGGGGATTCCTGTGGTCACCTGCGACTCCGGCGGGATGACCGCGGTGGTGCAGAATCGGCAATCCGGATTGATCTTCCCCGCAAATGACCCGGTCGCCCTGGCCGGTCGAATCATAGAATTGATCGAAACACCGCTTTTGGTCACCCAGCTTTCCCGCTCCGGACCGGTTGAATCGTTCCGGTTCGGCTGGCCCTCCGTCCGCAGTAGTTGGAACTCCCTTTTCAACCGATACTCAAACTAATATACTCGGATGGTCGGGCGGCAGGTAAGGCCGTCCCATGCTGGAGACAACCCTTCAATGCATATTGTCTGGTTACGGGCAGAACCGATCTTTCCGCTGGATAGCGGCAACCGGATCCGAAGTTACAGTTTGCTTCGCGGCATTGCCCGCGAGGAGGCGGTGACCTATGTCGGATTGCGGCAGGATGAATTCCTGGTCGGTCAGATCTCCGACCAATTCTCGTCCCCTGCTATTACGATCTTTCAGCCTGCCGAAGAAAAGCAGGGTCTGTCGTTCTACAGCCATGTGGTGATGAATCTCGGTTCGGTCTATCCGTACTTCATGAAGCGGTACAGCAGTGGCGCGATCAGTGATGAGATCCACAAGCTGGTTCAGTCGGGCGCCTGTGATCTGATCATCTGCGACACGCTGGAAAGCGCGGTTAATCTCGATTTCAATCTTCCGGTTCCCAAAGTACTGTATCATCACGCCATTGAGACGTCGCTCTGGCAACAGCGATATGAAACGGCCTCGGGGATCATCCGTCGCGCCTACTTCAATTACGAAACCAAGCGGATGGCCGCCTATGAGACCTCCACCTGCAATCGATTTGACCGGGTGATCGTCACCAGCGAAAAGGATCGTGAATCGTTGGTGGATGATTACAAAGTTACCGCACCGATAAGTGTGATCCCGGTCGGCGTTGACTGTGCGTTCTTCAAGCCGGACAAGGTCGATACCACCATTCCGAAACGTTTGGTCTTTTCGGGATCGCTTGATTTGCTGTCGAATATCGATCAGTTGCTCTGGTTCGTTTCCGAAGTCTATCCGCTGATCCGGCGGGAGCATCCGGATGTATCGCTGGACATCGTCGGTCCGAACCCGGCGACCGAGATTGCCGCGTTGCCGCACAAAGACAGTTCGATCACGGTGACCGGATGGGTGAAGGATATTCGCCCCCATCTGGCGCAGGCTGATATCTATATTGTCCCGCTGCAGGTCCCGGGGGGAAACCGCGTCAAATTGTACGAGGCGATGGCGATGCGTCGCCCGGTTGTCTCCACCAGCTATGGAGCCGAGGGGCTCAACCTGATCCCGGAACGCGATCTGGTGATCGCCGATTCAGTGCGCGAATTTGCCTCGGCGGTCAATCTCCTCCTGGCCGACCCGGAGCGAAAAACGCGACTGGCCGAAGCCGGCTGGCGCAAGGTCAATCAGGAGCATGACTGGAGCCAGATGGTCCAACAGGCACTTGAATTGATCAGGACAGTCGGATTGAGAGCGACCAGCGTCGGAAAGTGATTGTCTTTCCCCCTCCTCCGACCTATCTTCCGCGACACCAGGGGAAGAGATGGTCACGGAATGAAAAACTTATTCAGTCACAATGCACTCAAGACTTTTGAAGAATGCCCGCGGCGGTACAAGTTTCGATTTATCGAAGAGATCGAATTGCCGAAACGGGTACCGGCCAATATTTACCTCGGGCAGGTCGTCCATCGCACTCTTGCTCGCCTTTACGCTATCGTCCAGGAAGGTAAGACTCCTGACCTCGAGTATCTGCTGAAGTATTACCAGAGCGAGTGGGAAAAGCCGGAGCGCGAGCAGATCCACATCGACCGCGACTATATGACGATGGATGATTACATCGCGAGCGGTCGTTCTATGATCGAGACCTACTACGCCAAATATGCGCCGTTCACCGAGGCAAAGACGATCGGGATCGAACGGAAGCTGAACGGATATCTCCCCGGTTCATCCTATAAGTTGCGCGGCATTATCGATCGTCTCTCACGACGTCCGGATGGAGCGATCGAAATCTGTGACTACAAAACGGGCAAGGATCTCCCTCGCGGCGGTCGCGACCCGATCTTTTATCGCCAGATGGGAATGTACCAACTTCTGGTGCAGGAGAACTTCCCGGATTTCACAAAAATCGAGCTGGTGCAGCATTACCTCAAGCTGAATGAGACCATCACGTATACTATGTCGGCCGAGGAGCTCGATGAACTGCAGGAGGAGCTCCGGACAGTCATTGCGTTGACCAGACGGGCCGAACAGCTCGATGACTTTCCGGCGCGCGAAGGGGGCTACTGTGATTTCTGTGAATACCAGCAGATCTGTCCGGCTAAGCGACATCGCCTGATCCTGGCCAACGAGGCTGGAGAAGTTGACGGCAAAGAACAAAGCACAGCGGAGCTTGCCAGAAAACTGGTCGAAGAATACCTCGATCTGTATGGCCGCTTGAAACAGCTTGAAGCCGAACAGAAAGCGCTCAAAGAGGATCTGACCCAGGTCGCCAAAGATCTCAATCTGCAGAAACTGACCGGTGACTCTGGGACAGTCACCGTCTCAATCAAGCAGCAGGAGAAATTCCCCACCAAAACGGATGACCCTGATGGTTATGCTGAACTTTCCCAACTGGTTCGCCAGCTTGAACTGGATAGCTGCCTGAAAGTCGATGATCACGCTTTGCGTGATTTGGTAATCAAGAAACGACTCCCCGAAGAGAAACTGGCTCTCTTAACCGCATTGATGCGGATTGAAGAACTGGTGAGTGTCAGGGCCACGCCAAAGAAGATCGACTCCAGCGACGGCACCGAATAGGCATAAAAAAAGGCGCCGATCAAAGACCGGCGCCCTGTCTGAGAATTTCTCTCTTCTACTCTTTTCTTACCACAAATGCCGGGATGATAATAGCATCCTTCTGCGCCACTCGGACAGTGTCCGGCGGTGTCCCCTGCAAGGAATCCGCCACAGCCATCAAGCTGTTTTGCGGATTGACAGTCGTGGTGTCGACATCCAATTTCTCGATCGGCTTGTTTTCAAGCGATGAAACATAGATGGTGGCCAGGCGTCCTTTGCCGGGGAGAAGCACCTTTTTCGAGGCACCCGGTCCGACCATTCCCAGCAACACGCACTGGATAGCGGTATCAGCCCGGAATGACTTCATCCCAAAGTGCTCGACTCGTCCGCCGGTAAAGACGGCCGAATCGGCGACAATCTGGTTCAGACCGGAGGTCATCCGGAAGGGAACCGATAGTCCGAGCACAACTTCATCGTTAAAATATGAAACCGTGATGGTCCAGTGGTGGTCATCTATCTTGGCGACATCTGCCCAGATAGTATCCGGCACGCCAAAATTGTCGACCTGGGCCGAAGCGTTCACCGGCATCAGCGCCAACAGCATCAAAAGAGTACAACATCCAATAACAAAACGGATCATGGGTCCTCCAGCGTATCAAATTGCGTATCGTCTCTGTTATACACCGTAACGAGCCGCCCGATGTCATTTCTGGGTCAGCTCATCCCTGGGCATGGTCATGATCCGGCGCAGCGATTCGATCAGGGAATCGGCCTTGGCCGGATCGTTCAGTTTTTCTCTATGGATCTCCGCCGCTGTGATCAGGGCGTTCTGGCCCATCGTCTCCTCGGGGAACTTGTCAAAAACTTGTAAGAGCATACCAGCGGCGCCGTTCCAGTCGCTATTGCGACGTAGCAGTTCGGCTCGGTAGGTCATGGCAACCGCCTCTATCTGGGAACCGGAGGTTCGTCCGGCGATCGAACTGAAGAACTGATCGGCGCGCCCCATCCATTTCTCGGCTTCAGTCTTTCTCCCCTGTTTGGCCATTTCATCGCCAACATGCAGATAAGACGACATTGCCTGGTCGGAGGCGGCATAGTTATCGATCAGGAAGCGATATTCCGTTTCGGCCCGCTCCCAGTTTCCTTCCTTTTCATAGGACTGTGCTTTGACAAATTGGGGTGCGGGATTCGACATGAAGAACCCGCGGTAATCACGATTGAGATCGGCCAGCAGTGAACGAGCCTGATCGTACTGCTTCTTCTCCATGTAGACGAGCGCTTTCTTGAAGATGAACTGCGGTCTGGCGAGGGTGTCTGAACCACGCAATCTTGCCAGAATGTCGTCATAAATCTGGACAGCTCTATCCAACTGTCCAAGCTGAATCGCATAAATATCGCCGATACGGGTCGAAGCACGCCAGTCGGTTTGGCCAGCCGAGTCTTTTAGTTGTTCGTACGCATTAATCGCTTCCGGCCACTGTTTCTCCTGTCCATACAGGATTCCCAGCATAGTCCAGGAGCCGGTCCCCAGTTTTGTCCCAGTCCGCTGGCGGGCGAATCGTCCGTAGTAGTCGGTCGCAGCTACGTACTGCTGTCTGGCATTCACGGTGTCGCCGATCCGACTGTAGATCTGATAGATCTGGGCGGGAAGGCTAAAGACAGGTGTTATGATCTCACCCTGCATATCGATCGGCGGGCTGACCCGCTCAATCGCTTTGCCGTACACGGTGATAGCACTGTCCCACTGTCCCGATGCCTGCAATGCCTGTCCCAGATTCACCCAGGTGACCGCAGTCTCGAGCGATGGCAACGTTAGCTTTCCGAGCAGTTCGTTGAGAATAACGGTGCAGGTATCGTAACGACGGAGCTTATAGTAAAATTGCGACAACCGCGAGGCGGATCGCAGAGCGATCTGGCCAAGCTGCATATACTCGATCGAATCGCGATGCTGATCAAGTTGGTCGAGAGCAGCGTAAGCGGTCGTGAGCGAGGCTCCATAGGCGTCCCTGATTTGGCGCGCAACTTTGTCATCCCGGAGCTGCTGCCGGATCTCAGCGTCGCTCAGTTGCTTCTCTGCCTGATGGAACAGCTTCTCCGCATCGTAGCGAAGTTTGGTAGCCGCCGGATCAGAACAACCTGAGGCGACTGCCAGCAGGGCCAGAAGTAGTATCAATCCGAACGTTTGGCTGGTTGTATGTAGCCGCATAGCTTTGATTTTCCTTTGTTCGATGCGCCGAAAAGATAGGTCGGATCGGCAGGAGCAACAAGTTTAAAAGTCGGACACTTAGGTCGCCCCATCCGGGGGGCGAGGAACTAGGGACAGAGGCTCAACTCGACTTGGCTAAGGGCCGCCGCCAAGGCAAACTCGACTCGAAGGTTGGCTTTCCCGAGTGAAAATGACGTGAACCCGGCCCGTCCGAGCAGGTCGCGCTCAAAGTCGACCCACCCCCCCTCCGGACCGATTGCCAGAATAACCTGCCTGACCGATTGGTCAGCCAACAGAGCGTCAATCATCGGACGGTCACCAAGATCCGCCAACAGCTTTGGGGCCTCCGCAGAGCCCGGCAGACTGGGCAATTGATCTTCAACAAAGGGACGGAAAAGCGGATGGACGGTCACTTCGGGCATTCTCGTCCATTCCCCCTGACTGAGCCCTTCCACCAGGTATGGCTCGAAGCGGCCATCTCGGAAGACGGGCGAATCGAGATAACTCTTTTCGGTTCGATTGGCCCGCATAAAATGGAGCGATCTGACACCAAACATGGCGGCAACAAATAGCACTTTGCGCATGATCTTGGGTCGGGGAACCGCGCAAAGCAGGTCGATAGCCACAGATGGCGCAGGAGAAAGCGTCATGGGACCAAGCTCGATAACAGTTGCCTGGTCGTCAGCTGAGAGAATACGGCCTATCCCCCGTGGTCCGTTGAGAACACCGACTGACAATTGATCACCGGAGCGCAGTTTCAACAGACCGCGAATATGCAGGTGCCGGGAGTCATCAACACGATAACAGCCGTCAGATTGCAGGTCGGATGGAGTCAGTAGTAGTAAGTTCATATCCCTTTGTGCCGAAGGTTTTCGGTGACAAGAGGAATATCGGCAGGTAGCCGCTCAAGGGCAATGGAGATTCGGGGGGAGAGAGAAAACTCCTGTTCGAAGAGTGCTAGTGCTTTTTCGAAGTCACCTTGTGGTCAGTGTGTCGGCCGGGGTGACGGTTGGTCTTCGGTTTGCCATTACCGTTAGCAGAGGGTTCGATATTTAATATCGTACCGCGGCAGGCATCGGTGCCGCAGCGGCAAACATAGAAATCTCTCAGTGCTTTGGTGATACGCCCGGGGGCGGTGAAGTGGTAATCGTAGGTCAGCTCTTCACCCGGGTAGATCGTTTTCTGGGCGAATATGTAGATCCGTCCATCCTCATCGAAAACTTCGCAATTCGGGTCGCAGGAGTGATTGATGAAACGGGCATCATTGCCGCCGATCCCGGCATCGATCGTGGTCATTTCATCGACAGAAAACAGGAAGGTATGGTGGCGTTCCATGGCCTCTTCGTTGTAGCGCTTCAATTCCAGGTCCGGTCCGATCCGTTCGCCGACGTACTCAATGATGCGGGTCCCCTTGCGAATCAGGGTAAGCGCAAAAGCGCCACGCCCCTGAATGCGGGACTGGCGAATGATAAAATAACCGTTGTTCCGTTTGCCGTTGCTTTTCATATCTGAATGTAACCTCAATGCCCGACTAGCCCGATCGTGCAGATGCTACCGCGGAGAGAGTGCGGGGCTGTTGACGGAAGATAAGCGAAAGTCGAAAAATGCCAAGCGGGAATATTTATGATAGAGCGAAAGTGTACACTTTTTGGGCAGACAGTCTATGGATAACCACCGACCATGCGGTCTGCTACCAGAGGTTTAATATCCCGGGTCGATTGTCCGAACTGTCGGCCGAGGCGGAACCGGCCCCCGGAGTGGTCAGTCGGTTGCCAGGGAGCTCTTGCCCCGGTCGAATATACCGTGGCGGATGCAACAGGTGATGGCCGCTCGCATCCTGATACTGTTTTGCCACCGCCAGCAGGGTCGCCTCATCGTACAGCGGCCCAACCATGGTGATACTGGTTGGAATGCCTTGCAAATCAAATCCGTTCGGCATCACTACACAGGGATGTCCGGTCAGATTGGTCAGGAAGAGGTTGTTGCCGTCGAAAGTCGGTGCAATGATCACGTCGACCAATTCGAACAACTTGTTCATTTGCTCGGCGGCCTCATGCCGTAACCGGGTCGCCTGAATATATTCAACCGCCGGGATAAAGCGCGAGGCACGGAAGAGGTTCGGCCACGACGATTTCAGTTGCTGAGCCAACAGATCATCCCGATTGCTCCGGGTCAGTTCATCAAATGAGGCGGCTGCCTCCGCCGTCAGGATAAATTCCATCGCTTTGACCGGTATATCCGGAAGCGTAACCTCTATCAAGTTAGCCCCCAGCCGTCGAAGTTGCTGAATTGACTTCAGATCATTGACGCGGTTGGTACCCCGGTCAAAGTCCGATTTGAGATAGCCGATCCTCAGCTTGGAAATATCGACCCGGTAGTTATAGTTGAACGGAAGATCACCGACCGACTGATCCTCGCCATCGGGACCCATAATGCAGTTCAGGACGATCGCACAATCTTCCACAGTTCGGCAGATCGGTCCGACTTTGTCGATTGATCCACTGAGCGTCATTGAACCAGTGCGACTGACCCGACCAAACGTCGGGCGGAGACCGGTGACACCACAGCGGGTCGAGGGGGAGACTATTGACCCCCAGGTCTCCGTCCCCAGCGCAAAGGGAACCAGACCGGCAGAGGTCGCCGCCGCAGGACCGGCGGATGATCCGGCGGAGCGTTCATTCAAATTCCAGGGATTGCGGGTTATCCCACCATACCAGACATCCCCCCAGGCAAGTTCTCCCATTGAGAGTTTTCCGACAAGGACTGCACCCGCTTCTTCCAGCTTCTTGATCACCGTGGCGGTGTTCGCCGCAATGTTGTCCTTGAACGCCATGGTGCCAAAAGTGGTCGGATAGCCTGCAACATCAAAAAGGTCCTTCACGCCATACGGGATTCCGTGGAGTGGGCCACGGTAGACCCCCGCGGCTATCTCCTGATCGGCTTTAGTCGCCTGCCTGAGAGCCAGGTCCTCGGTCAGAGTAATTATGCAATGAAGATCGCCACCAAACTTCTTGAGGCGAGCAAGATACATTTGGGTCAGAGCCGTGGAGCTGATTTTGCCTGTACGAAGGAGTTCTCCCAGTTCACGGATCGAAGCAAACGCCAGGTCATTGAGATCAGATGGAACTTCGAGAGAACTGACGGGACTAAGCGCCATTGACAATTTCTTCCGGTCAAACGTCATCCCCGAAGTGACCGGGCTGAACAACATTGAGGACTGCTCACCGGACGAGAGTTGTGATTTGCGCAATAGCTCATAGTCCTGACGGTACTGCGTCAGGATCTCGATCATGCTATCGATCTCGGCGGGGGTGAAATCGATGCCGATCAGTTTCTCAGCGGCTTCTACGCGCGAGTCAGTAATTTGTGAGGTGTCTGGCGGGCTGGCGTGAAGAAGTGAAGCGGCGAGAAGAATGCTACAGAGATTTAGTATAGTCCCTTTCATACGTCCTGGTTTCAAGTCCGCGAATGCAGTGCAACATGCATATCTTGTACCACTGACAAGACGCAATATATAGCAGGTTGTTGCTAAGAATGATGGAAAATCGGTCGCAAAGTTTGCGCGTTAGAAAAAGACGGGCCGACTAATGTAAGGATTTGAAAATCGCTAAGATTGCGACGAAAGAAACTGTACGTTTGCGCCCACTATTAACCCTACAATGGAAACTTCAGACCAGGCAACAGCACTCTCACTGAATGCAGGATACTACTTAAATGACTCTGGGTGCTTCAGATGAAAGTCAGTGGCATCCTGATACGCTTTGGCGGCGCCCAGCAACGTAGCTTCATCAAAGAGACGGCCGACAAATGTGATACTAACCGGGTGTCCGGAAGAATCGAATCCATTGGGGAGTACCACACAGGGGTGACTGGTAAGGTTTGTCAGCAGAAGATTATTCCCCTCGAATGAAGGTGCCAGATACAGGTCAACAGCTTGCATCAGTTGATCCATCTCTTGAATCACCATGTGGCGAAGCCGATTCGCCTGGATATACTCCACCGCCGGGATCAACCGTGAAGCGCGAAAGACGTTTGGCCAGGCATTCTTGATCTGGCGAACCATCAGATCATCGCGCCCCGACCGGGTCAACTCGTCAAACGCCGCTGCTGCCTCGGCACTCAGTATGATCGACATTGTCTCTATGGGGTAGTCCGGAAGTCTCATTTCGATCAGCTCCACCCCCATGTCGCGGAGCTTCTGGAGAGTGGCATTGTTGGTCGTGGCGAAATTCGTATCTGCCGTGAAGTCCGACGCAAGGTAGCCGAGCCGTAGTTTTGAGAGATCTGTCTTCGGCGAGTAGTTGAACGGTGCATCGATCAGTGTTAGGTCTATTCCGTCGGTGCCGCGGATAGCATCAAATACAACGGCACAATCCTCAACTGACCGGCAGATCGGCCCGACTTTATCCATTGTCCAACTGAGCGCCATCGCCCCAGTCCGGCTGACCCGACCATAAGTTGGGCGGAGCCCGGTTGTGCCGCATCGAGTCGAGGGTGAAACGATCGAACCCCAGGTTTCGGTACCGATGGCAAAAGGAACCAATCCAGCAGAGACAGCCGAAGCCGATCCGGCCGATGATCCGCTGGACCCTTGCGCAGTATCCCATGGATTACGCGTTTTCTCACCGAACCAGACATCCCCCCACGCCAGTTCTCCCAACGAGAGTTTGGCCACCAGAATGGCTCCCGCCTCTTCCAGCTTATGGATGACGGTGGCATTCTCGGCAAATTGCTGATCCTGATAGGGAGGCGTTCCCCAGGTAGTTTTGTATCCACTGGCGGCAAACAGATCTTTGGCACCGTATGGAATGCCGTGTAACGGGCCGCGGTATTTCCCGGCCGCGATCTCAGCATCCGCCCTGGCAGCTTGCTGCATTGCCTGTTCCTCGGTCAACGTGATCACGCAGTGAAGCTGCGGATCATACTTTTTTAGTCGCTCCAGACAAAGGGTTGTCAATTCAGTGGCAGTTACCTGGCGAGTTCGTATCAACTCACCCAATTCTCGAACTGTGTAAAAAGCCAGAGCATTGAGATCGGCCGGTCGCTTGATTTTCCCCAGGGAGCTATATTTGATCTTCGCCTGACGGTCGGGGATCCGGAATCCGATCGGCAGTGGATTGAATTGGATGGCCGGAGGGACCGCATTGTTGATCTGAACCATCCGAAGTTTCTGATAGAGAGCGAGATACTCCTGCAGTGACTCACGCATGCTGTCGCGTTCAGCGTTGGAGAAGGAGATGCCGAGCAATGTCTCCGCGGCGGCAATGTGGTGTGGCGCGATGTTAACACTGTCAGGCTGGGCTATAGCATGCGATGCGAGCACCGCCATCAGCAGGCATATGCGGATCATACCGGCACCTCACTGGGTTGGTTACTGATTTTTTACCGGCTGTGCATACCAGCCATGGTAGTCGGCGTTGGCCATGCGCGCCAGGTCACAACAATAATCGGTCATCTCATGCAGGCTGGGAAGCATCGGGATCACTTTCAATTCAGCTTCCAGCCGCCAATGGAAATCGACTTTGCCCGGTTCGGCCAACGGTTGTTTTGATACTTTGAGTACATGGAATCCACTGCCCAAAAGGAGACTCCGGAGGATCCCCACAGAGATATCGTCCTGCATTTCGAACTGATGGCAGGTAGTATGGGCGACACCTAGATTGGAGCCATCCCGCTCAAGAGCCGCCAGGTGTTGCGAATTTAATTCGCGATTGGTTCTCTTTTGTTCTCGTGATGTGCGGTCCATAGTCTCACGCCCGTGTCCGGCGATTCTCCCTCACGAAAGGTCGCCGAATAGCTTTTCGGCGAATCGGTCGGTCATTCCGGCAATATAATCAGCCACGACGATCGGTCGCTCTTCTGTCAACAGCATTTCGCGAAACCGATCGGGCATCAGATCCGGCCGACTGTTCAGCCGTTCAAAAAGTAGTTCAATTATCTGTCTTGCCCGGCGAGACATCTCAGCCATGTGAGCATGTCGGTACAGCTTCTCTTTGAGAAATTGCTTCAGCTCGGCAACTTCTTCCTTCATGGATGCCGAGTAACCGACGATCCGTTCAGGCGATGATGCAACATCGGCCTGGGTCACGATCCTCAATCGATCTATTGCCCCGGCTGTCTGCTCCATTACATCAACAGTGGCGCTGTTCACCAGGTGCCTGACCAAAGTGAAGCGCTGTTCTCGATGCGACAGCTTGGGTCCGTCCGTGGGGTGATGCCGCCCCGGTCTGGTCCAGATCCCCAGCTCTGCAATTTCCTCCAGCCGAAGGAGTTCCGCGGCCAGTCCATCATCGATATCATGCGCATTATAGGCGATCTCATCGGCAATATCAACCAGCGAGGCTTCCAGTGATGACCGCGCCGACGGGTCAAACTCCGGTCGATGCAATTTCACGGTCGTTTCATGTTTGGCTATTCCCTCACGCACCTCGAATGTCAGATTCAACCCGGGGTGATCGGGGTACCGTTGTTCGAGCAGATCTACCACGCGAAGTGACTGATTATTGTGATTGAAGCCGCCGTGGCCAGCCAGCAGCTCATTCAGCACATCTTCGCCGGCATGACCGAACGGCGTATGCCCCAGATCGTGAACGAGCGCAATCGCCTCGCTCAGGTCCTCGTTGAGGCGGAGACAACGCGCCATAGTTCGGCTGATCTGCGCCACTTCGATAGTGTGGGTCAAGCGGGTGCGGAAATGATCTCCTTCATGCGGCAGAAAGACCTGAGTCTTGTACTCCATGCGGCGAAAAGCGGTCGAGTGAATGATCCGGTCCCGGTCACGCTGAAAGGCGGTGCGATAGGGGTGTTCAGGTTCGGGGAAACTACGCCCCCGCGACTCACTCGCCTTGGCAGCATACGACGCAAGGGTGGACAGCTCCAGCATTTCGATGTCGGCGCGTTTATTCAAATTCGCCTCCGGTCTTTGCTTTCCTCTGCCGGTTGCCAAATGAGATCGAAAGTGTTTGCGAAAGCCCCAATACCGGGTGAACTGAGGCTCCGTAGGAGATCCGTCCCCTTTTGAAATTAAACTCAATCCCACCGCCAGGCTGAGTCGGCGCGGTGATCACGCCAAGCATCAGGGCTGCGCTATTCCCGAGACCAATATACTGCCCGAGCGAAAAACGCGGACGCTCCATCTCCTGCAATTGCACTCTTCCGACTAACGCCAGATTCTTGCCGCCTCGATACTCTATTTCCGACACATAGACGGGCTGAATTGCCGGACTGCCATCATTCAGCGAAGGTGAGGTTAGATTGTCGGCCCCGATCGCCGCGGAGAACGAGCGATAGCGATAGGCTGCCGAAGCATGGAAAGTTGCGGCGCTCAGGTCAGCATACGTACCGCCAAATCCGAGTATCCGATATGAACCGCCGACCGCAATGGTCAGGGAGTCGATATGTAACGCAAGTGTCCCCTTGGCCGTCTGTTCGGTGTAGAGTTCGGACCGACCAAACTGGGAGAATCCAATTGCCAGGCTGAATTTCCCTTTTCTTCCCGCCGCGGCCAACATGAACTGGTCAAAGTCCTTCAGATCAAACGCACGGTTAAGAGCCGTTTCAACGCGAAATTCTCCCAACTGCAAACTGCCGGTCGGTAGATTCAGCAATTCCGAGGGAGATTGTTCAGAAAGCAAAATTGCCTGCCCAAAGGCGGTCCCTCGCCCGGTGAGAAAGTCATAGGCCGATGTGCTGCCGGATAAGAGTAGGACAATTGCGCCAATGGTGAGAAAGCGTTTCATCGGGCTATCACCACCGTTTCTTTGACCGACTCTACTCCCTCTGCTTCAAAGTAGCAGATATAGATCCCGATCGGTAATCGATTCCCCGCATCGGATCTCCCATCCCAGGCGATCGTGCCGGTGGTCAATGGTTCGCTGTCGAGAAGGGTCTTGACCAGATTGCCCGTGCGATCGTAGATCTTGAGCGTGTAGGCCGAAGCATCAACCACGGTCAGATGCAGGGTCGTGGCATCTTCGAATCCGTCGCCGTCCGGCGAGAAAATTTTCGGGATCACAGAGATGGTAGTATGCTCACCGGTCGGCTGCGTCCAGACCGTGTTCGATTCGCCGGGAGTGCCACCCGATGCTGCCGAGCGTAACCATGGGCCGATCGGCTGTTCGGATTGGTCACGTGAAAAAGTGTAGTTCCCCTCGAATCCCTCTATATACTGATAGAAATCGGCGCTAAGACTAAATGAATCGATGAGCCGGATCAAATCGCCGCCGTTGTTGAGACTTGGCCAGGAGGATGGCTCAAATATCCGGCCATCGAATTCGTCATAAAACGAACGAAACTCCAGCGAATCCTGTGCGATGACCAGACGCTCCCCCGGAAAAACTGGCGTGGAGGAGGGAACGATCTCACGAAGATTCAGCTCATCACCGATCTTCCAGCCTGCCAGGTTGATGGTCGTGTCCGAGATATTGTGCAACTCTACCCACTCGCTGCCGAGCGGAATCGCCGGATCCGGGAGAAATTCCGACAGGATCAATGGAGGATATGCCTGTCCCGTCACCCTGATAAAGGCATTGTTGTTGGCAGTGCGGTCATCCGGACTGAGTCGAAGGCCGATCTGGGCGTAGATCCCACTTTCCTCGAGGGTGAATTGAAGAGTGTCCCGCCTTCCCGGCCCCAGTGGTTCGATAGCCTGGGTAAGGATCGTGTCCTGTGTGTCAGTAGAATCAGTTGCTTGTCGACGGTAGAGCAGGATTGACTGCACTTTCGCAGTATCATCTCCGCGATTGAAGATCGCGACCGAGATATCAGCACCGCCAATGGACGAGTTTGTCCAGACGGAATCAAGTTCCAGATCGAGCGAAACCGGACTGACGGAGTTGGTCCTGCCGGGAGTTGACCCGGTAGGGTCGACTGAGTTGACACCGGCATCATTTGAAGCGGAGATCCGCTCCCAGGAATAACCATCGCCACCAATGTCCGACCAGGTCAATTCGGAAAGAAGTGTACTTACCAAATAGAGTCGGATGAATCCACCGTTGTTGGGAAGCGAGAAAGTCTCCTCGGCTATGCGAAGCCCTGCCTCCTCTGGCGTATCTCCCCAGAGACCGGAACTGTCTCCCCAGACCGTCTCAAAACCGGGAGAACCGGCCGTGCCGATCAGTCGTCGACAGAAGATCATGTAGCTGTTGGCAGGAAGAAACCCGTATCCATTCAGTGAGATGTTAGTACCGTCAACGACAAGGACACACCGGTTTAATTCCAATGCTTCAGAAGAATCGTTGAATATCTCTATCCACTCCAGTGTTACAGAAGTGCCTGGCTCGTTTACCAGCGCCTCATTCACCAGAACACCGGCATTCAGCGACACGGCACACCCGAGAACAACTAAGAGTGCAAGCAGCGATCTCTTCATAGCGCGGCGCTCACTTCCAGTCCGAAAGTCCTCTGATAGTGATCGCTGGCATCAGCGGAATATCTCTCCGTCACTTTGGTGGCGATTGTCACTGTCGCTCCGATCTGCTGTTTCACTTTGGCAAAAAGATACCAATAGTCGATTCGGCCATTCATGTACCGGGCCAAATTCGACCAGAACTGCAATTCAGTAGCCGGGGATGGCCGGAATCTCAGATCTGTCAGCCAGGAAAAGGCGCCATTGCCGGATTCGGTGGCACTCTGACCGACAACAGTCTTGACGTTCAATTGCTCACTCGCATAGCGAAGGCTACCTCGTATACGGTGAAACAGGCTGTCTTTTACCCCTCGCTCCGTTCGACCAAGATAATATTGTATCCCTGCTTCCCAGCGCGATCCTGCCTGCCAGGCAATTTCACTGCGCAGTTGCTGAACCGAACTGTCGGCATTCAGCCAGGCGGCCATCGCCTTCGAAGACCAGCGGACCGCTTTCGCAAGTTTACTCTCAACCCCTATTTGTATGCCGGTCTGACCGGCACGACGATCCGAAATTGACAAGTCGATCTCGGCCAACTCCAGCGAATGACTTATCGCCGCCGATCTGCCGCCTGAAGCCAGCGCCAGATATGAATGGTCATACCTCCAGCCGGAGATAGCCACTCGACCGAATTCAGTCCTGATCCGAGCATCGGCGAGCAATGTCCCGTATGCCTCTTTGGCTCCTGTTTGCGCGCAATACTCCAGCGTGATATCACTGCCTGAGGAGTGGAGTTGCATCGTGACAGCGGCCTTATGATCATGCAGTGTCTCGTCGGAAGATCTGTTACGCAGTGCAGTAGTCGCCAGAGTAACCGACGGCCGCACTCTCCCTTTGGTAGTGGCAACGCACGCCGCCTCCGTCTGCAGGGAGTACTCATCATTGCGATTGTAAGAAGTCAACATTGTCATCTCAATCGTGCCACTCTGGAGTCTGACACTTCCGCCATTAAACCCACCGTAGTCCGGGCAGAGAAAGCTCTCCCAATTCAGTTCGTCAGGCCGGTCAAACAGCTTCCCGCGATAGCTCACTGCCGAACCAAGGCCGAACTTGCGGCTGAATGACCCCAAGGTCACTTCACGCACCAGGCCGCTGTCATCGCTATATGAGAGCGTTCGCCCGACAAACCGCTCACGCCCGGATGTCTCTTTTCTCGTCCTGACCAGAAATTGCCAGTGTGCCGACGGTTTCCCCTTGAGCAGGGCCGCATAGCGAGAGCGCTCCGGTTCATCCATTACCTGATAAAACTGATACCGTGCAGTCACTGCCTGCGATTCCCTTCGCTTGCGAGGTTTGGGCGGTTTTCCGCCGCTTTCCTCCTCCGTGTCAAGCGAATCGGTCGACAGGTCCGCAAGGTCAAAAAGTGATGGGTCGATCCCGTATTGGACCGCCTCCATCAGCAACTGGTACTGGTCGAAATCTATTTCGCCGGTCACCCAGGCTTCATAGATCTCATCTTCCGATGGAAAGTTGGTATCGGAAGCTCCCGCCGTTGCCTGCAGACAGCATAGCCCGGCACACAGAATGCCGGCAACGATCTTCATGTTCCCCCCTATCAGCTCAGGTCATACTTCTTGAGCTTGCGATAGAGTGTTCGTTCCGCGATACCGAGGCGAAGCGCAGTCTCTTTGCGGTTCCCTTCGGTCTCATCCAATGTTTTTTCTATGAGTCGTTTTTCCATTTCATCCATAGTAGCGGCGGGGACCGGACTGACTTGCGTGCCGGTTACCGGTTCGATCTCACTCGGCAAATGGGAAGTGATCAGGTCGCGAAGCATCTTAATCTCAGTGCCAAGCGACAGAATCGCGCGATAGATCAGTTCCTGCCCTGCCTGCTCGACTGTCCGTCCGGTCGAAACGGGAAGATGCGTCGCGCCGGAATTCTGCTCTTCGATGAATCGCTCGACATCCTTGACATCCACCACCCCTGACGGCTTGAGCGCGGCCATGCGAGTAGCGAAATTCCGCAGTTGTCGGATATTCCCCGGCCAGTCGTAGCGCACCAGCAGATCGAGAGCAGCATCGGAATATTCAACCCCGGACTGCGCCCAGAAATGATGCAGCAACGGTTGAATGTCCTGTCTCCGCTCGTAGAGCGGCGGAAGGACTATCTTGACCACACTGATACGGAAATAGAGATCTTCGCGGAACTGCCTCTCCGAGATCGCCTCAGTCAGGTCGCGATTGGTCGCGGCAATGACGCGAACATCGGCCTTGCGCGCCTCCGATGATCCCACCGGATAGTAGGTCCCATCCTCGAGCACGCGAAGCAATTTGACCTGCGTTTCCGGTTTGGTCTCGCCGATCTCATCGAGAAAGATCGTCCCCCCCTGTGCTTTATGAAAAAGTCCTTCGCGCTTGGCGACAGATCCAGTGAAAGCTCCACGTTCGTGGCCGAACAGTTCTGACTCGAGTACTCCCTCGGCCAGAGCGCCGCAGTTTATCGCCACATACGGGCGCTTATTACGCAAAGAGTCTGAGTGGATCGCCCGCGCCACCAGTTCTTTCCCTGAACCGGATGGTCCGACAATCATCACCGGTACCTCGGTCGGGGCGATCTTCTCGATCGTCCGTGCAACCGCCTTCAGTTTCGGAGATCTGCCCACCATCTGGTAACGACGTAGTAATTCTATATCTGCCAGTATCGCGCCGATTCGCTCAGTCAGCCTTTCTTCGCCCAGATCGCGGGAGAGATAACCGTCGAAGAGTCGTTCTTGTTCGTCCGGCCCGAAATGGGTATGCACAACACGCCAGATCTCGGCGATCGGAGAAAACTTGCGGAGTCGAAGAGCCACTGCCGGAGTGAGATCCTGTCGGCTCTCTTCAACCAGCACCAGTTCGATCTGTCGTTCTTTCACTATCTGGTACAGTTCAGAAAGTTCCGTAACCACTTGGCCAAGCGAATCCCACTTGATCGCGGTGGCGATCTGGTGAGTGGGATCGGTCAGAATGACTATGCGTTGGTTTGGCTTCACCATATGTGTGCGCAATGCTCAGCGACGCTTCTTGCGTCCCTTTCGGAAAGCGGGATGGTTTTTAACCCGCGGTTTGGTCGGAGAAAGAACTTCCAGGCCCCGACGGGGTGATTTGAGATCCGGCAGGAAAAGGTCGATCTCAGCCCGCACGGTATTGACCGACATTACCCCCACCCTGACTGAGTCCCCCAACCTGAATGCCTTGTTCTTTCTGCGTCCGACTATGCGGTAGTTCTTCTCGTCATATTGGTAGTAGTCATCATCGATGGCGGACATCCTGACCAACCCCTCAACCCCCATATTCTCGAGGCGGACAAAAAAACCGTATGATGTCACACCGGAGATGACGCCGTTATATTCTTCGCCAAGACGGTTCGCCATGAAAGTCACTTGCTTGACTTTGATCGCCTGACGCTCGGCCGCTTCGGCCGTACGCTCCGTCTCGGAACAATGGCTCCCGACCTGGTCGATCAGCGGCAGGATCTTCTTGGCAAATCCCGGAGTGAATTGCCCCGTGCGATGACGCCTCAACAGGCGGTGGACCATGAGATCCGGATAGCGCCTGATCGGAGAGGTGAAATGCGTGTAATGGCTGAACGCCAATCCGAAATGTCCTATATTCTCCCGCTGGTAGACCGCCTTTTTCATAGAGCGCAAAAGCAGTTCGTTAATGAACTCCTCTTCCGGCTGCTTTTTGATCGAATCGAGAAACCGGGCGATCTGTATTGGTTTCATATTCGGCGAAACCGCAAACTTGTAGTCAAGGCGGGTCATCAACTGAGAAAATGCTTCGAGTTTCTCCAGATCGGGTTTGTCATGCACTCGATAAAGGAATGGTCGCGCTGCACGCATCATTTCGAGGGCCACCGCACGGTTCGCCGCCAGCATGAACTCCTCGACCAATCGGTGCGACTCAAGTCGCACCCGGTGTCCCAGTTCGAGCACTTCCCCCTTCTTGTTCATCACGATCTTGGCTTCGGGAAGATCAAAGTCGAGCGATCCTTCGGCAAAGCGGCGTTTCGTTAGTAACGTGGCAAGCTCCCGAGCGACCAGCAGGTTCTCCATCACCTTATCCAGTTTGCTGTCAGCCATTCCGGTATCAAAGAATTGCTGTACCTCTTCATACGTCAACTTGGCGCGGGACTTGATAACGCTATCCTGGATCGTCCACGAAAGCATCTTCCCTTTATGGTCGAATTGCATGATCGCCGAATGCGCCAGCCTTCGCTTATTTGCGCGCAAGGAACAGGTGTCGGCGGAAAGTGCCTCCGGAAGCATCGGTATCACCATCCCGGGGAGATAAACGGAGTTGCCGCGGCGGAAGGCCTCCATATCTAGTTCGGAACCTTCCTGTACGAAATGGGCAACATCAGCAATATGCACACCCAGCTTGAAGCCCAGGTCATTGCGTTCGACTGACACAGCATCGTCATGATCTTTGGCATCTTCGGGATCGATCGTGTAGACCAGTTCTTTGGTCAGATCGACCCGGTCAGTGGTATCAATATCATCCAGAGCGGCGGCGGCGCGTTCCGCCTCGGCCAGAACCTGTTCGGGAAATTCAGTCGGCAGACCAAACCCGCGTATCACCGTCAGCATATCCACACCCGGTTCACCCGGAAAACCGATCCGCTCGATCAGTTTACCTTCTGGATTCTGGTGCGGGTTGTCCCAGGCGACCAGTTGCGCAACGACCTTTTCCCCCTCCTCAGCATCCATGGTGGCGTCAGGGGGGATGTAG
The DNA here is from genome assembly GCA_016708025.1 of bacterium. Taxonomy (NCBI): domain Bacteria; species bacterium. Next base: position 181,356 of record JADJGQ010000001.1, on the reverse strand, counting down.
ATATCGCGATGGATCCGCGGATTGTCCGGCTGCACATACATCATCGTTTTGGTGCGACGAAATACGCCGACGATATTGCGCGGCGCACGTTCCAGCACTTTGATGACCGATCCGGATTCGCGGCCATTGAATTGGCCGGTCAGTCGGACCATAACTTTGTCGCCATCCAGCGCAGTCCCGATCGCATGCGGCGGGATGAGCAGATCGATCTCTTTCCCTTCGCGAATCAGGAAGCCATTGCCGCTGCGAGTGATCTGTACCGTGCCTACCGCCACATTCAGCTCTTCGGGCAGACCGATACGGCTCCGCTTGAGCATGACCAGTTCGCCCGTTTCCAGCAGCGCTTTCACGGTCTTGCGAAACCTGGCATACTCCTCTTGAGGAATATCCAGCGCGCGAGCCAGCTCCTTCATTTTCAGCGGGCGGTCCGCTTTGGAGGCTATGAATTTGAGAATCGATTTGGAATCCATGGATAGGTAATTATAGAAAGTGTGTGGGCACCTGTCAAGCGGCCGAGCCGACATCTGTCAAAATGGCAGAAGTTGACTCGTGAAGGTTCGCTAACAGATTGTCTTTAATTGATTTACATGCGCCGAAGTGAAACGGAGCGATCACACAGCCCGCGCAACTGCGCATGGTCGTGCGAAATCACGATCTGACCGATTCCGGATTGCTTGAGATGGCGAACCAGTTCGATAAACTTGCCGACCCCGGCTGGATCGAGCCCGCAGGTCGGCTCGTCGAATACAATGAATGGCGGATGCATGGAAAGTATGGTCGCAAAAGCAAGTCTCCGCTTCTCCCCCATCGATAACGTAAACGGATCCCGAAGCAGGAATTCGTGTGGGTTGAGCCCGACCAACTCCATCAACGCGGAGATCTGGCTTTCAGTCAAATGTCGACCGAGATTCTTCGGACCAAACGCGATCTCTTCTCGACAACTTGAAAGAAAAAACTGTCGTTCGGGTTGTTGAAATACGGCGGCAACCCATCCCGGTTTTGTTTGCAGACTCAACAGATGGTTGTCGGCATCAAAGTAGAGAATCTCTCCCTTGCCAGGTTTGAGCGGTCCAGAAAGGAGCAATCCAAGCGTGGTCTTCCCTGAACCGGAGTCGCCCACCAGACCAACGACCTCTCCACGATTCCAGGTAAACGACAACTCGTCTATCACCGGCTGATCCTCGACATACTCAAACGACAGCTCTTTGATCTCTATGGAATGCGGCATTCCCGGTGCAGTCGAGGGAGCAAAACTCTCGGCGGCTCCTTTGGAAGAGGCTGAGTCCGATGCCAGTATCCCTGCCTTAAGACAAAATGCTTCGTTGGCGAAGATCTTCGCAGGCAAATGGTCGGCCGCCAGTTTCCCCTCGGCAAAGACCATCAAGCGGGGATACGTTGCGGCGATATCGGGGTATTGTGTGATCCTGATCTCAATCAGATCCGGTTGCTCCGCGTGTAACCGCTTTAGTTCTGCCTCGAGAATCTCTTTGCCCGAGACATCCAGAAAAGAGTCCGGCTCATCGAGGATCAAAATACGTGGATCGGCGATCATCACCGAGGCCAGCGCCACGCGCTGCTTTTCCCCACCGGATAGCTCATGGGTCAGTCGGGTGCGAAGATGCTCTATCCCGAAACGTCGAAGGACCGCGATCACTCGTTTTTCCATTTCCGACATTGGAACAGCCAGATTCTCCAACGCGAAGGCTATCTCGTTTTCGACCACGGACGACACCATCTGATTGTCCGGATTCTGAAAGAGAATGCCGATACGCGAGATTTGCGGGAGCGATTGCGGAATATCAATCTGAAGAGTGCCTTTAGTTGGTTCGGCAAGCCCGGCTATAATCCTGGCGAGGGTTGACTTGCCGGAGCCATTCGCCCCCATCACTGCGACACGCTCACCCGAACCAATAGACAGTGAGACATCGTCAAGCGCGAGCTTGCCGGAGGGATAGCTGAATGTCAGATGTTCTGTTCTCAGCATAACTATCAAAAAGCCGATGCCCTAATTAGGAGCATCGGCTTCATTTCGCAAGAGAATTGTCCCGTCACTCAACCCTGAAAGTTAACATCCAAAGTCCGGGCGGCATATGATTCATCCAGTCGACGGACCGGCGTCGTGGTCGGCGCCGAAGTCACGATCTCCGGATTGGTCTCCGCCTCGCGCGCGATCTGCGCCATCACTTCGGCGAACCGGTCAAGCGTCTCTTTGCTTTCCGACTCGGTCGGCTCAATCATCATCGCCTCGGGGACGATCAGCGGAAAGTAATTGGTCGGCGCGTGCATGCCAAAATCGAGTATCCGCTTGGAGATATCCGAGGTTTTCACCCCAAGCTTCTTCTGGCGATTTCCGGAGATCACGAACTCGTGCATGCAATGAGTTTCATGCGGAAGATCGTAATCCTTCTTCACCAGATTCTTCAGGTAATTGGCGTTGATCACGGCATTTTCGGAGGCCGCGCGAAGACCCTCGCCGCCGTTCGCCTTGATATAGGCATAGGCGCGAACGATATTCGCGAAGTTTCCAAAGAACGAGTGCAAACGACCGATGGAATGCGGACGGTCATAATTAAAGAACAACTTCCGCTGATGTGGCTCACGTTCGAGCACCGGCAGCGGGAGATATTTCTCCAGATCAGCGCGCACACCAACCGCACCGGCACCCGGCCCGCCGCCGCCATGCGGCGTCGAAAAGGTCTTGTGCAGATTGAAGTGCATGATATCAAACCCGGTATCCGCCGGACGGAATATACCCATCACCGCGTTCAGGTTGGCGCCATCCATATACATCAGGCCGCCACCAGCATGGACGATATCGGCGATCTCTTTCACATTCCGCTCAAACAGACCGAGCGTATTCGGATTGGTCATCATCACCCCGGCGACTTCGTCAGACATAACTGCTTTGATCGCGTCAGGCGAGATGATCCCCTGTTCGTTGGATTTCACTTCGATCGTCGAGAACCCAACCGCGGCTACCGAGGCAGGATTGGTGCCATGGGCGGAATCAGGAATGATCACTTTCGTCCGGTGACTGCCGCGCTCCATGTGGTATGCGCGCATGATCAACAGCCCGGCGAACTCACCCTGCGCTCCGGCAACCGGCTGCAACGACATACCGGCAAAACCGGAAACCTCACAGAGGAACTGCTGAAGCTCCCACATCAGTTGCAGAATTCCAGGGGCGCTGGAACAGGGAGCCAGCGGGTGATGCTCCTGGAAATCCGAGAACGAGGCCGCCTTGTCATTCAACTTGGGATTGTACTTCATCGTACAGGACCCAAGCGGATAGAATCCTTTGTCGATATGGTGGTTTTTCACCGACAAACCGACAAAATGGCGCATCACTTCGTTTTCGCTGATCTCCGGTAAACGGGCATCTTCTGCGCGGCGGAATTTCGCCGGGATCGAAGCCAGAATATCGGACTCCGTCTTGCTCAGTTCCGGAAGCGTGTAACCGATCCGGCCGGGACGGGATTTCTCATAAATAAGATTCGACTCACTCACAGTTCGTTCTCTCATTTCGGACAGTCAGCTGTCCGTTCGCTTAGTTTCCGCTCGGAGGTGGCGGAGTTTTCAGTTTGTCGATCTGCTTTTTGGCATACTCGACATCTTCGGATTTCGGATAGGTTGCAATAAACCGCTCGAATGCGCCGATCGCCCCGGCGGTATCTGCTTTTTGGCGAAGAATGATCGCCTGCCAGATCGTGGCTCCTTCGGAGAATACATTTCCGCCAAAGTCCTTCTCGATCTGCACATACGACGCAAACGCGTCATCCAGTTTTTTGGCTCTGCGTTGCAGGTCAGCCAGCGCCATGCGGCTTTCGCCGGACAGCGAATCGGTCGGTGCCCCAGCGGCGATCACTTTGCCGAACCACTCTGTAGCCTGGTCTGATCCGCCGTTGTATTTGTACTTGTCGGCGATCTGATAGTACAGGCTCCGGTCGACACTGTCCTTCGCCTTGTTCAGCAGGTCATCCAGAGTGCCGATGCCCGCCTTGTAATCCTGAATCATCTTCAAATATTCATCGGGTGGTGCAAAGCCAACTATCCGGTCGACTTCCTTGCCATCCGGTCCCAGCATCACTGCGGTCGGGAATCCCGAGACGAAGTACTTTCGTGCGACGGTGGTATCCACATCGCCGTTGATCTTTGCAAGGATCATTTCATTGGTGAAGTAATCGATAACTTTTGGTTCTACGAACACGACCGTGTCCAATCTCTTACACCACGTTCACCAATCGGCGTAAAAGTCAACCAGCAGATGTTTGTTTTCTTTGGAAGCCTTGGCCAGCGCTTCATCCATGCTGGTCAGATACGGGGCATGCGGCTTGCTCGCGGCCGTCGGGGCGACCTCGTCGGCCATCACCGATCCGGCAAACATCGCCAACATTGCGACGAGGAGCGTCAGGAACATTTTCTTCATACCACTCACTCCACCTGATTAAGATTTAGTCATCCTCGAACGGGATGAATTCATCCCCGAGAATGCCTTCCACTACTATTTCAGCTTCATCCCGGAATTCCCGCGGAACCATGATAACCGTGATCTCATTGGAGATATCCGCCAGATCCGAATCCGGCGTCGACTGCCCGGAGAGAAAGCGCGAAGACAACAACACCGAGGGGACATTGTTGGAGTCGAGCGCCGACTTGGCGGCCTGGGCGCGGTCATTCTCTTTCACGCCGCAAACCTCGACCCAGCTATCATCCGGTGCGACAGCCGCACGGATGCTCGAGGGTCTGGTATCCACCAGGGCCAGTTGGCAATCAGGACAGACAGTAATGCCACTCATAAATTCATACTCACATCGCGGACAAAACAACGCTCATTCCTTTCGGTGCCACTTGTCGCCGAGCGTCATTTCCAGAAGCTCGGTCGCTTCATCCACACAACCGGTCGGAACGCGCACTTCAAAAAGTGCCTGTTTCCCCGAGTAAAAGGCCGTCAGCGTCAGACCGATCTGGCCAAAGTACCCGGAGCGGGAGACGATCACCGCCGGGATATCGTATGTCGCCAGCGTTTCGCGGGCGAAATCCGCCGACAGCGTATCTTCGATCTCGCCGATCATCGTCCATGTATCATCGTCAGCCACCTTCGGCATATCTTTGCCGCAGATGGGGCATGCGGAGGTTTCCGCCTGCCATTCGGCCTTACATACGGGACAAAACGCCACTGGCCGAAAACTCCTTGAGTCCTGCGACCAGCCGTCCGATCTCCAGATCGCTTCTCTTCTCAGTCGTCGCGATCACCAGACAATCATCCAGACCAGGATACCAGCGTCCGGCATCCACGCCGGCCAGCAAGCCACGCTCCAGCAACGCCTGGATAACATCCTGAGCCGGTCGCGGCGTTTTGACCGCAAACTCGCGCACGAATGGTCCATTGAAATACGGCTGGAAACCGTCGATTGCGAATATCTGCTTGGCGGCATCATGAGCACGCTCCGCCGACAACAACGCGACTTTCTTCAAGCCGGTTTTGCCGAGCAGGCTGATATAGACCGAAGCTGCCGTAGCGCACAGCGCCTGATTGGTGCAAATATTCGAGGTTGCCTTTTCGCGACGGATATGCTGTTCGCGGGTCTGCAGTGTCAGCACAAACCCGGGCTTTCCATCCAGGTCCTTGGTTCGCGCCACGATACGTCCCGGCATAAACCGGACCATATCTTTCTTGACTGCAAACGCCCCAAGAAGCGGACCACCATACGAGACCGGGATGCCCAGCGGTTGTCCCTCGGCGATCGCGATATCCGCATTGTATTCGCCCGGCGTCTTGAGCAACGCCTGTGCGACCAGATCAACATGCATGATCAGCTTGCCGCCAACCGCATGGATCGCTTTTTCGATCGGCTCGATCTCCTCAAGCATCCCAAAGAAGTTCGGCTGTCCGATCAGCACACAGGCAACCTTATCATCGATCTTAGCGGTCAACTGATTAAGATCAGTCACGCCCTGCTTCATCGGAATCGTAATGATCTCAACATCCCGACCCTGCACGTAGGTTTTGATCACCTCACGGTAGAGCGGGTTGACCGACTCAGCAATGATCACTTTGTTGCGCTTGGTGACGGCAGTTGATATGATCACCGCTTCGGCCGCCGCCGAGGCGCCGTCGTACATCGATGCATTGGCGACATCCATGCCCAGCAGACGACAGACATGGGTCTGGAACTCGTAGATAACCTGCAATGTCCCCTGCGCCACTTCCGGCTGATACGGCGTATAGGCCGTCATAAATTCCGGACGGGAGATGATCGTCCCGACTGCCGCAGGGATAAAATGATCATATACTCCGCCACCCGCAAAACAGACCAGACCTTCGCGGTCACGGCTGGACATCTCCTGAATCTCTTTGAGCAGTTCCAGCTCGGAGAGGCGCGGGATGTCGAGGGGGCGGTTATGCCGAAGGTTCGCCGGGATCGCGTCAAGCAGCTCTTCGAACGACTTTACGCCGATCACATCGAGCATCTTGCGACGATCATCGTCGGTATTCGGTATATACGGATTTTGCATAGTACAGCTTTCTTGCCTTAGCCCGCGGACGCATAGTCCGCTGTTCCCTTTTAGTGTTCGCTCAATAACTGCTTATAACCGTTGGCATCGAGCAATTGTGCCAGTTCGGCGGGTTTGCTGACCTCAACTTTGAGCATCCAGCCGTCACCGTACGGATCACGATTGATGATCATCGGGTCGCCGTCGAGCGACGAGTTGATCTCCTTCACGGTGCCGCTGACGGGCGAGAACATTTCCGAAACCGCCTTGACGGCCTCGATCGTTCCGCATTTCCCCATCTGTGCGACGGACGAACCGATCTCGGGGAGCTCGACAAAAACGATATCGCCAAGTTCACCCTGGGCAAAATCGGTAATTCCGATAGTTGCCACATTGCCGTCAACTCGCACCCACTCGTGCTCTTTGGTATATTTGAGTTCTGCCAGGACCTTCACCGAAAACCTCCGGAGTTTATTCTTTCGTTTCTTCGGCACCGACGGTGACGTTTTCAGGCATCGTCGTGTCGGTTTTTGCGATTGGGACGTCGACCGAGATCGACTCTCCCGACCGCCTTAAAGTGACCAACTTTTTTTTTGAGGGTACACTCCCTTTTTCCCGTTTGAACTGGGTCTCGAGGAACGAAGTGGAGTAGGTGCCGGCGACGAAATCGGGATGTTCCAGTATCTCCTTGTGAATGGAGATCGTTGTCGGCACGCCTTCGACGATGAATTCATCGAGGCTATGACGCATCTTGGCGATCGCTTCGCGGCGCGTCCGCGCCCGCACGATCAGCTTTGCGATCATCGAATCATAATATGGCGGTATGACATATCCGGCGTAGACCGCCTTGTCAACCCGTACGCCGGGACCGCCCGGGATATGAATCGCCTCGATCCGACCAGGCGTCGGGCGGAAATCTTTGTCCGGATCTTCGGCATTGATGCGGCACTCGATCGAATGCCATTTCGGCGTCAGCTCCGCCTGATTGTAGATGATCTTCTCACCAAGTGCTACCTTGATCTGATTCTGCAGCAGATCGACCTCGTACGCCTCTTCGGTGATCGGGTGCTCCACCTGGATGCGGGTGTTCATTTCCATGAAATAGAAATTCGCATGGTCATCAACGAGGAACTCCATCGTTCCGACACCGATATAGTCGACCATCTTCGCCCCCTTGATCGCCGCATCACCCATACGGAGGCGAAGCTCCGGGGTCATCAGCGGTGACGGGGTCTCTTCGATCAGCTTTTGGTGGCGGCGCTGAATCGAGCAGTCGCGCTCACCAAAATGGTAGTAATTCCCATGCTGGTCGGCCAGCAACTGGATCTCGACGTGATGCGGATTGATGATCACTTTCTCGAGATAGAGATCGGGATTGGAGAATGCCTTGGCTGCTTCGGTAGAGGCAATATGGAAATTCCTCTCCAGCTCCATATCATCTTTGCAGATACGCATCCCTTTGCCGCCGCCGCCGGCGACTGCCTTCAGGATGACCGGATAACCGATCTTCTCGGCGACCTCGCGTGCCTCTTCGAATCCGGAAATAACGCCGTCGGATCCGGGAATCACCGGCACGCCTGCTTTGCGCATGACGTTTTTCGCCATCGCCTTGTCACCCATCTGTCGGATGGAATTCGGACGTGGTCCGATAAAGGTCAGGCCGCACGATTCGCAGATCTCGGCAAAATCAGCGTTTTCGGCCAGGAAACCGTACCCGGGATGAATCGCCCCGGCATTGGTCACCTCGGCAGCGGCAATGATCCGCTTGAAATCCAGATAAGATTGACTGGCGGAGGCAGGGCCGATACAGACATCTTCATCGGCGAAGCGGACATGGACCGCATCACGATCGGCCTCGGAGTAGACCGCCACGGTGGTAAGCCCCAATTCGCGACAAGCACGAATAACGCGCAGCGCGATTTCCCCTCGGTTGGCAATAAGCACCTTATTGAACAAATGTAACCCTTCCCACAGAGTTTTTCCCCTTATACAGCAAGGGGATTAGCTACAATCGGTAATGATAACAGCTTTTCCGGAAAAGGGCAACGGCTAAAGGACACCTGCCCTGACCAGTGACAAGCCGTTGCTCAACAAAGAGTTGAATAGAGCCTTTTGCTGGTCAAAGGTGGACGTATCGGGTACCTGCTCATGACCAAAACTATGCAGAACTTTCGACTTGGAATGACGCGAAACGACAGATCGCTTTCCTTCTTAGATTCCCGAGTGTTCGTCGTGGCTCAAGGGCGGTTCTTCTGCAAGGCGAAGTGTGGTCAGATCACGACTCTCAACGCGAAAAACACCGGTGGCAGTGGCGCAGTCAGTACCGCCAGTTGAGAGCGACCCCTCCAGCCAAACCATCCCTCCTCGGCGTTTCTCTATCGACGCGGCCACCACGATCAAACTACCGGGTGCTACTGCACGGCGGTATCGTATGTCAAGCCGCACAGTCACCGGATCGTTAAACCCCTCGTCATGCAGCGCATGAACCATGGCGGCGTCCAAAATGGTACCTAAAATCCCCCCGTGTACCCTGTCATCATAACTCCGAAATCGGTCCCCCGGCCGACAGAGCCCAATACTCCGGCGCCCCTCACGCCGAAAGTTCAGGTGCAGACCATCGCTGTTGTCAGCACCACAGGCGAAGCAATGGGCGTGGAAGGTGTTACGAGCTGGCCTTGGCATATTTGTATCCTCCTGGTCCTTACGTCGGACAATCTGCCATAAACAGAGACTTATTCGTCGATGGAGCCAAAAAACAATCACTTTCCTCTTGACATATTATGGGCATATGCTCATTATATGTCAAGAGGAGTTTGATAATATGCCGCGTCCGAAAAGATGTCGTTTTGTCACGAGCACACCGGGGATAACCTATTTCAAGCCGCGTGGAGTGCCGTTGCGTACTCTCGAGGTTGTTGAGGTCTCACTGGATGAGTTTGAAGCCATTCGTCTGGCTGACCTGGAAGCATGCTACCATGAAGAAGCCGCTGACAAAATGGGGGTCTCTCGCCAGACATTTGGACGAATCATCGAATCGGGACGCAAGAAGATCGCTGATGCCTTGATCAACGGTAAAGCACTCTCAATTACAGGAGGACACATAGAGATGGCAACCGGGAGAACCTTTGTCTGCGCGGATTGCGCGCATTCGTGGGAGGAACCGTACGGTACGGGAAGGCCACAGGCCTGTCCCGCTTGCAAAAGCAGTAATGTTTCCCGAGCCGACGGCAGATGTCACGGCGGTGGTCGCGGAAACGGTATGGGGAGAGGGCGTAGGCACATGGGAAAGACATCGTAGATACAATCGAGGGGAGATGGAGACTAAGACTATGAAGATAGCTGTAGCACTGGACACAGATTCGAGTGTAAGCCGTCACTTCGGGAGAACGTCTCACTATCTGATCGCCACTGCCGAGACTGGCGCGATCACCGATAGAGACATGAGGAATGCCACTCGACTGCACGGCCTGACAGATCGATCAGAGGATCATCAGCACTCACACGTCCACAGCCATGACGACATGATCAGAGAGTTGGCCGACTGCACAGCTCTCATCTGCGGAGGTATCGGACCACGAGCCGTCGCAGATCTGGGTGCCAAGGGATTACGCGTCTATCTGACCGATCAGGTAGACCCGGAATTGGCGCTTAAACAAATGCTCGACGGGCATTTGGACCAAGCTTCGCCTGACCAAAGCTGCAAATGTAACCACTGATGGTGTTGCGTTACCTCAGATGCGTGGAGGATGACCAGTGACGCTCCTGGTCATCCTCACGCTCACACTTCTGGGAAGCGCCCTGTCGGTCGGCGCTGCATCCCTCTTCCTGCTTGTACCTGATCGCCTTCGAGTCAAGGCGATTCCGGCCCTCATTTGCTTTGCTACGGGCACTCTGTTGGGTGCGGCCACTCTTGGGCTGTTACCTCGCGCGCTCTCACAAGCCGCCCCCTTGCCTGTTATGGCAATGTTTCTCGCAGGCCTGCTGACTTTCTTTATAGTCGAGAAGGCTGTCATCTGGCGCCATTGTCACAATCAGGACTGCACCGTTCATTCTCGCGCTGCCTCACTCATCCTGATTGGCGACGCCACACACAATTTCATGGATGGTATCGCGATCGCGACAGCCACCGTTATCTCTCTGCCGCTCGGTGTTTCAACTGCCCTGGCGGTCACGGCACACGAGGTTCCACAAGAGGTCGGCGATTTCGGTATTCTCCTTGCCGGTGGGCTCGATCGACGACGAGCCTTCAAACTGAATCTTCTCTCAAGCCTGGCATCCGTTCCCGGAGCACTCATTGCTTTCTACTTCGCGCAAGTCCTGGCAGGCGTGATTCCCTATGTCATGGCCTTCTCTGCTGCCAGCTTCATCTATATAGCTGTTGCCGATCTTATCCCGGCCTCTCATTCGTCGCTTGCCCTGAAAAGCAGCAGCCTGCAGGTTCTCCTGACGCTGGTCGGGGTTGCGGTCATTTACCTTCTTATCCACTAGCACAGATTTCCGATCGATTGGAACTGCCTGAGGGAACTCCGATCCCTCCCTGTCGTTAAATATGTAAGCACTTACATAATAATTGACGACCCGGTTGGCATGAGACCAGGAGGATCAACTCATGAAGGTAAAACTCACCCATCTTCTGACGCAGTTCGCGATCATTGGCATGTCTGTGGCCGGCCCCTCTGCTCAGACAGATGACGCCATAAACCAATTGACGGAAAAAGAGATCCTCCGCGTCCAGGGGGTGGAAAACGCCTACGCCCGATGGTCCGCTGATGGTCGCACTATCCTCTTCCAATCCAACCGTGCCGGCCACTGGCAGCTTTTTGTCATGAACGCCGATGGCTCCAACCAGCGTTGCATCACGCCGGACAGCACCAACAGCAATTTCCCGGATTGGTCGACCGAACATCAACTGATCGCGTTTGTGTCGGACCGGAACGGCAACGAGGAAATATATGTGATGCGTCTGGATGGAAGTGGGGTGAAACGTCTGACCAATGATGCGGGGCGGGATATCCACCCCTACCTCTCCCCTGATGGCCGCACGATCCTCTTCAATTCGAATCGGGATAATCCCAACAGCTTTGATATCTACCAGATCGGAGTCGACGGTACCGAACTTCGCCGACTGACCGAGACTGCCGATGTTGAGACCTGTGCGCGATTTTCCCCCGACGGTGCCACTATACTCTTCCTGAATGGCGATATGGCGGCAATGAATGATGAAGTGTACATCATGAAACCGGATGGATCTGCCCGCCAAAATCTGACCAAAAGTCCGGCGGCTGAAGGCTGGCCGACCTGGTCTGCGAATGGCCGACAGATCATCTTTTCGTCGGACCGAAATGGCCGATTCTCACTTTTCTCTATGAATGCAGATGGGTCACATCCCGTGCAAATATCGTCACCGCCGACACCACATATTGACGCCCGGGCATCGGTGACACAGGACGGCAAACAGATCGTTTTCAACCGGCAAAAGGGGGACGGCACGATATCAATCTTGTCTGCACCTCTCCCAGACTAACCGGCATCCTGAGACAAAGAAAAAGACCCCGTGAAATCACGGGGTCTTAGATCATCGAATGAGAATCAGAAGATCAGAACTTGGTGAAGCCCTTGGGGGCATCTTTTTTTGGCTTGGGCGCCACTGAATCCGGGTTGTCTTCCCAGCGATCCGCCGCGCCGGTAATACCGCGCAACCGAAGGTCGAAATCGTCCGGGTTAGACGCCTGGTTCATCGCTTCATCAAATGAGATCATTCCCTGTTTGTACAGTTTCATGATCGCCTGATCAAAGGTCTGCATACCATACTGCGTCTGCCCCCCCGCCATCAGTTCTGGGATGTCAATTGTCTTTTCCGGCGACATAATACACTCGCGAATAGCGGCCGAGCAAACCATGATCTCAAGCGCCGGCACACGGCCAGGAATATCTGAGCGAGCCAACAGACGCTGGCAAACAATCGCCTTCAGCGTTCCCGCCAGGAGCAGTCTGATCTGCTGGTGCTGGTGCGGTGGGAAAAACGAGACGATACGAGTGATCGTTTCGACCACGTTCAAAGTATGGAGCGTGGTCAGGACCAGGTGACCGGTATCAGCCGCGGTCAACGCGATCGACATGGTCTCCAGGTCGCGAACCTCACCGATCAGGATCACATCGGGGTCCTGACGGAAGGCATGACGGAGTGCCGAGGCAAACGTCTCTGTATCGCCGCCGACCTCGCGCTGAGAAATGATCGCCTTTTTGTCGCGATAGATATACTCGATCGGGTCTTCGACTGTCAGGATGTTGCAGGACCGCTGTGCGTTCATCTCTTCGATCACCGCCGCCAGTGTGGTCGATTTACCGGAACCGGTGGTTCCCGTAATGATGACCAGACCACGACGTTCCATCGCCAATTTCCGGATGACCGGCGGCAGATTGAGATCTTCGAACGACGGTACACTGGTGTTTACCGCACGAATGGCGATACCAGTGGTCCCGCGCTGACGGAACAGGTTAATACGGAAACGTCCCAGCTTGGCGACTGAGAGCGCAAGGTCCATCTCATTCTTGCGATGGAAGCGTTCGAGCTGTTTTTCGTTGAGGATCTGAGAAACGATCTGATCCATGGAATCGATCGTCACCGGTTCGGTGGCGATCGGTTCAAGATCACTGTTGACCCGCAAATGGGGGCGGACACCCACCCGGACGTGCAAGTCCGATGCCCGCCGGTTGAGCATTTCAACCAGCATCTGTTTGAGTGTCATGCGGTCTCCCTTTCGAGTTGCTTAGCCGTTGGGATCGATCAGGAAGAGTACCTGTCCGAATTCAACCGGTTTGCCATTCTCAGCAAGCACTTTCGTGACGCGCCCGGTCACTTCGGATTCGATCTCATTCATCAGCTTCATAGCTTCAACAATGCAGACCACCTGACCAACGGTTATGCGCTCATTGAGCGAGACGTACGGAGGAGAATCAGGCGATGGTGCGGAATAGAATGTACCCACCATCGGAGATTTTATCGCCACCAGGTGCGACGGATCTTCGGCCGGCGCTGCCGCCTGTGGCGCTACCGCGGCCGGAGACGGCGCGGCCACCATGACCGGGGCCGAGTGCGGCATGACTGCCTGAATCACCGGAGCAGACTCGCTATGACCGTTGGTGCGGCCTTGCAGCTTGTGAGTAATCCGTATCTTGCGGCCCCAACTTGAGACCTCAAGTGACTCTATCTCCGATTCTTCGACAAGTCGTATCAGTTTCTTAATGTAGTTCTCGTTCATCCGTCATCCTTTTCAGTGGAACCCTGCAATGAACATGGGCTTACGGCCAAAGACCGGACCTGCCCAGAAAAAGTATACCCGGCCTGTTTTAGAGTTCCAACAATTTTTTTTCGGCCCGGTTGATGACCTGCCCGCCGCTGGCGGTGACCACCACATCATCTTCTATACGTACTCCACCCCAACCAGAAATGTAAATTCCTGGCTCAACCGTCACCACATTGTTGGGCAACAGCTTATCCTTGGAGAGCTGTGACAGCCGCGGCCCCATATGAATGAATATCCCTATGCCATGTCCGGTTCCGTGGCCAAAGTTCTTCCCATACCCCGCCTTGGTGATGATCTGCCGGCAAGCGTCATCGACTGCCTTGCAGGCCACGCCGGCCCGAATCTTCCTGCAACCGGCAACCTGCGCTTTAAGCACCAGGTTGTAGATCTTCTTCTGTCGTTCGCTCGCTTTGCCAACAACTACCGTTCGAGTTATATCACAAACCGAACCGTTGACGGTTGCTCCGAAATCAAATGTTACAAAATCTCCCTTTTCGACTTTCTTGGAGGAAGCAACACCGTGGGGCATCGCCGATCGATACCCGGATGCAACTATCGTCTCAAATGCGGGCGCCTCTGAGCCAAGCATCAACATCTGGTATTCCAGTTCAGCGGCCAGTTCCTTTTCGGTAGTGCCGGGCTTGACGATATTGATGATCCGCTCGAAAGCCACATCCGCGATAGCCGCCGCCCGTTTGATATTTCCGATCTCTTCTGCATCCTTAACCCACCCGAGATCCGCCAGGACGGCGTCGGCATTGACCAGCAGCGCATGCGGCAGATGTTTCTCCATCCGGTCGCGCATCGAAACTGAAACAAACTCGCCACTAAAACCGACTCGCAGATTTTTCGCCTGCAACGCCGGTTGGTCCTTGATTGTGGAGAATGAGTCGCCGCTGCAGATGGTCACGGTCGCACCCCGCACCTGCGCCTTCGCCTGATCGTTGTAACGGAAGTCCGTTACAAAGTCCGCTCCTTTGGGAGTCAGCACCAACACACCGCTGCTTCCACTGAAGCCGGTCAGGTATCGTACCTGCGGCATATTGGTGACAATCAGCGCGTCGAGATTCTCGGCCGCCAGTTTCTTGCGAATCAATTCGATCCGTTTGTTCGGCATAGATCCAATTCCTATGGTTTGGCTCTGGCTTTGTCTTCAGCTCGGGCCAGTTTTTCCAGAAAACGTGGATGGCGACTCCGCTCGTGCAACACTTTGTAGACGGTAGCCGCCAATCGCGGGTATCCCTGTGCCAGGTAGAGATCACCCATCGTTTCAGTATAAAATGGAATCGTCCGCAACGGGAGTGAATCGTGCGGCGGATTCTCTTCAGGACGAGTCAGCGTGATCGTGTGCGTCCGTTCAACCGCTTTCGGCGCCACCGGACAGCAAAGCCCGTGACACTCCGGATCAAGTTCCAGAACTCGCTCATAATGCGAGTACGCCGTAAATTGGTCGTGCGCGTGATCGGCAATGTCTCCAAGCAGTTTCAGCGCCTGGAGATTGTCCGGATCGAGCGTGAGTACCGCATATCCTTGTTCGAGCGCCTGCTCGTACTGTCCAACTTCCACCAACGCTTTGGCGTACAGCACTCGTCCGGAGATCATGCGGGGGTCATCCACGAGCCGTTCACGGCAAAGCTGAACGACATCCGCAAACTTCCCCTGCGCAAAACTTTCGGCGGCCCAGGCAGGCCAATATCCCTGGCGCGACAGTCGCGATTGCCTCGATTCCGTAACCGTCTCAGTGGACATATTGCAACATCACTTAATAGACTTCTTCCAGCGAGTCAGGATCGAACTGGTGGAACGGCCTGCGGTCAATCGCACGCGGCGCACTGCGCCTCCGTACGACTTGACAAAAGTGGCTCCCACGATCTCAGACTCTTTGTAATCCGCGCCTTTGACCAGCGTCTGTGGACGTACCTGCCGGATCAGCTGATCCGGCGTATCTTCGGAGAAGAGCACAACATAATCGACGGACCTCAGCGCGAGCAAAATAACTGCTCGATCTCGCTCTCTTTGCACCGGCCGGGATGGCCCTTTCAGCCGTCGGACAGACGCATCTGAGTTTAGGCCCACCACCAGACAATCGCCATACGACTTTGCCCGCTGAAGATATTCGACGTGTCCGCGGTGCAAAATGTCAAATACTCCATTGGTGAAAACGATCCGTTTACCGGAGCGGCGGAGCCGTTCCGTCACCGCGGCTATCCTGGTGCGGGGTATCAGTCTCTCCATTGATCACCGCTTGGTGTAAGTAAACTGCTTTTCGCTGGTCTCGACTAAACGGGAAAAGACTGTTCGCCCCGGTTCATCGTACTGCCGAAGGATGATCTCCCGCTCGGTCTTCTCGGAGGTGATCAAAAGTGTTTCGACATCAAAGATCACCTCAGAGGTCATCCGGTAGTCAGACATCGGTTCCGACAGAATGGTCACCGCGGAATCAGGCATCTGGAAAATTTCAGCCATTCGCTTGGGAGACCGGTTCGTCGCTTTGGCCAGTCGAAGCGGATCAGTATCTATGTAGGTCATCAGCCTTCCGTACAATCGCTCCTGAAATCTGAGCGTATCCAGCAGAAAGCTGAACTCGAACGACAATAACTCGGCGTCATCCGGCAATTTGAGATCTTCGGTTGCATGGGTCACCGAGCCGACGACAAAAGGCCGACCGACCAGCCGGGCCATCCAGATATTCCATTCGTCAACTTCTTTGGTGGCCATCAGGTCAGGGCTCAGGATCTCTTTGAGTTGATTGGATGCTGCGGTATCGGGCAAGGCCTTAATGCGATCCTGTAACTTCTGAAAGCCATCAGTACTGACCGCACCACCGACCGAATCGATCTGCATGCTGATTTTCAGACCGGTCATGATTTGTCGCAGAACAGCATCAGAAAACAGCGAATCGCGTTTCATACCGCATTGCGTCAGCGTGCTGTTCAACCGCCATCCGGAGCCTGATTTTTCCAGCAAGCAGGTCGCGCTTTTGAATGTGCTATCCGTGCCAAGTCGCGCATCTCCCAGATACTGGGTCCGTGCACTGACCGAATTGACTGTGAATTCAACTCGATCCGGCGGATCAAACGTCAGCACTTTCGGTGCGGCCCAGACGGAGGAAGCCATAAGGGCGACAAAAACAAACAGACTAACCCGAGAGATCGCAGTGTGCATAATGATCTTTGCGAGTGGTTACTCTTTGGCCAGCGGCGAGAGAACATTGCCGTTCTTGAGGTTCCGGTCGAGTTCTTTCTGCAACTGGTGTTTGGTGATGGTGGCAGTACCCAGTTCGCCGACAGCATATCCGGCCGCGGCATTCGAAATGATCGCCGCTTCGGTCAGAGTGGCTCCGGCACAGATCGCGGCCACATAGGTCGCAATAACCGTGTCACCGGCGCCGGTTACATCGTAAACCTGGCGGGCGAATGTCGGAATATGGGTTGGCGGACTATCGTTCGAGAACAGCGACATCCCCTGCGGGCCGCGCGTGATCAGCAGCGCCTTGGCCTGCAATTTCTCCAGCAGACCATTTCCAACTTCGAGCAGATCCTTTTCCGAGTGGATCCGCCGACCGTACGCAAAACCCGCTTCGTGGTGGTTTGGTGTGATCATGGAAACACGGCGATAATTGAAGAAGTGGGTCTCTTTCGGGTCGACCGCGATAAAGATATCACGCTGGACGCAGATCTCGATCACCTGCTCCAACAAGGTTCGCGTGATGACCCCTTTGCCATAGTCGGAAATGATCACGGCATCGATCCCGTCAGCGACCGACTGGAAGCGCTTGAGTACCCTGGCTTCAGTCTCATCATCCAGTTCGTGCTGTGATTCTCTGTCGGCGCGAACGACCTGCTGCGAATGGGCGATGATGCGAGTTTTAATCGTCGTTTGACGGGAATCATCGTTGACCAGAAAATCGCGGGAAATCTGTTTTTCGCGCAGAAGTTGGGCAAGTTTCACCGAGGCTTCATCCTCACCCACGGTTCCAACCAGGATCGGCTCATCTCCCAATGATCGGATATTGTGCGCTACGTTGGCCGCGCCGCCGAGGAGGATCTTGGTCGACTCGATCTGCACCACCGGTACTGGAGCTTCCGGGGAGATTCGGGTGACGCTCCCAAAGAGGTATTCGTCAAGCATGATATCGCCGAGAATGAGAACTCGGGAGCTTCCCATTTTCGCCAGGATCTGTTCAACTCTGTCGGCCTTGATCATCGGTACCTACTTATACGTTGTCCGCGGTCAGCAATCCCAAGACTGCTATTGACATATCGGGGGAATATATTACACTGGCAACCACCTGACAAGAGCAGATATCGGGAACCGGCAATCGGAGGATATATGGAACCACAACCGCGCCAACAGATTAACATCGAATTAGGGGAAAAGGAAGCAGAGGGCGTCTACGCCAACATGGCGATGATCACCCATTCCCCCACTGAGATCGTTATCGACTTTGCCCGTATCATGCCTGGTGCGCCGAAAGCCCGTGTTTTGTCTCGTATCATCATGACCCCGATGCACGCCAAGTTGCTGGAGCGCGCACTCTCTGACAATATCAGGAAATTCGAGGGTCAGTATGGCGAGATCAAAATCCATGGCGCGCCTAACTCCGGCAAGCCGATCGGCTTTGCCTCATCTGATGATCCCGGCGAGAAATAGCCTCGCTCCGTTTTTTGCTTGCCGATGCTCGGGGCGGCTGATTGATTCTCCCGCATGAGCTTGGCTAAAACAACCGCCACCTGTCCGTTCTGCAAAGAGGTTATCCACCCCCAGGCAGTGAAATGCAAACACTGCCAGTCTGAACTGGTATCCGCCAAGAAACAGAAAAAGTCCTTTTTCGCCCAATACAATACCTTTCGCCATGGTTTCCTCGGAGGCGTGATCTTCGCAGTAGTCATGGCAATCCTCCTCTATTTCCAGTTCTTCCGCGACTGACCCTATTGTCGCCGTACCTAATCGTTATTCCATTATTGCCGATATATAGCGGTACACTTCGCTTATTTGCCGCTCTCGCAATGCAGGTCGATACCCGAGTGTAATTCAGGGGGGAGTTTTCGATTATGGTGCCGCAAATATCCAATTCTCGCTCTCGCTCAAAACGAGCCGACCTGTTTGATCGGCTCGCTATCTTGCTTGGCCCCATCCTGACAGTAGCTTCCGCCTCAACTGCTCTCTATGCCTGGTTCAGATCGGATATCGCCACTGCCAAGATCCTCGCAGTTGTGACGGGAGTCCTCCTGATCGCAGACTTATTCATGCTCTTCCGTTACCTGGCCAACATCAAGGCTTTGCGCAATCAACAATTGCGGGCCAGCCGCGACCTTGCCTCCTCTGAAAACGGTCTACGTGATCTGATCGAGAGTATCGATCTGCCTGCTCTGGTCCTCGAACCCAACGGCAACATCCTGCAGTGCAATCAGAGCATTGCGTCGCTCACCGGCTATGCACTGTCTGAGCTTGTCGGCAAAAATTGGTTTGGTCTATTTGGACCGGAGAGTCATCCTCGCAGGGCCTGGCATCGACTGAATCTACCGGACCAATCTGCTATCCGGCAGAGCGAGTCGAACCTCGCGGACAAGAGCGGCACCATACGTACGATCCACTGGAATTACTCCTACGACTCGAATCCTGATGGAACGATCCGGACTATTACCTGTCTTGGTACAGATCTGACCGAACACCGACAGACGAGTCATCATCTCGCACGGTTATCCAAGGCGATCGAGCAGAGTTCTCTGAGTGTGGTGATTACTGACCCGCAGGGAAACATCGAGTGGATCAGCCCCGCCTTCACCCGCATTAGCGGATATACGCTGGAAGAAGCCAAGGGACAAAACCCGCGATTGCTCAAATCCGGTCTGCTTTCTCCCCGCGTTTATTCCGAACTCTGGCTGACGATCCTCTCCGGTAAGACCTGGCGCGGCGAATTGCTCAATCGCAACAAATATGGCACTCTCTACTGGGAAGCTGTCACGATCACCCCGGTGACCGATCCATCAGGTCAGATCACTGATTTTATCGGGGTCAAGCAGGATATCACCGAACGGATAGCCGCCGACCAGGAAATGAAGAAATTATCAGCCGCGATCTTCCAATCGATCAATGCGATCGCGGTTCTGGATCCCCAGGGACGGGTGGAATATGCCAATCCGCGCTTCTGTGAGGCGACCGGTCGCTCTATGACCGAATTGATCGGTCTGTCCGTGGAAGAACTTCTTTCCATCGAGGATAGCCCGGCCTCGTTCAAAGCGGTTGTTGATACGATTCAGCGCCAGAAGATATGGCGCGCCAATTTCCCCATGTATCCGCAAACGGGCGGCGAGCAGATCTGGGTCCGTTGCAGCATTTCGCCGATCCATCACGAAGAACGACTGCTCAGCTACCTGCTGGTGGGAGAAGACATTTCGCATGAAATGGAGACGATCAGCAAACTGTCGGAATCTGAAAAGATGGCGGCGGTCGGAGTGCTGGCGGCGGGTGTCTCTCATGAATTCAAAAATCTCCTCGGCGGGATAATCGGCAATGCATCGTTTGCCCTGGAAGAACTCGAGGCCGGTGCCCCGCGCAGTGTCGAACTGGCGAGAGAGACACTGGGCCAGGTGATCGAGATATCTGAGCGCGCCAACCAGGTGGCAATGTCTCTGCTGACCTACTCCAAGGTGAAAACCGCAGATTTCTCCCAGCAGGACCTGCACAAACTGATCAGGAACACCGCAAGTCTGGTAGAAAACGAGCTGAAAAGCCGTGAGATCGAACTAGTCACTTACTTTGACGAGATCCCGCCGGTTGAGATGGATGCCGGCAAGATCCAGCAATTGATCCTCAATCTGCTGATCAACGCCGAGCAAGCGATCGTTGGGTCCGGCGTGATCACGATAGCCGCTATTCTCGATTCCCCCTGGGTCCATGTCCGGGTCGGCGACACCGGCTGCGGAATCCCCCGGGAAAACCTCAATCGGATTTTCGATCCATTCTTTTCGACCAAGGGTGTCTGGGGAAAAGACTCGGTGGCGGGGACTGGCATGGGGCTCGCGATCTGCCGCAACGTCGCGCGCGAACACCATGGCGACATCACCGTCGATTCCAAAGTCGGGGTCGGCTCGACCTTCACTCTCACCTTGCCTCTGGAACGTCACAACAAAACGGATCAGTCATCGGAGATCAAACTCCCAAGCGACCGCAAAGTGATCCTCTTCACGCTCGACAAGACTATCTTTGGGAACTACTTCACCGAGGCATGCGAACGCGGGATCACCCTGATCGCAGTCGATTCCATCAACCGCGTTGACCGTGAACTCGCCTCGCAAACCAGCCTGTTGGTCTGCGACGCCCGCTTCACCGGCAAGGTCGAGCTCTTCAAAATGATCGAGATCTGCCGACTGTCCGGCATCCCGTATGTGATGATAAATTGCGGAGAGTTGGAGTATCAGCTTTCGCCGTTGTATGATCACGCGCGACACAATTTTGCGGATATCCCGGATTTTGCCGGTCTGATGGACTTTGTATCGAAGTCGAGTACGGCAAATTCAGGTCAGGATGGACGCTCTCCGAGCAACCGGATGATCTCTCCCTCGACCATGTCGACTGAGATATCCAGCATACACCGCATGTAAGCATCGCCTTTGAGCGAACACTTATTCTTCACACAACTGATGCATTCGAGTTCAGCCAGATAGACGAGTTTCTTTCGCTTGCCGATCGGCGAGGTTTCTTTGGGATCATCTGCACCCGAAAGGACAACAAACGGAATCCCGACTGCGGCGGCCAGATGAGCGGGGCCGGAGTCATTGCCGATAAAAACTTTCGCTCCGGCCATGATCGCGGCGGTCTCCCGGAGCGTGGTTTTCCCTGCGAGATTGATCGCTCCGGCGGCCGCATCCTGTACGATCGTCTCACCGGCACGCTGGTCGGCCTCTCCTCCCACCAGCATGGTCTGCAGGTTGTGGAATTTCCTGAGCCGCTTCACCAACTCAGTATACTTCTCCAGTCCCCACCGGCGAGACTCAGCAACCGATTGAAAAGCGATCACCGCATAGGGGGTCCCTGCCTCTACCCCGCGAGCAGCGAGGAGCTCGAGCGCCTGGTGTGCGTCTTCCTCGGTCAGGAATATTTTCGGTTCGACATACTCGATATCCGTCTGTGTCGCACGACGGAGCAGATCGAAATAAGTGACTGAGCGATGCTGGTTGTTCATGGGCGCCGGAAGCGGCAGCGGGCGCGTCAGCAACAGACGCCGGCCGTCGGCGATATAGCCGATCCGTTCCTTCACCCCACCCAACTTGAAAGAGGCAGCCGCGCCAAACGAAGGCGGCAAAATGTAGCCAATATCGAAACTATGCGGTGAAAGCAGATCCTTGATCTTCATCACCGCGATCATCCCGTGCACATGGGCAGTCGGAATACGTATGATCTGATCGAGATTGGGATTTCCCTCGAACAGCGCAGCCAACCCTTCCGGCACGAGCAAGGTTACTGTCGCGCCGGGATAGACTTCGCGCGTTTCGTTGATCATGGGCATTGCCATGACACAATCCCCCAGATGATTGGGGGCTCGGATTATTAGTTTGGAACCCATCAGGATACAAATTTGCCATCTAAATCGGCTTTACTCAAGAGATAGTTCTTGAGTTCACCCAAATACTTGTCCTGCGCTTCGAGTAGGAAAACTTTGCTCTCCAGGTAAGTAATCTCCGAAATTTCGCCGTTTTTCATCCGTTCTTCAGCGATCTTGAATTTCGATTCGGCAAGGTCAACCTGCTGTCGCAGAACGGACAACTTGCGATAACTGACATTGTATTTGTTAACCAATAACTCAATATCGGAACGGGACGCTTTCAGTACCTTTTGATACTCGAGCCGGGATTTTTCGGATGTAAGTCGGGCCGCTTTGACGGACGCGCTCGATGCTCCTCCGTCCCAGATCGGCAGGGTCACATTCAACGCCACATCCCAGCTATTAGTATTGATATTGTCGTTTGGCTGTCCTTCGACCTCGATCTTCCCGCGTCCAATGGAATAGTTGGCGGTCAGACTCCCGGTCAATCCATGCGCTCCCGCTGCGTAGTCGGCAGATCGCTCCGCCTTCTGATACTGCAGCTCTGCTTTGCGAACCGCTATACTGTTTTCGCACTGGGCGATCGCCGCCTGAAGCGATGCCTCCGAGGCATGTTGGTCGATCACCGGCTCTGCCAATTCAAGTTGTTCGGACAATTCCATATCCAGCAGGATCGCCAACTGCCGATTTTTCTCTGCTAACTGAGACTGAGCGTCAAACTGATTCAGCTCCGCATCAAGACGGCTCGAGGCGCTCGCCAGCCAGGTATCCTCCGAAATGACACCATCCTGCATTTTGCTTGAATCGATCTCTGCTTTCAGTCGCGCCGACTTGAACTTGACATCCGCCACTTCCGCCTTGAGCGAGGTCTGCAGTGTCCCGATATATGCCTCGATCACTTCCTTATGCAAAGCAGTCAGATCTTCGACCCTGGTCAATTCGGCTATCCGGAAATCATCTTTCCGGTTGTTCAGGTCATACTTTGATTCCGAGGGCTTCAATAGCGGTTGATCGAGTGAAAACTGGAAGTAACCCTGACGGCTCCTCTCGTTATAGAAGAAGCCTGGATCAGCCGTGTTGGGATACTCGGATTCAGCTTTGGTCAAATTGGCTCGCATCTCAAATCCGCCACCGGTGATCAGAGCCTGCTTGAGCTGAATGAAGGATGAGATTCCCAGATCGTTGGTTTTGTAGAGCTGCTTGAGAGGGGAACCGTAAAAGAACCGATACGACTCGTCCTCGGCATACGACGGCAACGAACCGTTCAGCGAGATCTCCGGAACGTAGAAGTTGATCCGTTTGGCATGATAAGTCTGCTCGGCAACCTCGAGATCCCCTTTGATCACGCTGCCGCGAGAGGTCCGATTGAGGGCGATATCGGTCGCCTCTTCGAGGGTCAACGGTCTTGCCTGAGCGAGAGATGATCCGATCACAGATACCGATAAGACTGTTATTCCGACCGCCAATTTAGCCATATGCATGGGAAATCACTCCATCTGACTGATCATTCGTACCGAAGCGACTCTATCACATCAAGGCGCGACGCTTTGCGCGCCGGGTACAGCCCAAAAACGATACCAACTGTAGTAGAGACACCTACCGCGAGGACTATGGAATAGAGGGAGACGATCGTTGGCCATCCGGCATAAAACGCAATTACCCGCGAGATAAGCAGCCCAACGATGATCCCGACCGAACAACCCAGGAGGCAGATCATTGTCGCCTCGATCAGGAACTGTCGCATCACATCCGCACGCGTAGCGCCGACGGCACGACGGACACCGATCTCTCTGGTTCGTTCCAGGACGGTCGCCAGCATGATATTCATGATACCGATGCCGCCGACCAACAGAGAAAGCCCTGCAATCGCCCCCATGACGATATTGAATATTCGCTGTGTCTTCTGGGATTGCCGCAATAACGATTCCGGCACAACTATATCATAGTCCGGCACGTTGTAATGTCTGCGCTGAAGTACCCGCTCCACCAGTTTGTTGACCGCCGCGACATTATCAAGACTCTTGACCGTGATAGTCAATTGATCAAGCTCCGGGATCGCGCCGATCTCTTGCTCTTCTTCATCCATCCGCATCATCCCCGGCACTCCGGACGCAGGGGCTTTGCGATCGAATTTCTTCATCGCGGTCTTGAGCGGGATATAGATATCTTCGTTGAAGTTCTTCAGCTCCAGTCCTTCGACCTTGCCGCGCCCGATATACTTGTCCGCCATCACGCCTACCACAGTGAACTCGAGATCACTGATGCGAAGAGATTTGCCGATCGGATTATCAAAGGCAAAGAGCGCTCGCTTGGTTTTGGAGCCAAGCACACAGACCTGGGCGAAATCTGCGTTATCGATATGAGTAATGAAGCGGCCGTATTCCACTTCTATCGAAGACGAGTAAACAAACTCGGGTGTAGTGGAGACAATGCGGGCGGGACACTGACTGCCACCGCTGCTGACCGAACTGATCGCCTCGAACCGCTGTGGCACGACATTCTCGATCAGGTCGGCAAATTGAGCGATATTCTCTCCATCGGCGATCGACAGACCCTGCGACCGCTGACTTCCCGATTCGGCCTCCTCGGTCTCATCCAGCATCTTGGAATTAACGATGATATTATTGATGCCGAGAATGGAGATCTGCTCGAGTGCCTCCTGCTTGGCCCCTTCTCCGATCGACAACATGGCGATCACTGCCGCGACGCCGAAAATGACGCCGAGCATGGTGAGCGTGGTTCGTAGTTTATGAGCGCCGAGAGATTCGAGCGAGACCTTGGCGATCTGACGATAATCCATCAGCGGCCTCTGCCGCGACCAGGACGATTGCCACCACCCGCTGAACCGGACGATTCACTCCCCTTGTTCATCTCCGGCTCCGTAGCCTTATCGCCAGGCAACGTGCTGCCTGCCTCCGGATCAACAAGACAGATCGTCTCGTCACCGTCCAAGCCGGAGACAACTTCGATCTGCATATCATTCTTGCGGCCCAGCTCTACCTTCTGCTGCTTCTTATTCTCCAGGTAAACGATGGTGGAACCACTCTTCTCGAATACGGCCTCCAACGGCACATACACGATATTGTCCAGCTTCTCCTGAATGATCCGACAAGAGGCAGACATTCCCGGCTTAAACATATCGTCATGGTTGGCGATCGCTACGTCTATATCAAAAACATTCACCTTCGAGTTGTAATCCTTTTTGCGCGCGAGTGTCCCCTTCTTGATAACGGTGCCATCGTAGATCTTCTCCGGCATCGCATCGAGGGTCACGATCACTTTCTGGCCAGAATCAACTTTCGCAGCATCCACCTCGGAAACGGTAGCCTTGACCACCATCTCTGACAGATCAGGAAGATTGATGATCCCCTGTCCCGGCCAGGGAGAGTCCCCCTCCTGTACTTTCCCCATCGATCCCCCCTTCCATATCTCCAGATACACCACCATGCCGGGGATCGGAGCGATCACCGTGGTCTGCTCCATCTCTTTTCGCGCCAGATTGGTTTTATCTTCCGCCCGTTTGACTTCCAGTTCGGCCTTTGAAACATCGGACCTGATCTGTTCCAGCTTGGCATTAAAATTCAGTTTGGCCAGCTCAAGCTCCAGTTTGGCTTCCTCGGCGAGCTTGGGTGCATCATGCTTTTTCTCGTCGTAGTTTCGTTCGGCCTTTTGGAGTTCAAGCGTCAGTTGCTTCTCCTGGATCGCCAGTTCCTGTTTGGCCCGTTCCAGCGAAGTCCTATTAATCTTCAGGGATGACTCGTTATCGGTGAGATCGGCGAGCTGCTGGGTTGCATCAAAGCGGATTATCGGATCCCCCTTCTGTACCATGGATCCTTCGGGTGCCAGCCAGGTGATCTGCAGGCCACGAATGCGCGGCGCAGTGACCGAAAATGCCCGCTTGGCGTCAACCTCGCCGGTCGCTCGCAACGAGATGATAAACTCACCCTTGCTGACGTTGGCGGTCGGGATATCGATTTTGGGAGTAAAGATCGCCTCAACCCCGTAGTATCCGCCGAGGATCACCACAAGCACGACCACGATAAAGATATACTTTTTCACACAGTTCCCTTCCAGTTCAGAATGCAGCGTCGCGCAGGAGCGGATACCACTCGCTCGCCATCACAACATACTATGTACGTTTGAGCTACAGCTCAGGTTGCAGGAGAGTCAAGTTTCCAACGACGGTGTGTCCACATCCACTGGTCGGGATACTTCCTTACCCATTTCTCGACGAAACGGGCATAGGCAACCAACATTGTCTCGATATCTTTCTCTTCGTCACCGGAATTGGGTGGGTAGATTGGCTCTCCGGGAATGAGCACATGCTTGTCGTATCGCTCGCGACGAAGCAGGTACGGCAAAATTGGTGCGCCGGCACGTATGGAAAACAACGCTGGTCCCTTAGCCCACGCGGCAGGCCGCCCAAAGAAATCAATTATCACACTCCCACTGCCCGGGGCATGCTGATCGGCCACTATCCCGGCGATCCGATTGGCCTTGAGAGTCTTGAAGACCGACCGCGCCGCAGTCGCCAGCGGAATCAGACCTACCTTCATTTCACTGCGGTAACTCAAGAGAAGTTTATCGACCTTTTGATTATGCTGTCGCCCGACAAGAAAGTCCGTCGGATAGCCAACAGCGGCAACCCATGCCCCCATAATCTCCCAATTACCAAAATGGGCGGTCAGCATGATCCCTCCCTTCCCTTCCGCGTAGGCTCGGGCGAGCATCTCTTCGCCGGGTCCAGTTACCAAGCGACGTACTCCGGCCAAACCAAGTTGCTTGAAGCGAGAAAATTCCACGAGTGTCTGACCGATATTTGCAAACACCTTGCGCGCGATCTCCTGCAGTTCTTCCTCAGAGTATTCGTTCCCCAAGGCCTTTCTGAGGTTGTCGAGCGCTACCGCTCTTCTGCTTCGCAGTACATGGTACATCAGGCCGCCGAGCCTTATTCCCAACCGATCGGCCTTTTCCTCCGATAATCGCTGCGCATACTTGGCCATGCCCAGTGTGACCATATATTCGATTTGATGGCTTAGCGACGCCACGGTTCATCATCCTCATCGGGATCGACCTCTTCGGCCCGCCCTTTGCCGTACTGAAAGTCCGTCGATTCGAGACGCTCCTGCTCCTCCCATTTCTTGTAGTATTGCCGGCGACGGCGGTACTTCATGAAGCCGCCGATCACAACTACAAAGGCCAGGAAGATCCAGAGCCAGAAGGTATCCATCAGAAAACTCGTCAGGTTATAGCGTTGCGTCAAATACTCATGGTATTCAATCTCGAATGCATCCAGATTCGACCCGGTCGATCGCATTAGCGCTGAGTCGAGCCGTTTCCCGGAAGCGATATCATCAAGCAGGATAGTAAGCGCATCCAGGCCGTACTGGTCAACGAAATACTTGACCGCCAGATAAGACTGAGCATACGCGACCTCCGCCTTGCCGGCAGTAAATCGGTTTACCCTATCAATATCCGACAAGGTAATAAACTGGCGAAAGATCGCCGCTTTGCTCATGGCCAGATTTTGCGACCAACCCCATTCCGCCGCCACATACATGGCGATTCCCTCGTCCAGCCAGCGCGGCGCTTCGCGAATGCCGAGTCGATCAGCCAGTGCAAGATGCGAATACTCATGCGCCACCAACTCGGATAGCGATTTCTGGATGACAAATCTGTCCGGGGATTTGATGACAATTCGTCCGCGCGTTGGAATGGCAGCGGCAGCCCCCCAATCCGGAAATTTCCCCCCAATTAGCTGGTCGAAACGCTCGGCATCCCCCACTACATACAAGTCCGGGCGGTAATTCATGGTATCGCGCAGCAACCGTTCTAACTTTTGCTGCGCAATTACCAGTGAAGAATCCACGGCTGCCATCTGACCGGGGTTGTCCAGATAGATCCGGGCGTACCGATGTTCCACTGTCGGCGACTGCTCCTGCGCCGAAAGTGTGGCCATCGAGAAAAGCAAGACCAAACAGAGTGCCACGCTAGAGCGTACCCAATTCATAACCCCATAATAGCCATTTATCTGGCAGGCACAAGTCATGTTACATGGACCATCGCAAACCGCGCCTTGTGAATACTTTCTCAATACTGATTGACAAGATTGTCGCCGTTCCGTACTTTGTCAGACAAAACTAATCTGCAATTAAGGAGTTGGGCGATGGACATATTCGAGTATGCGATGAAGATGGAGATGGACGGCCGGCTGTTTTATATCGAGCACGCCAATAAAGCCACTTCACCGGAACTGAAACGGATCCTGCTGGAACTGGCCGATGACGAGCAGAAGCACTACAATATTTTCAAGGCGCTCAAAGATGGTCATTTCGCGGAATACAAAGAGGCAGAAAAGACCAACATCCTGGCGACAGTGAAAAATGTCTTCGAGTCATTGCGCGCTGAGAACAAAAACTATGCTTTCCCGCCCGATGCTCGCTTGGTCTGGGAAGAGGCCCGCGAAGTCGAGAAGAAAGACCGAAGCATTTTATCGGGAAAAAGCGAAAGAAGTAAGCAAGCCTGAACAGGCCGTCATTCTTCACAAAATTGCCGACGAAGAGCACCGCCACTGGGTAACGATGGACAATGTGATTCATTTCCTCGATCGTCCCAAACAGTGGCTCGAAAATGCCGAATGGACCAACCTGGAAGAGTACTAGGCACCCATCCGGCTTCCCTAAGGTTTCTCCGACGGCGGTCTCCGAACCGCCGTTTTTTGTTGGCTGTAGGCAGGATTCGGCAGGTTCTTGAGGTCGCCAAACGTGTGCAAAAATCGACCAGAACCATCCTTTATGAGGGAAAAGGATGAACCATTCTGCACAGCTTATGGTTCTATTTATGACAACCAGTGCAGTAATTTAGGTCCTGACGGTGGCCAATTCAGGGTAAGTTATTGAACAGCAATACGGGCTTACTTAATCCGGGGGTTGGCACTGTGTTTGCTCTAAATAAATCGTTCTATAGAATCTTTCACCTTAAACAGGAGCAATTGGAGGGAAATCTTCGTGCTCAAATGGCTTAAGATTCTGATTCTCTCCGCCTGTCTTATGGCAGTGGCGGGTAGCAGCATGGCGCTGCCGCAGATCAACCAGTGGATCTCCTATAACCATGGCGTGGCGTGGGATTACGATAACTACACGTATGATTACGTGTCGAATGTCGATTTCTATACCGCCGGCAGCTTTGGTCTTGGACCCTTGGATGGTTACACAATCGGCACCCAGTCTGGTCTCGACCACAGCTTAAGCTGGTCTCACACGCTTCCGGGGGACCTGTCGGTTCCGCCGGGAACCATTGAGAGAGCACTCCTCTGGATCGACGGTTCACGAATCGACGAAAACGACAACTGGGTTTCCTTCCAGGGTGTCTTCCAGTGGGGTGGTTTGAACTCGAATGATGGCCCGTGGTGGGATTTCCTGGGGTTGCTTGGCGACAACACCTTGGTTAATCTTACCGATGTCAACATTCCCGGGTTCTGGAACCAGGGTTCTCTTGATGTCTCGATTACGGCTGGCGAAAGAAGCCTGCGCATTAACAGTGCGTCCCTGGCTTTGAGCTACACCGCAGGCCCGGGTAACCCGACTACACCTGGAGTGCCGGAACCGGCCACCATGCTGTTGTTTGGTCTCGGTCTGGTTGGTGCGGGAATTGCTCGCCGTACTCAGAAGTAAGACCTCTTAGAACAGGCAAGATTGAGCCGGTGATTGCTTTCGCGTTCACCGGCTTATTTTTTTGGCGTGAATGTCTTAGCCGACGGACAGAGTTGTGAGAGCGGACAGCTAGCGCATTTCGGTTTGCGCGCCGAACAGAGTGCTCGTCCGTGCAGAATCAACAAGTGCGAAAAATCGATCCAGCCGGTCCGATCAATCAATTGCATCAGATCGCGTTCGATCTGCTCGGGTGAGGTTCTTGCAGACAATCCGAGTCGTCGGCTTAGTCGCGCCACATGTGTGTCCACCACAATCCCTTCCGACAATCCAAACCCCGCTCCCAACACCACCGATGCTGTCTTTCTGCCGACTCCGCGCAGTTTGATGAGGTCGTCCAGACGCCGCGGAACTTCACCACCGAATTCTTCGATGATCTGCCGCGCAGATTCTCTGATCGCCTTTGCTTTGGATGGAGCCAGACCAACTGATGCAATTTCGCGTTGGATCTCCTCCACCTTTGCAGTCGCAAATGCTTGGAGTGTGGGAAATCGCCTGAACAGACCGGGAGTCACCAGGTTGACCCGAACGTCGGTCGACTGGGCTGAAAGTATGACGGCAAAAAGCAGCTGGTAAACTGAGTCGTAGTGCAAAGCGGTCTTCGGAGCAGGATACTCCTGCTTGAGGAGTGCGACTAGTTTGGCGGCCCGTTCCCGCTTTCGCATCTGAGATTCACGAGACATCAGCCGTTACCACACGCCAGGATCACCACTCGATCGATATTGGCGAGATCTTTGATGATCGAAATTCCGGTATAGCGCGAGTCCTCATTGGTCAGGGAAGCCACCTTTTCCGCCTGGTCATAGCCGATCTCGAACATGATCCTACCTCCGGGCGCAAGGAAGTTCGGTGCAAGCGCGACGATCTCCTTGATCGCATCCATCCCCTCTTCCCCTGAGGTCAGAGAGATCTTGGGATCCGCCAGGACTTCGGGGGGAAGCGTGGCATATTCATGTTCGGCGATATAAGGCGGATTGGAGAGGATCAGGTTGAACTTCTCATCCGGACGGAGCGCCGAGAAGAGGTTTGATTCTCGAAACTCGAACCGGTCAGTCACCTGATGTCGTTCCGCATTCTGGCTGGCCACTGCGATCGCGTCCGGCGAAATGTCGAGCGCAAGATAGCTGCCGTCCTGTAATTCAGAGGCAACCGTCACGGAGATCACTCCCGACCCGACACCAATATCGACAATCCGCGGCGACTTGATCTGCTGTTTCTGCACAAATGAAATGGCCGCTTCACAGAGCAATTCCGTCTCCGGCGCAGGAACCATCACTGCCGGCCCGACAATGAACTTTCGCCCGAAGAACCAGCATTCCCCGAGAATATGCTGCAGGGGATCACGTGTGACACGGCGCTGGATTATCCGGTCGATCTCGGCACGGATATCCTCAGTTAAACGGTCGGCGCCATGCAGCACCAATTCCATGCGTCCGACATTCAGGACGTGACAGAGAATAAGTTCAATTTCTGCATCGGCCTGGTCAATGCCGGCCGCGGACAGGATACGGGATTTTTCGGCAATGTACGGTGCCAGCGACGGTGTCATGACTTCTCCCACTCATTGGAATATGGACAGCTCTTCTTCTATGCGGCGGCGCGGCTGCGTAACCAGCCATACAGATACACCAGTGCCCAGAACCCGATGAATCCATAACAAAATGCATACGTCAGCTCTTTGGAAAACTGGATCGAATGCGGAATCAGATATATGAACAACATCACCGCGAGCATCCCGAGCCCGTACCATCCGAGAGTTCTCGCGCTGAAAATATCTCTTCCCATCTTTCCGCCGGTCAATGATCGTAATCCGATCAGTACGGCGAACAACTGATACACAAACAGCAATTGGGTTTTGTTGTCGGTAGCATCGGTGCCAAACGGCACCCCTTCCCAGAGACCGCCGAACGCATACCAGTTCATGGCAAATCCAAAAGGATAACCGCCGATGAACGTCAGCACGGCCGACCAGAGAAGGTATCTAAGCATCTCTTGCGGAGCTTCAGAACCGCGTATCACCGACAGCGCATGCAACGCGGCCATCGCCACACAAAAGACTGTGGCAAACATGAAGGCAATATGCGGGAGTAGCACGACTTTTGGGACATCGCCGAAATACTTGACAAAAAACGGCTTTCCGTTCTCCATCCGGAATGATGCCAACGGTTGCTGCTTGGCATCTTGCACTTGGACGTAGTAGAGTATTCTCCCGCCTCGCGCACCGGTCGACAGCTCGGCAAAGTAACTCCCCGAGGTCGAGTCGGCCATAATAAGTGGCTGGATCCTATAGGCGTCGATCGCCGTCAGATCATCCGTCTCCGACTTGGCGAAACGGAGAACCGGCTGGACCTCGTCGCTCAACGGCCCGGTGATGTTCAGCGAGATGCGCACTCGGCTGTGCTCAGCAAACTTGGGGACAGTGGTCATCTCGAATTTGTAGCCATTGTCGTAATGGGAGACAAATTCCGGCTTTCCTCGCGATGCCCGCGAGGCAATAACCAACAGAACTGCAGTGAGTAGAATTGCTCCGGCGAAACGAATGATTTTGTACATGATGCCCGGTAAATTAGACGGCAGCTTCGATCCGAAGGCGTTCCTCCTGATCATGCTGACGCAATGGTTCTATGAGTGGATCAACATTTCCTTCGAGAATATCCGAGAGAGCGTAGATCGTCAGATTTATCCGATGATCCGTCACGCGTGACTGCGGGAAATTGTAAGTCCGGATCTTGGCGGAACGATCGCCGGTGGAGACCATCGACTTGCGCTCTGCGGCCAGTTTCGCCTGACGGTCCGCAATCATCCGGTCATAAAGACGGGCGCGCAGGACTTTCAGCGCTTTCTGCTTATTCTTGAGCTGGGATTTTTCGTCCTGACAGGTCACTACCATGCCGGTCGGAAGATGCGTGATGCGCACCGCCGAATCTGTCGTATTGACCGACTGCCCTCCCGGACCAGACGAGCGGTAGACATCGACCTTGATCTCATTCTCTTTGATCTCGATATCGATCTCTTCCGCTTCCGGAAAGACTGCAACTGTAATAGCCGAGGTATGAATGCGACCCTGCGTTTCTGTGGCTGGAACGCGCTGGACGCGGTGGACGCCCGACTCATACTTCATCGTCCCATAGACTCCATCGCCATCGAGAGAGAAGATAATCTCCTTGAATCCCCCCATGCCGGAGGTAGAGGAGCTGAGGATTTCCATTTTCCAGTGTTTGGTATCTGCATAGCGCTGATACATGCGGAAAATGTCCGCCGCAAACAGGCCGGCCTCATCGCCGCCGGTCCCGGCGCGAACTTCGACCACCGCCGCTTTGTCATCCTCAGGATCTTTCGGCAGAAGCTTGAGACGGAATTCTTTCTCGGCATTTTCGATCAACGGTTCGTTCGCTTCAAGCTCTTCGCGCGCCATGGCAACCATATCCGGATCGTCGGAACCGATCATCTCGCGGGCTTCTTCGACCGTCTTGCAGATCAGCCGATAGCGACGCCCCGTCTCCAGCACATCGGCCAGTTGACGACGCTCACGATTAAGCGCAATAAACCGCTTCTGGTCACCGACCACGGTCGGATCGGAGAGGGACTCATCAAGCGCCGCAAGGCGCTGTTCTAATTTTTCAACTATCTCTAGCATAGCTATTTCTATATTGGGTTGAATGTACACGAATGCCTGCCGTTTCGGCAAGCAGAGAAAAGCGACTGAGAGTCGCTACGAGAGGGCGGTGACTTTGGAGGTGACGCGAGAATCGGTCGTGCCGAGCGAGGCCTCAAGAGCCGCAATCGCTACCTCGATCTGGTCGAGCGACGGCTCCTTGGTGGTGATCTTCTGCAGCCAGAGCCCCGGCTTGATGAGAATGCGGGTGAGCGCGTTGTCACGGGTTTTTCCCGAGAGCTTCAGCAGCTCATAGGAGGTCCCGGCGACCAGTGGCAGAAGCGCGAAATGGATGCCAAACCGGGTCAACAGTGCCGGCGGATGTCCGGCATAGACCGCATACAGCGTGTCCGAGATGGCATAAACCGCTATCGCCAACAGGGCGACTATAAGAATGAACGAGGTTCCACAGCGCGGATGAAACCGGGTATGACAGGCCGCCCGCTCCGGAAGCATCTCTTCACCCATTTCATACGCATAGATCGATTTATGCTCTGCACCGTGATATTGGAAAATGCGATAGAAATCTTTGAAGAAGGTCAGCGCGTAAACGTAGGCGACAAAGATCGTCAGGCGGATCCCGCCGGCCAACAGATTGAAGCCAAGCGCATCCTTGTTGACCCCGACAAAATTGGCAACTGCCAACGGCAGAAAGAAGAAGAAGAATATCCCCGCCCCAAGCGCAAAAACGGCTGAGCCAGCCAGATAGAGTGAGTTAGACTTCTTCGGCTTGACCTCGATCGTCTCCCCTTTGGCCGCCGCTTCCTGCTTTTCCATCTCATGAATGGCTATCTCAGCAGAGAAATTGAGCGTGCGGACCCCCAGGATCATCATCTCAACGAACGCCACCGCGCCGCGAAGGATCGGCGTGTTCAACAACTTGTAACGGGAAGCAAGTGACCGATATGGTTCGGTCTTGACCACGATCTCACCGGTTGGGATACGGACGGCAGTGGCAACGCGGTCTTTAGAGCGCATCATCACTCCCTCGATAACAGCCTGTCCACCAATATTCAGATCGGGCACGCGTTTCCCCTGGTTACAGAGTCGTAGATTGGGATGTCTGTGAGTCTCCGTCACGCGACGGAAGAACGATTATTATACGTCGCCACCGAGTTGGTCGATGGCGACAATTTGTGGCGACTACTTCTTGTCGGCTTTTTCGCCGAGCTGGCCGTATTTGCGGCGGAAACGCTCCACGCGTCCGGCCGTATCCATCAGCTTCTGTTTGCCGGTGAAATACGGATGGCAGTTGGAGCAGATTTCGACGGCGATCTGCTTGCGGGTCGACCGAGTCTTGTACTGGGCGCCGCAGGCACAGGTGATCGTCACCTCATTATACTGCGGATGGATGCCTGCTTTCACGTTCACTTCCTTTATGACTGTCGTTCAAACATTCTTATCAACAGAAAGAACAACGGGCGGTTCCGGGGCTGACCGGTCCGCCAGAGCCTGTAAATATAATGGATAGAACGGGTTTGGCAAGGCGAAGTTCGCGAGGGCTTGATTTATCGGCCCTGTGGTCGGTAAACAGAACCTACCTGATCATATAACTCATTGCATTATATTGCATTGTATCGAACATAGTGGCTGCTCCTAGTGCTTCCATATCCCAATCAGGACAGATTTCAAGGGAAGCCAAGCAAGGTCGGAGAGCAACCGAAGTGGCCACGGCCGGTGATGACGGCGAGGGATATCGTCAGGATCGAAGCCCTCCAGATAGGCCGAAATCTCAAACGTTCGAATCCCTTCAGCCCACCTATATCTGTAAAGAGTACCGGCTCGTCCGGCCAACCCAGTTGACATAGAACCAAGTTGCAACTCGATTGTGTGAAACCCACCGACAGTCGAAGAATATGAATAGGAACATCGGTCGAAAGGTGTGGAAAAACCGCCGCCCACTTCCCCTCCCCAGTCAACCTTTCTGGATTCCCTGTCCCCTTCTTTGACTTTCAATTTGCTGAGTTTTCCAGCAACTTCCAGAAACGGCCCGTATGAGTTTCGCGGTAATGCATAGACCCGCGCACTGACTCGAAGTGGATCGGAAAAAGAAAAGTTTTTCCCTATCCCGCTCCAGGAAGTTTCGATCGCCAGACCGGCGTGCGGATAGACATATTCCCCGCCTGCACTATAGCCAAGAAACAATCCCGTCTTGTTTAAGTCACGACTGAGTTTCGAATCATAATATCCAGCGCTCGGGATGAGAATTCCTCCCTTTACTCCCTCTTTCTGCCAGATCAGAGGCACGCTGTAAATACGGACCATCGAGTGCGCATTGTAATAGGTCATCCTAAGGCGATAACTTGTCGGCTCCGCACCGTGAAACCTGACCAGGATCAAGCCAAACAAGCGAACTTCGTCCCCTGTCATGACCTGAGACTGCAACACGGGTGGCGAACCGATGCTATTTCGTCGAAATGCTGTGACGGTTGTCCATTCCGAACCAGATGAATCGACAAACCGCAAGGAGTTGGTATCGCCTCTGAGTCCATGTGGAGACTCTAAGCTGCATATAATAGAATCGAGATAAGCCATCCGGCACGTCAAGTCGAGTCTCAACTCCACAGAATCCTTGCTGACTCTGTTCGGCAAGACTAATCCCTCGATAGGTGCCTTGGAATTGTCCTCAGCTTCTCCCGGATTAGGCATACAAAGCAGAAGAAGAATGGAGAAAAGGCAGGTAAGCTTCAGCTTGTCCAGGCGCATCAGGCAAATATACGTCCTTTTAATATCGACAGACAAGTCTTTTAAAGGTTGTTCACCCGCAGCACTACCGACCAGTAATATTTCTTGTAAACCATCGATTCGATTGAGAACTCTGGCTCAAAGATGCTCCTGAGCCCCCCCTCTTCAAAGTAGTTCTTCAGGATCACATGCTGCTCGCCGTTTTCCAGATAACGACGCTTGAAGCTGTTGCCGAATTCATCCTTCCGGACAAACTCGTGGTGCGTCCCCTCCGCCGGGGGATTGTTCTCAATCAGCCAGATCTTCCCGCCTGGCTTGAGCGGTCTCCGGACAACCTCAAAAAACTTGTCGTACTCCTGCTTTGGCTGGTGCGAAAACCAGAATCCAACCGCGACGACATCAAATGCTCTTTCCGGAAACGGATGAGCAAACATATCTGCCACCACCAGTTCAACCGGCCCGCCGAATTGCTTTTTGCGCGTCTCGGCCACCATCTCCGGCCAGAGATCCGAGGCGGTAACATGCGCGGCGGTCTCAGACATCACCTTCGTCCAATATCCCGTCCCGCAGGCCATTTCCAGAACTGTCTTTCCGGCGACCAATGCGCGAAGTCTCTCCGCCTCGTCATCGATCTCTTTGCGTCGCTCCGGAATTTCGCGAAAATAGATCTGCTCATATTCAGTCGCGCGAAGGCGGTAGTAATCTTCGGTCTCTTTATCCCGCATCTTGCTCCCTGATGGCGGTTGCCAGTTTTCTCCCAAGCTCCTTTGCCTGCTCGACAACTTGATCATCTTTCGTGGCCAAACCGACTTCCACATCTTCATGCGACCAGGTGACCATCCCGACAGAAGCTATTTCAATCCACTTGAAGAACCCAACCACCGTCCTTCGTGCCCCCTCGAACCAGCCCGATTCTCCCCCGACAAACACCATGGCGCCGGGACGTTTTTTCGGCAACAGCTTGAGAAAGCTATGCTCCGGATCGACATTCTTGAAATCATATGGCCGGAAGCAGTTGCACCTGTCGATAAACGCTTTCGCCTGCGCCGAAACATTGTCGAAATAGATCGGCGAGCCAAAGATCAGTACGTCGCACTGCACTATCATATCGTACTGCTTGTCGATCTCATGGAAAAAGCAGAAATCGGGCGTCGGTGCTTTGCCGCACGCCTGGCAGAGGATGAACTGCAGGTCTGATATCTTGATGAACTGCTTTTCGACGGGTTCACCAAGCGCCTCGATACAGGCATCAGCGACGATATCCAAAAGCCGATCGGTCGAGGATTCTTTCGTTGGTGAACCGGAGACCAGCAGCAGCTTACGCATTTTCCTCGGACTCCATCTGCTCTATCTGCGCCATCATCTCGATCAATTGGTTCTCGACCTCTGTTTTTCGATCCGAAGCCTTCTGCAGTGCTTCCCAATCATGTCGCGGAATATTCACTGCGATATCGGCCTCAAGTTTTCCAGCTCTTTTTCAAAGTCTGCGATCTTTGATTTGAGCGACTGCAATTCCCGCTTCTGTTTTGTCTTCCTGCGCGACTGCTCCTTGGAATCCAGATAACTCTGTTTCCCCGCCCCCTCTTTGTTTTTTCCGCCCGACTGCACCGGTGGCGGAGTCGACTTGTCCCTGAAATAACTGTAATTGCCGTTGTAGCTCCGCACTCTCCCTCGATCGATATGCAAGACCCGGTTGACCACAGCATCAAGGAAATACCGGTCATGACTGACGATCAGCAACGTCCCATCGTATTCCCGCAACGCTTCTTCGAGCGCCTCGCGGGCATCGATATCCAGGTGATTCGTTGGCTCATCGAGAATGATCAGATTCGCCGGATAATACAGCAACCGCGCCAGACAAAGCTTGGTCTTCTCGCCGCCAGACAATGCGGCGGTCGCTTTGAGTGATGCCTCGCCGCTGAATCCAAACCGAGCTAAGAATGACTTGATCTTGTTGACGTCCGCAGTCGGATCAAGCTCCCACAGATTATCCACTACAGTCGCCGTAAGATTCAGGTCGGACAGCTCCTGGTCGAAATAGGCAACATCAACGTTTGTCCCGAGGCGTAGAGATCCATCAAGCGGAGCTAGTTCACCCAGGAGCGCTTTGAGAATTGTCGATTTCCCCGAACCATTCCGTCCGATCAACCCCACCTTATCACCACGGAACAGATCGAACTGGACATCCTGCACCACCGGAAAGCCGTCATACCCAAGCGACAGATTTTCCACTGCCAGCACATGATTGAAGGACCGCCCCGATGATTCCACTTTGATGAGTGGCCCGCGCCCTTCTCCTTTTGGCGGAGGAATGCGCTCGATGCGCGCGAGGTACTTCAGCTTGGACTGTGCCTGGCGCGTTTTCTGACCCGCCATATTCCGGCGGACAAAATCCTCGAGTCGTTTGATCTCTTCCTGTTGATGGCGGTAGCGATGTTCATGCAGCCGCTTCCGCTCATCCCGGTCGATCAGATATTTGTCAAAGCCGCCATGATAGACGTCGATCTTGCCAAACCCGATCTCCCAGACCTGGTCAACCGTATTATTCAGAAACGCGCGATCATGCGAGACCAGCATGCAGGCGACATTGAGCTGTTTGAGATATTGCTCCAGCCACATGGTCGATTCGATATCCAGGTGGTTGGTTGGTTCGTCCAACAAGAGCAGATTCCCTTTGCCCGCCAGCAGTCGCGCCAATCCGGCACGATTTTTCTCTCCACCGGAGAGGTGCGCGAGAATATCCTGATGCCGATCGAGCGGAAACCCGAGGCCGAGGAGAATCGTCTTTACATCATTTTCGAGCGTATGGCCATGCAATGATTCAAATCGCTGATGAAGGGTGCCGAGGAGTTGGAGCGCTTCCTCGTCGTGCGGCTTCGCCTCGAGATGGTGCTCCAGCTTGGCGATCTCTACCCGAAGGTCCAGGATATCCTGGCGAGCGCAGGCGACGAAATCAAACAGCGTGTGCTGGAGGTAGTCATCCTTCTCCTGCTCGACATATTCGATCACCGTCCCCTTGGAGCGAACGACTATTCCGCTGTCCGGCTCCTGCTTACCGCAGAGCATTTCGAGCAGAGTCGTTTTCCCGATCCCGTTTTTTCCGACCAGCCCAATCCGGTCGCTGATCTGGATAGAAAACGACACGTCATCCAGGATGACCTGCGAATTGAATTTTCGGGAGATATGTTCGGCGGCAATGAGAGTCATGAACTATTCTTCCGGTTCAGCTCCCCGAGCGAGGATCATCTCGAGCGCCAGAAGGATTGCCGCGGCCCAGGCGAACAGGTGCCAGAGCTCACGACCAAAGCGAAGATTTGCCAGCGAGGATGCGATCGGTTCGCCTTCCGCCAATTCCTTGTACTCCTTTGCTCCCAGCGATGCCGCAAACTGCTCCTGATCAACCGATGCCAGATCAGCTTCTTCGGGCTGGAGATTGGCCGCAAACCGATCCACTTCGCGCCCCAGATAACTGATAGAATAAATGCCCGGTCGTTCGACGGGTCGGGCGCGAACCACCAGCGATCCCTGTGATTCCTCCGGCGGAAGTATGTACTCCAGGCTATCGGGGGTCAGTAAATTGAGCGAGTACTGCATGGACTCCCGCGTCGGTAACGCGCGCGTTATCGCAGAACCGACAAACAACCG
Source organism: bacterium (assembly GCA_016708025.1). Lineage (NCBI taxonomy): Bacteria > bacterium. The sequence continues at coordinate 141,312 of JADJGQ010000001.1, read as the reverse complement.
CGTATCGAGCGACGAGAGATTCGCCGCCAGGTATTCTGCAATACGCGAGATCATCGGGACAAAAAACGCATGCCCCGGAAGGTCCGTATACTGCGGCGACATCGGCGCCGCAAACGTCATCACCTTTCCTTCGCCATACATCGTTTCAACCAGGGCCGGACGATCTCCCGAGAACATCATCACCCTGCGAGCCTCCCGCGCGACTGTCACACCCGGCAATGTATAGAACTTGATCTCCGGCGGCTTGCTTCCATCCAGCCCGAAGACCGAAAAGATCGGGTGCTGAAGGTCGATCGATTCAAGCGTATAAAATCCTGCACGCGTGAACTGCTGGCGGACAGCTTCGGTCAACGTCACACCGGTCACGCTCGACCAGCTGTTGTTGAACTCGTTGATATCAGTGTTGCCGCCGTAGACGACGAACAAAGCCCGCCCGGATTGCACGAAAGCGCGGATCCGATCAACATACCCCTGTTCGAGTCGCGGTGCACCGGCGAGCACGACAACATCATATTCCCCAAAATCGACACCACTCAACAGCGACGGCGCCACTGTCTTAATTGACCAGGCTTGCGATAGCTGTGGTGACGGCATCAGGGCCAACTCGATAAATCGCGAGGATTCATCCCCCGTCACCAGCATTAGATTGAACCGATCCGGGATCTGGAAACTGAAATAATACCGATTGTCAGCCTGAAACTTGTCATCGCTCAACTCGACATACCCGGCATGAAATCCGGTACCGGAGACCGTGTGACTGAAACGCACTGACCCCTCGGCCCCGGCCGCCAATTGTGCTTCTGACTGGGAGACCCGCTTGCCATCGAGAAAGAGCGAGGCCAACAGATCGCTGCGTGCCTCAACACCGTAATTCTTCAGCGTAGCGGTAAGATTAAACTCCAGTCCGGGCTGGATCAACTGACCGCCAAAATCAACGCCGGTCACGCCGCAGTTTTCTACATTCTCAATGGGAAGGTCTACGAAATAGAGTTTGGCATCCACAGAATCCAGGAGTGACCGCTCGGGGAGTGCATGGCGCTGACGGTCGCTGATGAGGAAGATCTCTTTATTGACGTTCTGCGCTAGCTGGAGTCTTGAGATCGCGCCTTCGATCGCCGACTGAATGTCAGCCTGACCAGAGCCAGGCTCGATCGCCGCAAGACGCTGTTTTGCCGAAGCTGCCGATCCGAAAGCCGGCGGGATCGACTCCGCCTCGCCATGGCTGAGCGGGATCAGCATCACTTCATCGGACTGACCAAATGATGCAAGCAGTTCTTCCGCCCTCAATTTCGCCAGGTCAAACAGATTGCCGTTCGCCACATACCTATTCATCGAAGCTGAATTATCGAACAGCAGTACCGCCGACACCGATGCGTGCGAACCAACCATCCCTGTCTTGCTGGTTGGTCGCGCAAACGCGATCACGATCGCCAGGATGATCAGCATGCGGAGGATCAATAACAGGATCTGGCGGACTTTGAGCCGACGCACCTGTCGTCGCTGCATCGCCTTGAGATGCTTAAGCGAGGAAAATTCAACGATCTTGACTCGACGACGGGAGAAAAGATGGATGATCAGCGGGATGAGCGCGGCCGCCGCCGCAAAAAGAGCTGTCGCATTCAGGAAACTGAACATAGGCTATTGCCGGTAGGGGCGCTCCAGCCACCGCTTTGCTTCCGCCTGGTGATAGGCCGCGGATGGCGTATTGATCACATGCCGGTAGTAGTCTTTGGCGACATCGCGCTCGCCGCGAAGGTCAGCAATTTTCCCCAGCCAAAGGTACCCCATACCCCGATAGAATGGGCGCGATTCAAGAAAGACCGAGGATACCACCTGATCATTGGCGCCGCCCGTGTCCTCTTTACCCAACATGGCGATCCCCGTCCAGAGATAGATTGTCGGGCTGGTCGCCATTCCCTTTCCGGCCTGCTGAAGCATCGCCAGGGTCTCATTGGCATATGTAATGGCGCGAGTCTGGTCTTCCTTCTTAGCCGACGGCATTAAGAGCGAAAGCAACATAATGCGAGGTTCCACAAAAGGCCCACTCTCGCCACGAGAACTGATCATACTATTCAGCAGTCGCTCGCATGTCACTGTGTCGTTCTGAACCAATGCGCTGATCGCTAGATTAAAATCAGCCAGGACATTGTTACTGTCCAGTGCTTTTGCTTTTAGCAAATTCTGGTGGGCGACCGCATTCTGCCCGGCCATCAGTTGATAGCTACCCAGGGTCATCCAGAAGATCGACCGCGTAGTATCGAAACGGATCAACCGCTCCTGCCAATGAGTTGCCTGCTCGTAATTGCCGAGAGAAAAATTGAGTCGAGCGATATCAGCGGTAACCCGTACGGAATCGTCGCGCGCCGACACTTTTTCCAGTTGTGCTTGTTTCAGCCGCAGGGCGCCGGCGTTATCAAACATCGCTTCCGCCTGATCGGCATACTGGGATAACAACTCCGGCTTGACTGTCACCGTGTCGACGTAGTTCAGCCACTCTGCCTCAAGCTGTGCCACCGGCTTCCCATACACTTGTTCGAGCGTGGTCAGCAGATTGAGGTCGTCTGCCGCCCGGTACGCGCGCAAAAATCTGTCGATTCGGTATTGGTCGATCAGGTAACGCACAAACGATGACGCCATCCGATCGGCCAGGACCGGCTCAGTGGAATAATATGTCCGGGTGCTGAATAGTGACGCTATCGGGAGCTGCCGTTTCTCGGCCACTATCTGCTTCATTTCGTAGTTTGCCAGCGACAGGTACCCCGCAAATCCTTCCATCAGAAACTGAGGAGCGTAGCCATAATGCCGCGCCAAAGATGCGTACATCAAGAGAAATGGATCGGCCGCGTTATGTTCTGTGGAGTACTGCGCATAGGCAGTGTTTCTGGTCGGGTCGACCATCACGCCGAATCGATCATCCCAGATAATCGAATACAACTTGCAGGGGCAGAGATAGAGCAAATACTTGCCCGGAAGATTGAACTTGTTAAGGTCCGCAAACTGGCGATACCGCTCTTCCATCAAACCCTTGACGACATTCCAGTAAAAATCGCCCACCGACTGTGGCACAAAATAGATATCTACATTGGCGGATGGATCAAACTTGAAATCATTTTTGCGATAGTGGATCGCGTTGCAGGCCGAGGTATCCACCTGGACCCGGCGGAGCGGTTTGACCCCGATCGTATACCGAGCGTTATTTTTGCCGATGATCTTCTCGAGACGCGCTGGCAAACCGTAGTCGGTCGCATATTCACGAGAGTAATGATTGACCGTTGGACCCAGGGTGACGACATGCAGATTCAGCGAGACTCGGTCGGAGTCGATTGCCGTGAATTCCACCTCAACCGAAAATGCGACCAGAAATCCCGTCGCCCGAATCCCCTCGACAAAAGTCGTGGTATCAGTCCAGAGCAGTACATTGGAAGAATCGCGGGTGGAAGGATCCGCCTGATAAATGGAGAGTTCGCACTCAACGCCATCGGCCGCCATCACCTGACCGGCCAGAAGACATACCGCAATAACTAGACAGAATAAGACTCGACCCATGATTGCTTATACCTGATCGGCTGGCCAAAAGGTGACAGTTAACGACGATCCGGGCTAGTTTTCCTCGAGAACCAGCCGACCGTCTTTCAATACCGGCAGCACCGGGACTGCATCTATTTCCGATGATACCTCGACATCGCGTCCAAACCCGATCGAGGTCAAAAAGCGAGCATGTTCCCCCTGAGCGATAGTCTGCCCGATCGCCTCACGGTTGGATTCGAACAGAAGCAACGCCAGCGAGCCAGCGTCGTTCACCGTGATATCTTTGCCGTGGCGGTTCATCAGCAGATGGATCAGCATACCACCGCAAATGGTATCCTCGATCGAAAAACTCCCCTCGTGTCCTGAACAGACGATGATCAGGTCGCGCTTTTCACGGGCGATCCGATCGGCGACCTTGGAGATATTCACCAGGGCGCAGGCCAGCACCGGATTGGCCTTGTAGGCACGCGTGAATATGCCGGTCCCGTTGGTGGTGGTCATGATCAGGTACTTCCCGCCGACCGAATCAGCGGTAAATTCCAACGGGGAGTTGCCGAACTTGAAGCTCTCCAGCTTGACGCCATTCCGCTCTCCGGCCACCAATGCCATATCCGCGCCAATCTTCACCCGCATCTCCCCGGCCTCACCGGGACCATCCGTCGGGATCACGCCGCGCGCGCCCGCCCTGAGGGCGGTGCAGACTGTCGTGCAGAAACGAAGGACGTCGATAACGACAATCGCCTTGTTTTCCAGTGACTCCCGGTTGAGCGGTGCCGGGTGCAGAAACAGATCTATATGCATACGTTCGATTGTGCCTACTTGTGCGACGCGTTTTTGTAGAACGGCGGCTTCACCACCTGCGCGATTACCTGTCTGTCCCGGATCGCTATCGTCACTTCACTGCCAACTTTCGATTTCTCTGCCGGCACATACGCCAGCGCGATCGCCTTCTGCAGCGACGGTGAGAATGTCCCGGAGGTCACTGTGCCGGTCTTCTGACCGTTCTCCACGATATCGTAACCGTGCCGCGGAACCAGCTTCCCTTCCATCTCGAGACAGACCAACCGACGTTTCGGTTTGGCTTCCTTCTGCTGGACCATGATCGGTTTTCCGATGAAGTCCTTTTCGAAATCGACTATCCAACTCAAACCCGCCTCAACCGGCGTGGTCGTCTGGTCAATATCGTTGCCATATAGTGCCATCTTCATCTCGAGCCGCAGTGTATCACGCGCCCCAAGACCGATCAGTTCCAGATCGTACTTTTTGCCGGCTTCGGTGATCGCTTTCCAAAGCAAATCACACTGGTTTGGCGGGATATACATCTCAAAACCATCCTCGCCCGTGTAACCGGTGCGCGAGAAAAAGAGTTCAACCCCGGCGACCTTGGCTCGGGCGCAGGTGTAATACCCCATGTTCTTCAGATCGTGTGAGGTCAGTTCCGCCATTAACTTCTCGGCTTTCGGCCCCTGAATGGCCAGCAACCCGAAATCATCCGAACGGTTTACCAGCTTGGCATCACCAAACAGGTGCGATTTCAGCCAGGCAAAATCTTTGTCGATATTGCTCGCATTGACCACCAGAAAGTAGTGATCCTGATTTATCCGATAAACCAGAAGGTCATCAACAATCCCGCCATGCTCGTACGGCATGCAGGAATACTGGATCTTGCCGTCGGTCAGAGCCGCGACATTATTGGTCGTGGTCTTTTGCAGGAATGCCAGCGCATCCTTGCCGGTCACCTCAAACTCACCCATATGAGAGAGATCGAACAAACCGACATGCTGTCTGACTGCCAGGTGCTCCTGGGTTATCCCCTTGTACTGCACTGGCATAAGGTAACCGACGAAATCTACCATCTTCGCCCCGGCCGCTTCGTGATAACGAGTGAACGGGGTTGGTCTTGGAGCGGTATCTGTATGTGTCATAGCTGTAAGTCCCGGACGTTATTCCTTTTCAAGGTGGTAATAAATCCCCGTACCGGGGAAAGTCAATAACTATTAGCACCTCTCTTTGGGGACGCTAAAAATCAATCTTTCAATAACTTGAACGAGTTTTTTGCAACTGGATTTCAGCGGTCTTTGTAGAATTGGAGTTGATATGTTGAACCGGCTTGAGCACCTTGATTCCAACCAGATTTTGGGTCCACTGAATGCACTATTAGCGGATTCTTGAGGGATCGACACATGAGAATTAGCACTTTATCTGTAGTTGTAACCGTTCTTCTGCAATCGGCAATTACGGCAAAGGCCGCTGACACCATTCAGCCTTACCAGGCCCTCCCCCGCCTTGCTGACATGATGACCGGCTCCTTCTCTTCGGCTGAACAAGCCGCGGCCGACACCGCATTCCTGGATATCCGTGTGCAAATGATGCCGATCTGGAAACATCTCAGTTCCGCCATCTACATCTATATCGAACAGGCCCGTGCCGACCAACTTGACCTCCCGTACCGTCAACGAGTCTATCGATTGACCCAACTCGACGACACCACCCTCACCAGCCAGGTTTTTGAACTGAAAGACCGCGTTAAGGCGATCGGCGCATGGCGGAAATTCGCCGATAGCAAAGTCAACACCGGCCTGCAATACCTGAATTCACTGACTCCCGACGATCTGCAGGCGCGCGAAGGTTGTACTATTTACTTGCACCCAGAGGGAGATTCGGCGTTTGTCGGCTCAACTCGCGCACAGGAATGCACATCGAACTTACGCGGCGCCTCGTACGCGACCAGCGAAGTCCGGATAGCAATGGATTACATGTATTCGTGGGATCGCGGCTTTGATTCCACCGGCACCCAAGTCTGGGGCGCAACCAAAGGAGGGTATTGGTTCAAGAAGGTGAGAGAGTAGGAGCAGGTACGAGGCCTGAGGAAGCCTGGCTATTCAGCTTCATTGTCCCGTATGTTCGTCTTTGAATAACTCTGCATAATACTGTTTTCCCGTACATCCAGTTCAGCGACATACAGTCCATCAGGGAAAGCACGCGCATCCCAGGTAATGGTCTGTATCCAATGTGTGCTATCCCGCATGATTGTAGTATCAGAAACAACGCTCCCCAGTGCATCGCGAACGCGCAAGGCCGCACTATCGCTACTGATCAAACCTATTGCGAGATGAACGCTATCCTTGAATGGACTCGGATATACAGAGATAAAATCGAGCGCGGGCTTATAGAGGTGTATCTTGACCGGATACCCTTTGGGACTTGCCATTTCAAGAGAAAGCAGTTTGTGATGGCCTATATCAACAAACCACCCCGAGAATTCGGTCCACCCATTATTGACATCACCGTAAAGGAGAATCCGTGTGTTGACACCGTCGAAGGTATAGTCCATGTCGTGTTGTGTGTAATTAATGGGCGTAGCATCGCCCTCTACAATAAGTAACGCCGCTCCAATATCCTGGCTGACGCTCAATATTCCCTCGTCATTTTCCACATCCACATTGACAGTCGCGTATACGTCATACCATTCAGGTTCGTCACCGATAACCGTCAGATAGGTCAGGACCAGATCACCGACACCAAGTGGAGTACCATCCTGGTTGACATCGGTATTGAATACCTGACGTTCCCTGTCTCTGGTGAAGACGGCTTCACCGTAGAGAAAATACCGAGCAAACAATACGTAATCGGCGATCTCATACTCGAAGTTGTTCAGATTGATATCGCCGATTCGAGTATTCCGATTATATACCTGCCAGGAACTGGACGGTCTGTCTTTATCGCACGCACTTATCAAGAGACAGCAGGTGACTGCCATCATTACAGCAACGAACATTCGGAAGGCGGCTGATCTCTTCATAACTCAAACACCAGGCTTGTCGTCAGAAAACTACCCTCGAAATCCAGACCTATCTCCCGCTGCTGACCCTCGCTCTCCACCGACCACGACGTCCCCTTTCTATCTTTGAGACTGCCGACCGATTGCGTCCTGTACCCCAACGACAACCGGACAGCGAGATTCGCCTTGGGAAAGTATGACAGATCGACTGTCGGAGAAAAGAGAGCGCCATTTGAGGTCCTCTCACTTGCCAGAACACCACCGTAATACCGCCTAACGAAATCGACTTCTCCAAAGAGATACGCAATATCCATCCCGCATCGAATCTCCAACGGCTTCTCCCGTAGAATGTACCTTCCTCCTACCGATGGGAGATAACCGCGGACAAGGAAACTTGACTCGGTTTCATAGTCACCCAAAACCGAAGCATTCGGCGAGGTCTTGTTCAACATTGAAGAATCTGCGAGTGATGAGCTCAAATACTCGAATCCGCCAAGAACCACGAATCGGTGTGACAACCGATATTCTATCGTCGCGCGAATGTGCGCTCCGGCGATCAGTTCCCCCTCAAATAACCCGGCCGGTTTTGCGAACGCATCAAGGTAGTATCTGTTTATGTCATCCATCTGGTAATCTGAGAGTCCTGTTCCTATTACCAATTGGAAGCGACGGTCCAACGCATACGAAGGAGCGGCAAAGCAGGCGACTAACAGACTAATAGAAAGGAAGCAGAAGACTGCGTAAGAACTTGAGCGAGTTACCAATCGAGACCCCACCAGATCACCGGATATATTCTCCTGGCCGAAGTATATACAATGTCGGCTGATTTGTCAATGATCGGGTAAGACAATTGGGATATTGTGAACTAATATGTCACACAAAAACGCCCACTCTCTCAAGTGGGCGTTGCAGAAATCAGATTCAAATAAAGATAGACTACTTACACAGCGTTTTCCCCGTGCTCTTCAGGTCGTCGCAACCCATCTGCACCCGCTTCGCCATATTCTTCTCCCCTTCCTTCAAATAGGAACGAGGGTCGAAACGTTTTTTGTCAGCGACATCTTCCGCCGTATGCAGCAGCACCTTGCGATACGTGTCGACATGCTTCACGATCGCTTCGGTGAACCAGTACTGCGTGTCGGTGTCGATATTCATCTTCACCACGCCGTACTCCAGCGTCTCATGAATATCTTTCAACTCGGAGCCGGAACCGCCATGGAAAACCAGATCGGCCGCCCCCTGCTTCCCGAATTTCTTGATACAGGCTTCCTGACCATCGCGCAGAATGGTCGGCTTAAGAACCACATTTCCCGGCTTGTAGATGCCGTGGACATTGCCGAAAGTCGCCGCCAGCATATACCGTCCGCCGATCGGATGCAGCGCTTCATAGACCGCCATCATATCTTCGGGAGTCGTGTAAAGCTTGGCACGGTCCGCTTTGGAGTTGTCAACGCCGTCCTCTTCGCCACCAACGACACCGATCTCAACCTCGAGAATGATATCATTCTCTTTGCAGAGCTTGAGCAGTTCGACCGAGCGCTTCATATTCTCATTGGTCGGTAATGAAGAACCATCGTACATGTGCGAGTGGAACAGGTTCACCATTCCGGCTTTGCGACGGCGCGCCGTCTCCGCGATCAGCGGGCGAAGGAATTTCTCTTCCTTGTCGGGCGGGCAATGGTCGGTGTGCAGCGCGATGTAGACGCCATAGCGATCCGCCACGCGATGCACATGCTCGGCGATCGAGATCGCCCCCAACACGGCATCTTTGAGGTTCAGACCGGAGGCAAACTCGCCGCCGCCGGTCGAGACCTGGATGATCCCATCCGACTTGGCATCGGCAAACCCCTTCAGGGCGGCGTTGGCGGTTTCCATAGTGGTGACATTGATCGCCGGGAAGGCATATTTCCCCGCGCGAGCGGAATCAAGCATCTTCCGATAGATCTCAGGAGTAACTACTGGCATTGTTTTTTATCCTCGATTTATTTGCTAATCTACTGTCTCATATTCCCTCACCCGCCCTTACGGACACCCTCTCCCACAGGGAGAGGGGATTTTCCCTTCTCCCTATGGGAGAAGGTGGCGCGAAGCGCCGGATGAGGGCCGGTTCCTCTTACTTCGCCGACATCATCTGCCGCAATACATACGGCAGCACGCCACCGTGGCGATAATAGTCGACCTCAATGATCGTATCAATGCGCGTCAGCACCTTGAAGCTCTTTTCGCCGGATTCCGATTTCGCCCGGACCGTCAGAACTTCATGCGGCTTGATATTGTCCGAAAGACCGTCGATCGTGAAGGTCTCATTGCCGGTCAGGCCGAGCGTCTCGCGCGATTCCCCCTCCATGAATTGCAGCGGAAGCAGCCCCATCCCGACCAGGTTCGAACGATGGATTCGCTCGTAACTCTGGGCGATCACGGCTTTGACACCGAGAAGGAGCGTCCCTTTGGCCGCCCAATCGCGCGATGATCCCATGCCGTAATCTTTCCCGGCAAGGATGATCAGCGGCGTGCGATCGGCTTTGTATTTCATCGCGGCATCATAGATCGACATCTTTTCGCCGGTCGGATGATAGACGGTCACGCCCCCTTCGACACCTGGCACCATCTGATTGCGCAGCCGGATATTGGCGAATGTCCCGCGCGTCATGACACGGTCGTTGCCGCGGCGCGAGCCATAGCTGTTGAAATCATCAAAGGTCACACCAGCGTTGGTCAGGAATTTGCCGGCCGGTGAATCTTTCTTGATCGCGCCTGCCGGAGAGATATGATCTGTGGTAATAGAATCGGCGAACATCCCGAGCACTTTCGCACCGGAGATCGGCTGGATATGTCCCGCCTCTTTCGACATCTCCATGAAGAACGGCGGCTCCTGGATGTAGGTCGAGGCCTCCTCCCACTGATAGATCTCGCCGCCGGTCGACTTGATCGCATTCCAGGTCGGATTGCCGTCAAAAACCGAGCCGTACTGATTGCGGAACATTTCGGGAGTGACGGAACTCTTGATCGTATCCTCAATCTCCTTTTGGGTCGGCCAGATATCTTTCAGGAAGACCGGCTTGCCGGACTTGTCGTTGCCGAGCGAATCCTTCTCCCAGTCAAAGTCGACTGTTCCAGCCAATGCGTACGCAACAACCAGCGGCGGCGAAGCCAGATAGTTCGCGCGAGTCTGCGGATTGACTCGTCCCTCGAAGTTTCTATTACCGGAGAGAACAGCCGCCGCAACGATATTTCCTTCGGTGATCGCATTGGAGACGATCTCAGGGAGCGGTCCTGAGTTACCAATACAGGTGGTGCAGCCATAGCCGACTGTCTGGAATCCGATCGCATCGAGATACTTCTGCAATCCAGCCTTTTCAAGATAATCAGTCACCACGCGAGAGCCAGGAGCGAGCGAAGTCTTCACGTACGGCTTGGACTTCAGCCCCTTCTCGACCGCTTTCTTGGCGAGAATCGCTGAGGCGATCAGGACATATGGATCGGAAGTATTCGTGCAGGAGGTAATCGCTGCGATCACGACTGCGCCATGGCCGATCTCAGCGTTGTAGCCGTTGCGAATCGCCGCAGTTTTGGTCAGTTCGGCGGCGGGAAGTTCAAAGCCGCGTTCGGCGATCGGTTTCCCCAGCAACTGGAGGAAATCACTCTTGACGTTTGACAGCGACACTCTGTCCTGCGGACGTTTCGGTCCGGCAAGCGACGGCTGCACTGTGCTGATATCCAGTTCAAGGAGTTCAGTGAATTCCGGAATCGGGCTTGTCGAAGTGCGGAAGAGCCCCTGCTCTTTGCAGTAAGCCTCGACCAGAGCGATCTCGTTCTCCGAGCGACCGGTCAGTTTGAGATAGTCGAGCGTCGTTTTGTCGACCGGGAAAAATCCCATAGTCGCGCCATACTCCGGCGCCATGTTGCCAACCATCGCACGCACCGGCAAAGTCAGATTATCGAGCGCCGGGCCGCAGTATTCGACAAACTTGCCGACCACGCCGCGCTTGCGAAGGATCTGCGTCAGGGTCAACACCAGATCGGTGCCAGTGACCCCTTCGGCCAGTTCGCCGGTCAGCTTGAAGCCGATAACTTCGGGAGTCAGCATATAGAGCGGCTGGCCAAGCATGACTGCCTCGGCCTCGATCCCACCCACTCCCCAGCCAACGACACCGAGGCCGTTGATCATGACGGTATGCGAATCGGTTCCGACTAATGTATCGGGATAAGCGACGCCATCGGAAGCAATTACCACTTTGGCGAGATACTCCAGGTTCACCTGGTGGACAATCCCGGTCGCGGGTGGTACCACCCGGAAATTCTTGAATGACCGCTGCCCCCAGTGCAGGAACTCGTATCGCTCACGATTGCGATGAAATTCCTTTTCCATATTCAGCATCAACGCGGCCTCTTTGCCGTACTCGTCGACCTGCACTGAGTGGTCGATCACCAGATCGACCGGCACTAGCGGGTTGATCTTCTGTGGGTCTCCGCCCATCCGCTTCATGGCTGACCGCATCGCGGCCAGATCGACCACAGCCGGGACGCCGGTGAAATCCTGAAGGATCACACGCGCAGGCTTGAAAGGCACTTCGACCTCGCCGACTTTCTTCGGGCTATAGGCGGCGAGCCGCTTGACATCATCCTCGGTCACTGCCCGGCCATCGCAATTGCGCAGCACGTTTTCGAGCAGCACCTTGATCGAGTACGGCATTTTGTCGATCGCGCCATATTGGTTCAATTTATCGAGGCGGTAGATCTTACAGGCTTGGCCGGATACTTTGAGTTCGGCCTGAGCAGAGAAGCGATCCATCGAAAACTCCTTCACGGCTAATTCACTCTATAATTGCCTTCATTATATGCAACAGTTTATGGGAATTCAAGTGCGGACCATGCAACGCGCGAGATTGATCGTCCGCTTGCTTCGTCACAAACTTGCTTGTATGTTAACACCTTAAGAAGTTCAAGCGTCTCAATTCGGTGCTTCATTTCGAAGGAAAAGAATCTGACATGTTTGTGAAGCGAATCACCAGCGACAGCCTGATTATCGGCGCACCCGCCAAAGTAAACCTCTTTCTGCAGGTCCTGCGAAGGAGGCCCGATGGTTACCACGACCTCAACTCCCTTTTCCAGGCAGTTTCGTTATTTGACAGGCTCACCTTCACCCTCAGCGACTCTCCCGATGTGACGATTGTTTCCTCACGTCAAGACATTGGCCCCGTTGAGCATAACTTAGTAACCAAAACATGGAAGCTTCTTCAGTCGCGTCTCGGCATCAAACAGGGGATAAACGTCAACCTTGAAAAAAACATCCCTGTTGGCGGGGGGTTGGGGGGCGGTTCAGCTGATGCCGCGGCCACCCTGATCGCAGCTAATCTTTTGTTGAACTTACAGTTAACTGAATTTCACCTGGCCGATATTGGGGCGCACATCGGATCCGATGTTCCCTTCTTTTTTACTGCCGGACAGGCAATTGCCCAGGGACGCGGCGAACTCCTGACTGAGACAGATTTCCCGACTGATTATTGGATTGTCTTAGTTACCCCGAACCTTCAGATCTCAACCGCCGAGAGCTACGCCTCGCTCAAAATGACCTTGACGGAGCCCAAGAATCCCTTTAAGTTAACCGTTTGCCGGACGGCTGGTGAGCTGTTTGCACAGCTTGCTCTGTCCGGCAACGACTTTGAAGGTGAACATCGGAAACGGTATCCGGTTTTAACTCGGATAGCGGAGTCGTTGACACGATCTGGGGCTAGTGTAGTGCGAATGTCCGGCTCCGGTGCAACGATGTTTGGTCTCTTCGAAACAGCGCCTGAGTGTGACAACGGTCTGATCGATGGCGAGCCGGATTGGCAGGTACAGGTAGTCAGGCCTGTTCAACTGTCTCGTTGTTGACAGCTGATCGCGGGAGGGAGCCGTGCAGATTACCGAAGTGCGTGTGACGCTGCGCAACGAAGACAAGCTCCGGGGCTTTGCCAACGTGACTTTCGATGGCGAATTCGTTGTGCGAGGAATGAAGATCATTCAGGGGGCGAACGGCTGCTTTGTCTCAATGCCGAGTCGAAAGCGGCCCGATGGCAGCCATCAGGATATCGCCCATCCGGTGACCGCCGACCTGCGACGAAGGATCGAGGAACAGGTCTTGGACGCCTACCAGCAAGAACTGGAGCGAACCGGACAGACGTTCTGATAAAGCATACGGATGTTGGGGCGTCGACAAGTGGTAAGTCATCAGCCTTTGGAGCTGACATTCCCTGGTTCGAATCCAGGCGCCCCAGCCAAATTGACCGCGGCCACCGGCCGGATCAAGACGGACGGGATAAGTAAAGCGATAGAGTAAACGGCAATGATCATTCGAAGCGAAATCAAGCTGGTCACCGGCAACTCGAATATCGGGTTGGCCAAAAAGATCGCCGCCTACCTCGGCGAGCGCTTGACCGATTGCACGGTCACGCGGTTCTCCGATGGTGAGGTCTTTGTCCAGATTAATGAGAATATTCGCGGCGCCGACCTGTTCATCATCCAGCCGACCAACGCGCCGGCTGAGAACCTGATGGAACTGATGATGCTTATCGAAGCATCCCGTCGCGCTTCAGCAATGCGCATTACCGCAGTGATCCCATATTACGGATATGCCCGGCAGGATCGTAAGGACCGTCCGCGCGTCCCGATCACGGCGAAACTGGTCGCAAACCTGATCACCACCGCCGGCGCGGACCGCGTGATCACCATGGACCTGCACGCGAGTCAGATCCAGGGATTTTTCGACCTTCCGCACGATCACTTGTACTCGTCCTGGATCTTCAATGATTACATCCGGACGATGGGAATAGAGAATCTCGTAGTCGTACCGCCCGATGTTGGCGGACTGAAACTGGCGCGCTCCACCGCCGCCAGCCTGAACGCAGACCTGGCGATCATCGACAAACGTCGACCGAAAGCCAATGTCTCCGAAGTGATGAGTTTGATCGGCGATGTAAAGGGTCGGAACGTCCTGATCCGTGATGATATGGTAGATACTGCCGGTTCGATCTGCACAGCCGCTGAGGTCCTGAAAGACCGTGGCGCCAATGAAATACACGCCGCCTGCACGCATGGCGTGCTCTCCGGCGCAGCGATCGAACGTCTGGCCAAATCGCCGATCCGCAAGATCATCCTGTCGGACTCGATCGACCAGTCGCAGAAGAATCTCGATCCGGACCGCTACGTCATCCTGACCTGCTCCGAACTGATCGGTGAAGCGATCAAACGGATCTCGGATGAACAGTCGGTCTCCTCGCTGTTCGAAGAACAGCCCAGTCGTATGGAAGAGTGAACGTTGAACATAGTTTTTGGAGGTAGTTTCAAGTCATGAAAGAGATCTCAATTGCCGCGAACGCGCGGCAGACTGTCGGCAAGGGCCCTGCCCGCCAGGCTCGCCTGGAAGGGAAGCTCCCGGCCGTCGTCTACGGACCGGAGACCACTCCGCTTTCCGTCTACGTCGCCGAACGCGAATTTCGCTCGGCCATGAAGGCGGCAGCCGGGTCAAGCTCCATCTTTACCCTCAATATCGACGGCAAACCGAACAAGGTTCTGGTCCGTGAGATCCAGCGTGATCCGGTCTCCAGCCGGATGTTGCATGTTGATTTCCATGCCATTTCCATGACCAAGCCGATCAACCTCTCGATCCCGGTTCATATCACCGGCATTTCGAAAGGCGTCAAGTCCGAGGGCGGTATCCAGAACCTGGTCCTCCGCGAGCTGGAGATCTCCTGCTTGCCGACCAATATCCCGGATTTCGTTTCGGTTGATGTTTCCGAGCTGAGTATCGGTGACTCGATCCACGTGCGCGACCTCTCTATCCCGAACGTCACCGTTCTGGAAGACAAGGACAGCACCGTGGTGACGATCTCCGCTCCGACCGTTATCAAGGTCGAGGCTCCGACTGCTGAAGCTGCTGCTGAAGCCGAGGCTGCGGCCGCTGCTGCCGCCGCACCGGGTGCCGCTGGCGCTCCTGCCGCAGGTGGTGCGAAAGCTGGTGCTGCTCCCGCTGGTGGTGCCAAAGCTGGTGCCGCTCCTGCTGGTGCCAAAAAGGACGAAAAGAAACCCGAGAAGAAGTAAGTCTCGGATCTTTCCTGATATTTCAAGGCCGCGTTCACGCGGCCTTTTTCTTTGCCTTTCTCTATTCACCAACAATTCGACATCTGAATTGATTTCCCCCTCCCCACTCGGTATACTCATCCTATGTCTGGCCGTCGAGCACCCCAAGCGCATTCAGTTGCGCGTCCCTGGCTCATCCCGCTATTGATCTTCCTCGTCGCCTTTGGTATCAGACTGTTCCACGTCGTACAACTTGAGTCGATGCCTACCTTTGATGATCCCACCATGGATGAAGGCTATCATATGGAATTGGTCAAACAGATCAATTCCCCCCAGGGCTATCCGAATGAACCGTACTTCCGCGCACCGCTCTATCCCTACTTGTTGGCGTTCCTGTTCAAAATGACGGGCGGATCGTTTTTTGGGGTCAGGATTATCCAGATACTGCTTGGGGCATTGGTGCCGGTCCTTCTCTTTTTCCTCGGCAAACGGATCTTTAACAAGCAAATCGGACTCTGGTCAGGGTGGATCGCCGTCTTTTATCCAACTCTGATCTACTATGATGCCTCATTGCTGATCACGCTTCTCGAGGTACTCCTTTCGTTATCAACTATCCTGTTGCTCGTCTACTCCGAGGGGAGATCCCGCTGGTTGCTCATCGCCGCAGGGATCATGCTCGGCCTCGGCGGAATCGCCCGCCCCACGATACTTCTCTTTGGCCCCGCACTCCTGATCTGGGGATGGTTCATTCTCAGACCGCAATATGGCCTTAAGAAAGCGATCACCGCCATTTCCCTGGTCGGGTTCTCATCGCTTCTGGTTGTCCTTCCGGTCACCATCCGCAACTATGTAGTAGCCGATGAATTCATCACTATCTCCTGGCAGGGCGGATACAACTTCTATGTCGGGAATAATTCTAAGGCCGATGGCTGGTCGGCGCGAGTTGAAGGGATCGATGCCAGTTGGCGCGGCGGCTATCTGCAGTCCATCGCCATAGCCGAGCAAGCAGCCGGGAAGAAACTGACGTTCTCAGAAGTCTCGGATTACTGGAGCACAAAAACCTGGCAGGAGATCAGCGCGGAGCCCGGTCGTTTCTTCGGCCTGCTCGTCAAGAAAGCGCGACTACTGATCAACGGCTACGAGATACCGAACAATCAGGATGAATATCTGCCGAACGAATACTCTTCAGTGATGAACCTGCTGTTGCATCGCGGTTGGCTCTACTTCCCATACGGCCTGCTCGCCCCGCTTGGATTGATCGGCATCGGACTTTCACTGCGAGACTGGCGCAAGTATCTTCTCCCCTATCTTTTCATCGGTGCGTTCTCGGCATCGCTGATCGCGTTTTTCGTCTGCTCACGCTTCCGTCAGCCGCTCGTCCCCTTGCTCATCCTCTTTGCGGTTTTCGCTGTCTATAAGTTCATTGAACTATGGAAAGCAGGGAAGCTCAAGCCGGTTATCATCTGTGTTATCGCATTTCTCGCGCTGGCGGTCGAGAGCAATCACGACCTGCTCAAGCTGAATATGGCGACAGTCGAAGCAGAAAATCGTGACTTACTGGGCAACGCCTACCTGCGCAAAGGAAAACTCGATTTCGCCATCATCGAATACCAAAAGGCCGTAGCCGCCAATCCAACCTATGGCCGGGGCTACAATAATATCGGCACCGTTCTCAGTCGCCAGGGTCGCTTCAGCGAGGCCGCCCCCTATTTCCAGAAAGCAATGCAGTACGACTCCCGCCTTCCGGAACCATATATCAACCTCTCAATCTGCTATTCGGAGACGAAAGATTTCGCCAACGCGGTCGCCATACTGGAACAGGCCAAAGCGATATTCCCGACCAACCCGCCGCTCTATTACTATCTCAGCCTGGCGTATGTTGATCTGATGAGAGTGAAGGACGCGAAAATTGCGGCAGAAGAGGCAGTCCGACTGGATCCCGCCAATCAGGATTTCCAGCGACTCGTCACTGAATTAAACGCTATCCCCGCAGACCAGATCCGGTAGTATCAGGGGCAATTCGGCAGGACAGGTCTTGGCGGCGCGACCAAAGACCAAATTAGCAGTGACAGATCCGAAATATCGATCAATGACCCTGCGTCACCATTAACATTCGCTTCACCAATACATGGCAAAAATGGCTTTGGTGATGTTGTCAGGTAGGCAATCAACAAAGACAGATCCAAAAGATCAGGTGACAGATTTCCGCTCATATTCACATCCCCCCTTACTCCAACACAGCAATTCGTGCTATCCCACCCGATCATCTCCGCCATCAGCCACCAGAATGCTTTCCCCTTCTGATAGCAATTGAAGCAGTGCGAATGCGCACAGTCGCCACAGGTCGGACAACCATGCGAGCTGCACCAGTCGGCGCACCATGCACAGGCATCGGTCTCGTCCGGATACCAGACACCGTCCGGGTCGTAGCTTTCTATATCCGCAAAGTCAAACAGCACATCACCATGGTAGGTAGTAGATTGCCGTATCTGGTTATTGCGAAGATACAGATTTCCGGTCGGCCCAGTCCCGTCCAGATGTCCGGTCATATAAATGAACTTCACATTGGGATAATCCAATTCAAGGTCAGCCATCTTCGCCAGGTAGGTGGCGATACCGTCCACCGTATTGTCCGATACTCCTCCGCACCATGACCAGACGACAACATTGATGTCGCTCCCCGGCTGGTCCAGGCGCTGACGCGTGACCTGAGCCCACGAGGTATCCCCCAAATGACCGAGATCCGATCCATATTCTTCAATGGACAATGAGCCGTCACCATCGTTCACCCGATACAGCGTATCTTCGGACATCAACATCTGCATTCCGGTCACGATCTGGCTTCCGTGCGACGTATGCCCGTAGAAGATCCGGTAGTTCGAACGTATCTCGCGGACCACCGAATCCGGGATCGATTCGAACAACGGAACTGACGTATGATTTGCCGTGATCGACTGGCCGACACTGACACCGGTCAGACTAAGGAGCATTAGGGCTGTAAATATGAATGTGCCGATGAACTGCATGCTGACCTCTGCGCACTCTGTTTGGTCCGAACAGATAACATGGATAGTTGTCTATATGTTATAATCAATATAGACAGATTGCCAATTCATGCAAGAGGATCATCGAAGCTGGACGAGTGAAAGGCTACCGCTTTCGTCCGCCAAACAGACCACCGAGTATTCCGCGGACTACTTCTCGCCCAAGCGTACTCCCTATCGCTCGCGCCGCCCCCTTCATTAGAGCATCGGTCGGACTCTCGGGTGTACGTCCGCGAGTTGTCGTGCTAGGTTTCCGACGAGTCGTCTCGGCCTCACTCTCTGCCTGGGCCGCCATCTCCGCGCGCTGTTTCAGTCGCTCATAGGCGGAATCCCGGTCAATCGTCTGCGAGTATCGAGAGCGAAGGGGTGAAAGTTCTATCAACATGCTTCGGCGTTCATCTGGAATCGGTCCGATCTGGCTGTGTGGTGGAAGAACAAACGCCCGCTCAACCGGCATCGGTACTGACTTAGTATCCAGCAACGAAACGAGTGCTTCTCCGGTCCCCAGTTCGGTGATGATCTTTTCAGGATCGACTCCGGGATTGGTCCGAAATGACTGCGCCGCCGCTTTGACCGCTTTGGTATCCTTCTGGGTGTAGGCTCTCAGGGCATGTTGCACCCGATTCCCCAATTGACCGAGAATTGATTCCGGTATGTCGAGCGGGTTCTGCGTCACGAAATATACTCCCACCCCTTTTGACCGGATCAGGCGCACCACCTGCTCTATCTTATCTTCGAGCGCTTTCGGCATATCTTCGAACAAGAGGTGCGCTTCATCGAAAACGAATACGAGCTTTGGCTTTTCCAGATCCCCTGCCTCCGGGAGCTGTTCGAACAGCTCCGACAACAACCACAACAGCGAGGTAGCATAAATTCGCGGTGATTGAAAGAGCTTATCGGCCGCAAGGATATTGACCAACCCTCGCCCCTTTTCATCCACCTTCATCAGATCGCTCAGTTCGAGCGCCGGTTCACCAAAAAACTGGTCGGCCCCTTCCTGCTCCAATCCAACCAGCCCCCGCTGGATCGCCCCAACCGAAGCTGTCGCGATATTCCCATACTGCGTCGTGAACTGTTTGGAATTATCCGCCGCAAACTGAAGCATCGCCTTGAGATCTTTGAGATCCAAAAGCAGCAGCCCGTGATCATCGGCTATCTTGAATACCGAGGTCAGCACCCCTGACTGCGTGTCGCTCAGATTCATCAGCCGCGACAACAGCAGTGGCCCCATATCGGAGATGGTCGTCCGAAGCGGCATCCCCTTTTCGCCGTAGATATCCCAGAACGTAACCGGACATCCCTCGAACGGATGATTCGCTATCTTGAGCAGTTCCAGACGTTCCGCGACTTTTGGCGTCGCCGAACCGGCGGCTGAGATACCGGAAACATCCCCTTTGATATCCGCCAGGAAAACCGGCACACCGATCCGGCTGAATGCTTCAGCGAATCGCTGCATGGTGACAGTTTTGCCGGTGCCGGTGGCGCCGGCGATGAGCCCATGCCGATTCGCCTGCGACGGCAGGAGGTTGAGGGGTTGATTTCCGATCGCGATTGTCAACGGCTGCACGGGTACTCCTTGGAATGTGGTAGGAAACTATGCGCAGATGGAGTTAGTGGCAACATAAGAGATCGTGGTGACCACTAATCAAGCAGTTCATATGGCACCAGGCGATTCAGTCTCTCAATCAAAATCGTCGGCTTTGGACATGGAATCGAGCCATAACTAGTTTTTAGAGGAAGATCATACTTCCAGTCAAAAAGATAGAATGCAATGCGAAACGGATCAATACCTTTGGGTGGGTCGCTCCCTCTCTCAACGAGCAGGCTTTCGCCATTTTCTGCAAGAAACGCTTCCGCCCAGGGGGCCTGCCAGTTTTCGCGTGGGAGATCGGCACGTTCCTGAGTGAAATCATCAATAGAAAAGCTCTTGTCAATACCACTCGCCAGCACCTCAATGAGAACAGCTGTACGAAGAAGGTCTTCGCACTCCTTTCGGCATTGTTGTAACGCGAATGTGTCCTCACTCAGCGCTTCGATGTCGTAAAGCGTTGACATCTGTTCTTCGATCAGAGTATCGTTCACATTGAGCAAGTAAATACCGAGCAATTCGATTTTTGGCTGGGACATATACCCTCCTCCCTAATATTCAGATTATCATCGAGATTCAGCCACAAACAAATGCGGAGAGGTAGGGATTCGAACCCTAGATACCCAAAGGGTATAACGGTTTTCGAGACCGCCGCTTTCAACCGCTCAGCCACCTCTCCGGTCTCAGACAAATACATCCCCCCGCGAGCCGATAATCTATTGATTTGCCGCCAATTGGCAAGAAGATTCTCCCCCCGCTTCTCCACTCTCCCGCAACTAGATAGCGGAGGCGGAAAGTACGCTCGTAGCCTTACCCCCGCAGTTTACCTTCTTTCACCAGCTTTTCCTGCCGTTCGATCAGCTTTTGCACCAGCCCAAACCGTGGCCGGACAAACTGGAACACCAGGAAACAGAAGATGTATATCCCAAGGAAGAAGTTGTCAAACTCGCCGGTCAGAAAGAAATAGATCACGCCGTAAAGCGAGATCGCCGCGATCGCCACGAACAACGGTTTGGTGCGACGGTAGTACTCCTCCTTGAAATCCGACTCGAAATTATCTTTCCGGCTGATCATCGGGCTGTTGTAAATCTTGGTTCGCCAGAAGATCACCGCCCCTAAATGCGCCAGTGCGACGACCGCGATCACGGTCCGGATCGGGTTGAGATAATACGGGTCGACCATCGATGCCCACCCGTTTCCTTTCTCGAGATAATAACAGCCGAGCAGTAACAACCCGGGAAGCAGGACGTTGATGAATGTCCCGAAATAAAGCGGCTTTGCTATTATGCCGGTCAGGTTATAGTCGGAATCTCGAAGACTCATTTCGCCTCCAGTTTATCGGCGATCGCGTCGAACCGTTCGCGCGTCGGCCAGTGCATCACTACGCCTATCGCCCCGATCGCATAAAAATAGAAGATAGCATTGAAATTTCCCGCGATGAAGAAGTAAGCCAGTCCGAAAATGAATACACTCTCCACCATCGCCATCCGAATAGTCCAATACTGCTGAAGCGGCGCCTTCTGTGTCTTGAAGTCAGGCGATTTCCGCAAAATCATATCAGGGAGAAAAGATGATGCAACTAGTTCTCCAAGCGCAACAGCCAGGAGCACAATCAGCATCACCATGTTGTCCTGTACCGAGCGTGTCGCCTGCATGGTGTAGGCGATGTAGAGGTATATCGCGGGAGCGACCAGGTACATCACGATCGCAAAAATGCGCACCATGTTGTACTGCGCTTCACGACTCTGCTGATTGGTAGCTTGCATCAATTCACCTTATGTTTGTTCTTGCGCACTTGCTGGAAAAAGAGCCGCATCATCTCCGCGATCTCCGGCTCCCTGATACCGCCGATGATCTCGCACCGATGATTTAATCTCGCATCAGTCGGGATCGTGACAATCGACCCGCACCCGCCAAAACGGATATCCGGCGCGCCATAGACAATGGTATGAATGCGCGACAGCACTGATGCCCCCGCGCACATAATACACGGCTCGAGCGTTGAAAATAGATAGCAGTTCTCAAGGCGCCAGTCGTTGAACGAGCTGTAGGCCGCACTGAGGGCGATCATCTCGGCATGCGCTGAAGCATCATGTAATGCTTCGGTCCGGTTGTGTCCCCGCCCGATCACACGATTTTCGTGCACGATGATCGCGCCGACCGGGACCTCTCCCTCTTCGAACGCCATCTCGGCCTCGCGTATCGCCAGTTCCATGTAATCGGGGAATTTTGTGGGATCCATGCTGCGAATATACCTCGCCCCTGCATGCAATCAACTTCTATTTGTTGTGTGATTTCCCCTCTCCCTCAGGGAGAGGGTGCCTCGAAGAGGCGGGTGAGGGATTCCAGACCCGAGCACTACCGCTCTATCTTCAGCGCCGCCAAAAATGCTTCCTGCGGGATCTCCACCGACCCGATCTGCTTCATTCGCTTTTTCCCCTCTTTTTGCTTCTCGAGCAATTTCCGTTTACGCGAAATATCGCCACCGTAACATTTTGCCGTCACGTTTTTGCGGAGCGCTCTGATGGTCGAGCGGCTGATGATCCGGCTTCCGATCGCCGCCTGGATCACCACTTCGAACATCTGGCGCGGGATCAACTTCTGCAACTTCTCACCAAGCTGCATCCCCCAGTGATACGCTTTTTCACGATGGATGATCACCGAAAGCGCATCGACAGGATCTCCATTCACCAGGATATCCAGCTTGACCAGTGAGGACCGGCGATAGTAGGGCAATCCATAATCAAACGAAGCATATCCGCGCGTGGCGGATTTCAGCTTATCATAGAAATCGAAGATGATCTCCGACAAAGGAAACGCATAATTCAGGCTGACACGGGTGGTCGAAAGATATTCGGTGGTTTTGTATTCGCCACGACGGTCAGTTGCCAGTTTCATGATCGCACCGATATACTCCGCCGGAGCGATCACCTGGGCATCCACAAACGGCTCTTCCACAAAATCGATCGCGCCAGCTTCCGGCATCTCCGCCGGATTGTCGCAGGCGAGCCTCGTACCATCGGTTTTTTGCACGTTGTATTCGACGTTTGGCACCGTGTTGATGATCGTCTGGTTGTATTCGCGGCTCAATCGCTCCGTGATGATCTCCATATGGAGCAGTCCGAGGAACCCGACACGGAAGCCGAATCCGAGCGCGGTCGATGATTCCGGCGTAAACGTCAACGAACTGTCGTTCAGCTTCAGCTTTTCGAGCGACTCGCGCAGTTCGGCGAAATCCTCGGCGATAGCCGGATACAAACCGGAAAAGACCATCGGCTTAACATTGACGAACCCCTGCACCGGCTCTTTGGCCGGATTGGAGACCAGCGTGATCGTATCCCCGATCTTGGTGTCAGCCACTTCACGGATCGAAGCATACAAATAGCCGACATCGCCGGTCCGGAGCGCCTCCTGCGGGACCGCGTCGATCTGCAGATACCCAACTTCTTCGACATCGAAGGATTTCCCGCTCGAGAAAAAGCGGATCTTATCCCCCTTCTTGAATGATCCATTCATGATCTTGACCAGAGGCCGCGCGCCTCGGTAGGCGTCAAACGTTGAATCAAAGATCATCGCCTGCAATGGAGCATCGGGGTCACCGACCGGCGGACGGAACTGGTGAACGATCGCTTCCAGCAGTTTGTCGACACCCAGCCCTACCTTTGCCGACACCGGAATGACTTCCTCCGGCTTGCAGCCGATCAGTTCGACTATCTCGTCAGTCACTTTTTTGGGATCGGCGGAGGGAAGGTCGATCTTATTCACGACCGGCAGGATGTTCAGGTTGTTCTCCATCGCGAGATAGAGATTCGACAGCGTTTGCGCCTCGATCCCCTGCGAAGCATCGACCACCAGGATCGCCCCTTCGCAGGCGGCCAGCGACCGGCTTACTTCGTACGTAAAATCGACATGGCCGGGCGTATCGATCAGATTAAACTCATAGATACTGCCATCTTTCGCCCTGTAGTCAAGGCGGATTGCATGGGCCTTGATCGTAATGCCGCGCTCCTGCTCCAACTCCATCGAGTCGAGCACTTGGGCATGCATCTGCCGGCTGGAAAGCGTTTTGGTCTGTTCCAACAGCCGGTCGGCCAGGGTAGATTTCCCGTGGTCGATATGAGCGATGATCGAAAAATTCCTAATTTTGCTCAGGTCGTGCATGCTATCCTTGTATTGATGTGCAGGAGCCAATATGTTGGCATCCAACGGCATAACGTATCGTCGACGGACTGGTTCCGACGGCGAGTTGCCAAGGTAGGGAAATTAGCGTGGAAAGTCAAACGGGGGGTTCGGAACCTACTTCTTCAAATACCACTGCAACCGATCCTTGAAATCGACCTTCTTGATGTCCTTCTCCAGTTCCCCCTCATACGCGATCGAGATCGCCTGCGTCTCCTCCGAAACAACCACCACGACCGCATCGGAAAGTTCCGAGACCCCGATCGCCGCCTTGTGACGCATCCCGAACAACTGTGCATACTTCGGATTGCTGGACAACGGTAACGATGATGCCGCCGCGATCACATAGTTTCCCGAGACGATTGCCGCGCCATCATGTAACGGAGTATAGGGGGTGAACAGCGTGATCAGCAATTCCGACGACAGCTCCGAGTTCATCAAGCGGCCCGACTCCGCGAAATTCCGAAGGCCGGTCCGTCGCTCAATGACGATCAATCCGCCATACCGAAGTTCCGCCAGCCTGAGCGCCGCGCGAGCGACTTCTTCAAGCGTCCGCTTCTGTTCCAGATTGACGAATCGGCGGAAGATCGGGTTCTGACCCATATGGGCCAGTGCGCCGCGAAGTTCCGGCTGAAAAACTATGATCAGCACAATGAACCCGACTGTCGCCAGGTTCGAGAATAACCAGGTGAGCGCCTCAAGTTGAAACCAGTACGAGATGAACGCGATTGCCCCAATGAACGACATCCCGACAATGATCTGCGCCGAACGAGTCCCTTTAGTCAGCTTCAGCAACTGATATATGATAAACGAAACGATCAGAATATCGACCGCGTCTCGCAAACCCAAACCGGATGAAGTCAAATCCCAGGAAATTCATATACGTTCTGCTATCGCTCGTGCTACTTTCAATGCTTCTACCGTTGCCGCCACGTCATGGACGCGGATGATATTGGCGCCATTCTGCACGGCCACAATTGCCGCCGCTATTGACCCCCCAAGTCTCTCCGTCGGGCTGGTCTGCGCGCCGGTAACCTTGGTAATAAAGGACTTTCTTGACGCTCCCACAAGTAATGGCAATCCAAATTGTGCGAATCGGTGTAGCGACCCAAGCAGATCCAGATTATCCTCCAGCCGCTTCCCGAACCCGATCCCCGGGTCAACTATGATCCGTTCATGAGAAATCCCATGTTGCATCGCAAAGGCGATCCGCTGCACAAAAAACGCCGTGATCTCCTCCACGCAGTCGCTGTAATGCGGCGACTGCTGCATGGTCGCGGGAGTCCCCAGCATATGCATCAGGATAACCGGCGCGCCCGCCTCTGCCAGCACTTTCACCATATCGGGATCCATGCGCAATGCAGATATATCGTTGATGATATCGGCCCCCGCCTTGAGTGCCGCCTCCGCTACTGCCGATTTGTAGGTATCAACTGAGATCGGAATTTCGGTCTGCGACCGAAGTTGCTCTACCACCGGCACCACCCGCTGGAGTTCATCCTCGAGCGGCACCGTATCTGCCCCCGGTCGACTCGATTCTCCACCGATATCGATCAGGTCGGCACCCTCGTCAATCAGCCGAAGCGCCTGGCCGACCGCATGGTCCGCCGCCAGAAACTGCCCACCATCGGAAAAGGAGTCCGGGGTGACATTGACAATCCCCATCACCAGGGGTCGATCGAACAGCAATCTGCGATCTCTGCTGAGCAGAAGTGGCGGCAATGTCGGCTTGGATTGAGTTGTGTCTGACATAGGCAATCCCCTGAATAGGTTACTGCCAAAGTGGCGAAGTCATCGCGGGAAGGCAAGAGAATTGTCTGGCGAAAAAAGCTACTTCCGACGACTCTCTATCAGCGTCAGCGCTTCGGAACGGGTGGCATCGCGCCGCATCATGCCGCGCACGGCCGACGTGACAATCAGGCTTCCCGGTGCTTTAAGGCCGCGCATAGTCATACAGAGGTGCTCCGCCTCGATCACTACAAGCACTCCTTTGGCACCCAGCGCATCAACGATCGAATCGGCGATCTGTGATGTGAGACGTTCCTGCACCTGCAGGCGCTTCGTCAGGATATCGATCACCTTGATCATGTTGGAGAAACCGACCATCTTGTCGTTTTGCGGAATATAGGCGATATGGATGTGCCCAAAAAACGGGAGCAGATGATGTTCGCACAAAGAGAAAAACGAGATGTCACGCAGGATGATCATCTCGTCTTTGTTTTTGGTGGTATATTTTCTCAGTTCAACCGCGGGGTCCTGCTCCATACCAGCCAGGACCTCTTCGTAAAATTCGGCTATCCGTTCGGGAGTCCGCTCGAGCCCTTCGCGAGTCAGGTCTTCGCCGACTCCCTCAAGGATCAGTTTCACCCCGCGGATGATCTTCTCGCGGTCTATCGCCACTTCTAACTCGTCGGCGCAGGCGCCACTACCAATTCGGCATCGCCTGAAGTCCGTCCAATGATCACATCAACCTCGCGACCATCGATGATCTCCCGCTCAAGGAGCGCCTTGGCCAGGTCATGCAACTTGTCGAGGTTATTTGCAAGCAGTTTGCGAGCCAGGGCCTCGGCTTTCAGAACAAACTGCGAAATCTCCTGATCGATGATAACCGAGGTCGCCTCGGAATGATCCGCCGCCTGTGCCATTTCGCGACCCAGGAAGATATGCTCCTCGGTCTTGCCGAAAGTCACCGGTCCGATCTTCTCCGACATCCCCCAGTTACAGACCATTTTGCGCGCCAGTTTAGTCGCACGTTCCAAGTCATTCCCCGCGCCAGTATCCAGCTGATCAAAGACCAGTATCTCGGCCACACGCCCACCCATCATCACCGCCAGCACTGTCTCAAGATAATCTCGGCTGTGAGTGTGACGTTCATCCACTGGCAATGACTGGGTGACACCCAGCGCCATCCCGCGCGGTATGATCGTCACCTTGTGGATCGGGTCCGCTTTCGGCATCAACTTGGAGACCAAAGCATGACCGGCCTCGTGATACGCGATCACTTTCTTCTCCTCGTCGGAGATAACCATCGACTTGCGCGCCGAGCCCATCATCACTTTGTCTTTGGCTTCCTCGAAATCAAACATCGAGACAGACTCTTTGTTTTTTCGGGCCGCCAATAGCGCCGCTTCATTGACCATGTTGGCAAGGTCGGCGCCGGACATACCGGGTGTGCCGCGGGCCAGCACGGTCAGATCGATATCATTCGCCATTTTTACTTTGCGCGTGTGTACCTTGAGGATCCCTTCACGCCCTTTGACATCAGGCGTGGCGACCACGATCTGTCGGTCGAATCGTCCCGGGCGAAGCAACGCCGGATCAAGTACATCCGGGCGGTTGGTGGCGGCCACCAGGATAACACCCTCGTTCGATTCAAATCCATCCATCTCAACCAACAACTGGTTGAGAGTCTGTTCGCGCTCATCATGCCCACCGCCGAGACCGGCGCCTCGGTGACGTCCAACCGCGTCGATTTCGTCGATAAAGATGATGCAGGGAGCGTTCCGCTTCCCCTGTTCAAACAGGTCGCGAACGCGGCTTGCGCCGACACCCACAAACATCTCCACAAAATCTGAGCCCGACATCGAGAAGAACGGTACGCCGGCTTCACCCGCCACTGCGCGGGCCAATAGCGTTTTGCCTGTTCCGGGCGGACCAAGCAAGAGTGCCCCTTTGGGGATCTTGCCGCCCAACTTCTGGAATTTCCCCGGTTCCTTCAGGAATTCGATGATTTCCTGCAGCTCTTCTTTCGCTTCATCCGCACCAGCGACATCACTGAATGTTACTTTGGGGCGCTCATCCGTCAGCAGTTTTGCTTTGGATTTTCCGAATGAGAATAACCCCTTCGGACCGGATGCACCCTGCATCTGGCGCAGGAAGAATATCCAGACAAAGATCAACAGTATCCAGGGTCCAACGGCGACCAGAATGGAAAGAAAGTCAGGGCCCTTTTCGGCCGCTTTGATCTTTGCTCCCGATGCTTCGAGCCGTTTCACGATATCATAATTCGTGTCCGGGAATGGTATGCGCGTCCGGAACTGAGCGAAGGTCCGATTGCTCTTGCTCGAGGCAAAGGTTGTCGGATCCTTCAGCTTCCCTTCGATCTCCCGCTCCAGAAAGGTAGCTTCAGTAATGTTCGAGCTTCCGATCTGCTGAGTAAACTCGGAGTAGCTGATCTCAGCAACCTCGGGATTCATCCCGGTCAGGTACTGGAAAACAACTAGTCCGCCCAGAATAAGTACCGCCCAGAAAAGCAACGTTTTGCCGGGGCCACGCCATCCGGCAGTGTCGCGGGGAGCCTCCCCCTTGTTTTTGCCACCAGATCCGGGACGGTCATTTTTGTTATAAGAATCGTTCACTGTCTCTCCACTATCACGTGTTCAGATACAGGTTATACTACCGAAACGTCCGTTGATTCATCTATCCGTGTCACAATTGCCCGCGATCATTTGTCGAGCAACCGTCCGATAAACGGCAGGTTTCGGTATTTCTGTGTATTGTCGAGTCCAAAACCGATCACGAAATCATTGCCGATGCTGAATCCTTTGTACTTAACATCGACTTTTACGCGATGGCTCTGGGGTTTATCGAGTAGTGTAACAATCTCCAGGGAAGCCGGTTCCATCTTGCGAATCTTCTCGGTAACCAAAGCGACCGTCTTCCCGGAATCGACAACTCCTTCCACCACCAGCACATGGCGCCCCGCCATCGGGATGGAAAAGCCGCCGCCGATGATCACGTCCTCTTCGCGACGTACTCCCGTCCGATAGGAAGCCGCCGACACAAACTCCAGCTCGATCGGCAACTTGATCGTCCGCATCAGGTCCGCCAGAAAGACCGCGCATCCCTTCAGGACGCCGACCAGAACCGGCGTTTCGCCCGCATAATCTGCGGTGAGCTGTGCTCCCATCTCCTCGATCCGGCGCGTGATCGCGCGCTGATCAAGCAGCAACTCAAACGGCTGGCGTGAGAGCCCTTTTGGAGTTGATGACCTCAAGCGTGGCTACCTTCCTGGTTGACCTATCAACCTTGACTCGGTCGGCGATCTCAAATCCGACCACCCATATGATCCCTTGGCCGTCAGTAACGACCAGAATTTCATCGCGATAGACCTTCGGTACTTTCCGATCGGTCAGGTAGTCGCCTACCTTTTTGCGTCCGTGCATCCCCAGCGGGACAAACCGGTCACCCGTGCGAATCGACCGCACCGTCAGCGGAAATTCGAGCTTGGCTCGATCCACCGTCACCCGTGATGCCCTTCGTCGCGACAGAGGTTTGCTCGGGAGACTTCGGCCGAATCGGACGGCGATCTGAACGTTCGGACAGGCTAACCGAACCGCTTTTCCCGGTGACAGCTCCCTTTCCAACTGTATCGGCTGACCGTGCACAAAGACAATCTTTGAACCGGACAGGACGGTCTGAATACGTCCGGGGAGCGAGAGATTCCCGCCGCCCGCCATAATCTGGTCATCGAGGCGGTCGACCGATTCGCGGTCAACCATCTGTCCCTCGGAAATGCTTCCCAGACAGTACCTTAACAGTCTGCGACGGAGCCATTTAGTATACGCTTGGAATTTATCTCTATCAAGCTCAATTTTGCCGCCCGGTGTGATTGTGATCGCCTGCTTAAGAACCCGTTCAACTTGCGCTTGAAGCACCTTTTCTTCTTCTGCCAGAGTCTCCGCCAAATTCAAAATCGCCCTGTCTACCTGTGGATTGAGTCGCTTCCGAATTTCCGGCAGGAGGCGATTCCGAATGTAATTCCTGCTCTGGTCCGATCTTTCATTGGAAAGGTCCAGACAATAGGCGAGTCTGTTCTCCTTCAAGTAGGCGAGGATCTCCGCTTTGGTCAGGTCAAACAGCGGCCGGATATACTTATCCCGCTTCACCGGAATGCCAGCCAGACCGGTTCTTCCGGTGCCACGGATGATCCTGAAAAGCACCGTCTCAACACGGTCATTCTGGTGATGCCCCAATGCGATCCGAGTGAACTTCTGTTCGCGGGCCAAACGCTCGAACAACTCGTACCGGAAATTCCGCCCTGCTTCCTCTATCCCGATCTTCTGCTGTTTGGCCAGAGCGGGAATATCCTCGCGATGAATCGTCAACGGGACCTTCAGTTTCTTGCAAAGAGACTGACAGAACTTCGCTTCGGCCAACGCGGGTCGTTTGCGGATCTGATGATTGACGTAAACTGCGGCTAACTGCAATTGATAGTGTGGCTTGAGTCGCACGAGCAGATGCAGCAATGCGACCGAATCCGGCCCCCCGGACAACGCCACCAGCACCTTATCCCCGTTTGCTAACAGATTGTGTGCCTCAATTGTGCGGGTGACTTTCGCCAGGATACTCATGGACCATAAGATATATGCTGCAATCAGCAGCGGAAACAGCTTTTAGGTAGACCTTGACCTGACCAGTAGCGCCCCCTATATTCGACCCTTTCTAACCAGAGAGGCCCAATGGCAGACGGATTCACCCAGCCCAAAGTCACACCGGAAATGATAGCCAATCATGGCATTACGCCGGATGAGTACGAATACATCAAGAAGATCCTCGGACGCGAACCAAACTACACCGAACTCGGCGTCTTTTCGGTCATGTGGTCCGAGCATTGCTCGTACAAAAACTCCATCGCATTACTTAAAACCCTCCCGCGCGATGGCGCCAATCTGCTCTCCAAAGCCGGCGAAGAAAATGCCGGCGCGGTTGACATTGGCGATGGTCTGGCTGTGGTCTTCAAAATAGAATCCCACAATCACCCTTCCGCAATCGAACCATATCAGGGTGCCGCGACCGGTGTCGGCGGGATCCTCCGTGACATCTTCACGATGGGTGCGCGCCCGATCGCATCCCTCAACTCACTCCGCTTTGGATCACCGGACAATCCGCGAGTCCGCCACCTGGTCTCCGGTGTGGTCAAGGGGATCGGTGACTACGGCAATTCCTTTGGTGTGCCGACAGTCGCTGGTGAGGTTTTCTTTGATGATTCCTACACCGGTAATCCGCTCGTTAATGCCATGGCGGTAGGTATCGTCAAGAGTAACCAGCTCGCGTTCGGCAAAGCGGCCGGTACTGGCAACCCGATCATGATCGTGGGGAACAAGACCGGACGTGATGGCATCCATGGTGCGACCTTCGCCTCCGAAGAGATCAGCTCCAAGTCCGAAGAAAAACGCCCGTCTGTTCAGATCGCCGATCCATTCACCGAGAAATTGCTGCTCGAAGCTACTCTCGAGATCATTGAGCAGGACCTGATAATCGGTATCCAGGATATGGGAGCCGCCGGCCTCACCTGTTCATCCTCAGAAATGGCCGCCCGCGGCAAAGCAGGGATAGAGATAAATATCGATCTCGTCCCGGTCCGCGAACCGCACATGTCCCCCTACGAGATCCTCCTCTCAGAGTCTCAGGAACGAATGCTGGTTTGCGTTAAGAAGGGCAAGGAAGCCGCCGTGAAAGCGGTCTTCGACAAATGGGGACTTGATTCGACCATCGTCGGAAAAGTGACCGATGACCTCTTCATGACGGTCAAACTGAATGGCCAGATCGTCTCCCGCATCCCGGCAGATTCTCTGGTTCTCGGCGGCTCTGCCCCGATCTATCACCGCGAAACCAAGCGTCCGACTTATATGGACGATGTCAATAAACTCGACCTGAATGATTTCGCCCCGAACCGTAACTGGTCGGAGACCTTGGTACAATTGCTCGGGTCTCCCAACCTCTGTCATAAGGGCTGGGTTTTTGAGCAGTACGATTCCATGGTCCGCACAAATACGGCGGTCGGCCCCGGTTCTGATGCCGCGGTCCTTCGCCTCCGCAAGACCGACAAAGCGCTCGCCATGTCGACTGACTGCAACGCCCGCTACTGCTATCTCAATCCGCGCCTCGGCGCCCAGATTGCAGTGGCTGAGTCGGCGCGTAATATCGTCTGCTCCGGCGGCAAGCCGCTGGCCATCACCAACTGCCTCAATTTCGGCAATCCGTACAAGCCCGAGGTCTACTACTGCTTCGCCGAGGCGATCAAAGGAATGGGCGAGGCCTGCATCGCATTCGAAACCCCGGTCACCGGTGGCAACGTTTCGTTCTACAACGAGGATCCGGAGCGGGCAGTCTTCCCGACCCCGACTATCGGCATGGTTGGACTAGTCGAACACCTTGACCACATCACCACGCAATGGTTCAAGGAAAATGGCGATGTCATCTTCCTGATCGGCACCAACAAAGAAGAACTGGGCGGCTCAGAATATCTCAAGTCGATTCTCGGTCAGACGCGTGGCCCGATCCCTTCGCTTGATCTTCCATTCGAAAAGAAAATGCAGGAGACACTCCTCCATGCGATCCGGTCCGGGCTGGTCAAATCGGCGCATGACTGCTCCGATGGTGGCCTGGCTGTCGCACTGGCCGAGTGCTGTATTTCAAATCAAGAACATCAGATCGGTGCGACAGTCAAATTGAATGATTCTATCCGCCCGGACTGCCTCCTTTTCGGGGAAAGCCAGTCGCGCGTGATCGTCTCGGCCGATCAATCCAGCGCAAATGACCTGGAGAAGATATTCGGCTCAGCTGGCGTTCCGATCAACAGGATCGGCTCAGTGGGCGGGAGTCGACTGGTGATTGAATCCCTGATCGACATCCCGCTGGCCAGACTGGCGGACAGTTTCTACCATGCGATGCCGCGTTTCATGGAAAAGGTCGGATAACTAATACGGGTTCGGCCCTGATACACCAGGGCCGGCCTGAAATTGACTGTTTCACGGCGCACTCCGCCGCTATATTCACCTGATGGCGCTTTATCTTTTCTCTGATGCTCACCTCGGAACAGGGTCTCCTGAATCCGAACAAACCAAGCTGGCCAATATCGCACGCCTGTTTGAACTGGTGAAGTCTGATGGCGACCGACTGATCATCCTCGGCGATCTTTTCGATTTCTGGTTCGAATACAAACATGTTGTCCCGAAAGCCCATTTCGAAGTTCTCTTTCGCCTCCATGAACTCCGCGCCAGGGGCATCCAGATCGACTACATCTCCGGCAACCATGACTTCTGGATGGATGACTTCTTCGAGAAACAGATCGGTATCGTGGTTCATCGTGACACCCTGACTCTAGATTACGGCGGCAAAAAGCTCTTTCTCTGTCATGGCGATGGCCTGGCCAAAGCCGATTCCGGATACCGATTCCTTAAGAAAATCCTTCGCAATCGGTTTAATATCTGGCTCTATCGAAAACTCCCGCCCGACTGGGCCTACCCGCTCGCCAAGTGGGTCTCTGGTTCATCTCGCGAGTATACCTCGCGTCGAGACCATGAGTTCGCCAACGATTACAGGCAGTATGCTCAGGGGAAACTGGCCGAAGGGAACGATGTTGTCGTGATCGGGCATTTGCATATCCCGGTCTTTGAGAAATTCGACAACGGCACCTATATCAATTCAGGGGATTTCATTCACCACTTCACCTACGTGAAGCTGGACAATTCCGGGGTGAGTCTGGAGTACTTGAAGTAATCTGCCGATCAACCTTCGGCAAACGGGTCCATCCGCTGCCAGCCAAGTTTCCCTGTCGCACGAAACCTCTCCAACCGCCTGATCGTGATCTCCGCAAAAACCGGGTCAATATCGCAGGTGATGCATATTCTTCCCAAGCGCTCGCACGCCAGCAAAGTTGTACCGGCATGGGAGAAGAAGTCGAGCACCGTCTCCCCCGGCAGTGATGATGCAGTCACTATCCGCTCGATCGCCTTGAGCGGCTTCTGCGCATAACAAAGCGAAACATTCTCTTCCATCCGATAGAAGACCTGCTGAATATCGATCCAGACATTACCCGCCCGAAGAAACGGTGAGCGCGACCTCTCTATATTCTCCATCCGCTCTCCCCCGATCGTTTTGTAGTACCCCTTCAGCGCTTTTGGCATCTCGGTGTACTGCGGCTGAAAGAACGGTTCCCCTTTGGTGTAATACAGCAATTCCTGGCGTACCGCCATCCAGTTTTTCTGAGTGCCGTAACCGCGCTGATTCCGCATGGTCAGGAAAGAACGGGATTGAAACGACTGACCTTGCATCATCTGCATGAATTGCGGTAACGGCTGGTAATGGTTG
Source organism: bacterium (assembly GCA_016708025.1). Lineage (NCBI taxonomy): Bacteria > bacterium. The sequence continues at coordinate 107,039 of JADJGQ010000001.1, read as the reverse complement.
TTCTGATCCGCCCCCAGCCAAACATACAGCGACGAGTTCTCCGCCAACCCCTGCTCGCTCAAATCCAGCCATTGCTCGCACCACGCGATATACTCCTCCACCGATCGCCGCTCGAACACTACCAGATTATACGGCGGATCCTGAACGGCCAGCGATGCCTTGGCTCGGCCATTCATGAGACGTGATACAAACTGGCTGTCCGTGCAGTCGCCGCACCCCACAACATGCTTCCCCTGCGGGTCGCTCCATATCTCTCCCGGGCGAAGGCGGCATTTTGGCAGGAGTGTTGCCTGATTCTCCGGCAGTTGCATATCGGTCATACTGTTAGTCAAGCGCACGACTCGCCCGTTGGCAAACTAAACTTTCTTGGCCCAAATCGTTTACTCGCAAGTATTCTTAAATCTCCTGCTCTTGAGTTGGAGAAATGTTCCGGAATCACGCAGTACGACTTGGCAGAGGGGAGCGCATTGCTCATTCACTCATTTTTCTTTTCAAAAGTCGATATAGTGATCAGCGCTAACATTGACCGTTTTGTCTTGTAATAATCCGGACTCAGGCTATATTTCAGCCAAACTATGCGTAACGCGAGGTAACTGAACGATGGCGATCAAAACATATGAGCAGTACATCGCATCTTTGAAAGCGATGCGCCCGAATATCTACAAATGGGACAGTCTGATCGAGGATGTCACCACTCACCCGGCGACCAAACGAACGGTCGAAGGTCATGCCTGGACATTCAAGGCCGCCGCCGATGAAAAACTCCGCGACAAGGTAACCGCGAAATCGCACCTGACCGGCGAACCGATCAGTCGCTATCTCTCGATCATCATGTCCGCCGAGGACCAGTTTGCCAACAGCGATATGAAGCGGTTGATGTTCCATCTCACCGGCACCTGCACCGGCGGACGGTGCGCCGGCTGGACAGCCATGAACGCAATGTTCAACACCACCTTTGAAATGGATCGCGATCTGGGAACCGATTACCACCAGCGTCTGCTGACCTGGCTCCGTTCCGCCCAGGAGCGGGATATCACCTGCGCCGGAGCGCTGACCGATGCCAAAGGTGACCGCGCCAAGTCCCCGAGTGCTCAGGATGACAAAGATGTCTTCCTGCATCTGGTTGAGAAACGCAAAGATGGCATTGTCGTCCGTGGCGCCAAATTGATGATCTGCGGCGTGGCTGCCGCCAACGAGATTTTCATCATCCCCGGCACAGGCTACAAAGAGGATGAGACCGACTTTGCGTTGTCATTTGTGATTCCGCGCGATATCGAGGGGCTCACCATCGTTGAGACCCGTCATCCCAGCGATACCCGCGATGAAGAAGACGGGTTCGACAATCCGGTCAAAGAGGGCGGCATCACCCAATCCTTCCTCTTCTTCGAAAACGTATTCATCCCGAACGAACGTGTTTTCATGTGCGGTGAAACGAAATATACGATGTCAACGATCGGCTATTTTATCGGTCCGTATCGCGCGGCGATTGGCGGCTGTGTTGCCGGTCAGGGTGATATCAAGATCGGCTCGGCAATTTTGACCGCCCGAGCGAATGGTCTGTCATCCAAAGTCTTCGCCGACAAATTGACCCAGATGTATATCAACAATGAAACGACCTACGCGGTCGGTATCGCCGCGGCGGCGCGTGGAAAGAAACATCCCTCCGGCGCATGGCTCTGTGACCCGTTGCTGTCAAATGTCAACAAAGTCCACGTCGCTACCTTGCCATATCAGACATCGGTGCTGGCTCAGGATATCGCTGGCGGTATTGCCGAGACCGGCTGTATGCCGTCGTACAAGGATTTCCAATCCAAAAAGTACGGACATCTGATCAAGAAATATTTGACCGCCAAAGCCGATGGCGAGACGCGCGCCCGTGCGGCTCGATTAGTTGAATGGTGCACGATCGGCGGAGGCGTGCCGGGATGTATGCATGGCGGCGGTTCACCCGATGGCGCCAAATTGGTGATTCGCGCAACCGCGAAGCTGGAAGATAAGGTCGAGATCGCCAGGAAGATCGCCGGCATCAAAGAACCGCTTCTTGATCCAGTGCCAGTGAAGAAATAGTCCCGAGTGTAATCTATATTAATGGCTTGTCTTGGGTCAACCGAGACAAGCCATTTTCAGTTAGTGCTTTTTCTCAGCTAGCTTTGGCTATGTTTTTCGCCACCGCTGATGCCTTTACTCGTTCATCCTTGCCGTTCCCCAAACGAAACATCCCCAGAATGAACCCATCGTCACGGTAGATCGTCACTTCGACGATTTTGACCGGCGATCCATTGAGAATCTTATCTAGCACCATGTAGGTAAATGCACTAGTGAAGTGCGACGCACTCGTACCGGACGACTCATCCTCGCGAGCAAGCGTGTCCTGCTGAGGCACAGCATACTCCGATGCAAGGATGCATCGAATTGAGATGTATCCACCTGTTGGCATATTTTCGTAGTGTCGAATACCATGACTCGATGACAGCTCACCGCGAACCTGCTCGACAAATACTGAGTGAAAGAGACTGGTCCCTCGATCCAGCTTTACTCTGGCTCGATCATTGTTTGTAGTAAGTGTATCGGGGAGCGAATCCACCGGCACAATCGACCAGTTCCTGATTGCAAGAGTCTCAGATGACAACGATGAAACCCGCAATTTTGGCCCGCAGGCGAACGAGACCAACCCCAAAATGATCGCAAGTGTGGCAAGTGTGATGATCCGTCGATGACCGTTCATTGGGAATTGCTTCCGCTTTCCTTTTGACGCTCCTCCCGTTCTTTCTTCCACTCCTTCCGGATCTGTCGAAAGACGAGAAAAAAAACGACAAACGCCGCCAGGCTCATAATGGTCGCAAGGACTATGAATATTGTCGGCATAGATGTATCCTATCGGTTGAACCGATACCCCACCGCGCGAATGGTCTCAATATACTTCGGCTCTTTCGGATCATTTTCAAATATCTTGCGAAGTTTGAGAATGAAATTATCGACAGTCCGATTGGTCGGATAGATATGATACCCCCAAACAGCATCCAGCAACTGATCGCGGCTGACCACTTCATTCGCCCGCTCGATCAGATACTTGATGACCATGCACTCTTTGCGGGTTAGTTGATGCTTCCCCCCCGGCCCTTCTGCCACAAACGTCTTGAAGTTGATCTTCCGACCATCAAACTCATATTCATCCGAGACAGCATCCTCGGCCGCCAACCAGGCCTGACGGCGGAATATCCCCTGAATTCGCGCCAACAACTCCTGCACATTAAACGGCTTGGTGATATAGTCATCTCCCCCGGCGAGCAGTCCCTCGACCTTCTGATCGGACTGATCGCGGGCAGTCACAAACAGCACCGGCAACGTGGCGCCAGCCGCTCTGATCTTTTTGCAGATGGTCAGGCCATCAACCCCCGGCAACATGATATCCAGTAGCACCAGATCGAATATGCCGCGCTGGTATGTATCGAACGCGTGATTGCCGTCAGCAACATGGACGACCTGATACCCCTCCGCCTCCAGATTGAGGATCAGTCCATCGGCAAGGTGCTGGTCATCTTCGACAAGAAGGATCGTTTTCATATCAGCTCTTTTTGAGACTTATCGTAAAGGTTGCCCCTTTGCCGGGGCCGTCTGATTCGGCAGTCACTGTCCCGCCATGGGCGCGGATGATCTCTCGGCAGAGAAACAGTCCCAGTCCGGTCCCCGCCTGCGTCCGCGTCATTTCATCGCCGACGCGGTAAAAGCGGTCAAAGATCGCCTTGTTGTCTTTCTTCTCGAATCCTATCCCGCGATCGGTGATCGTCAGCGTGATCCGTCCCGATATCTCTTTCAATTTCAGATCGATCTGGATCCCGGAGCCATCATGATACTTGAGACTATTCTCAAGGATCGAATCGATGGCCCTCCCCAGCGCAAGCTGGTCGCCATCAATCATGATATCCGGCTGAATCTCATCTGTCACCTGTTTGGCCACCGACGAAGGAAGTCCGCGAACTACCGCCACTCGCTCGCGGACCAGATCGCTCAAGTTCACATCGATCTTGTTGAGGCGGTAGCCACTCCGTTCAAATCGGCCGGCATCGAGTATATTCTGGACCAGGTGTTCCAGCCGGGCGACATCCTGCTGGATCTTGGGGATGATCGTCTCCTTCTTCGATGCCTCTATTTTGGGAGACTGAATCGTGTCCAGATACAATTTGATCGAGGCGAGCGGCGTTTTCAGTTCATGCGTTACCGCCATCAGGAAATTCTGCTGGTGAAATTTGAGTTCTTCCGTCTTTACCAACGCTCGGTAGATCAACCACCCACCCAGCAGGATCAACAGGATAAGAAATACCCCTTCCATGCCGAGCATGATCTGGCGGCTGATCTCCTGCTGATGGATCTGCTCGAGCATCTCGGGCGATGCTCCAAGTTGTTGGGCGATCTCCACCTTTTCATCCACGAGGTGGGCCATGAAGATGATCCACCAGACCGCCAAAGCAAGGGCCGTTAGGGCCATGAAAAGAAAGAGCGCCAATGCGGATCGCGGAGAGAATGACATAGGGAAAAAGCTATACTATGCGAGGGCGAAGGGCAACTATAAGTTGCGGGAGAAGGGCGATAACCCTCCCCTCGCTGAAATCGGGTAACTTGACTTCTGGCTAGACCGTCGCCGCTTCCAGCAGATTCGGCATCGTCTCCGGCGTATAGCCGTCAAATTCGACCTTTTCACCACGAATCAGCTTGTCTGCGGTTATCATCAGTTGATTCAGATTCAGCTTGGTGATGTGAGCATCGGCTTTGAGGAACGCCGCTCTCGCTTTCATCCCAACATCGCCAATCGACGAATAAACGATCACCGGCGTATTAGGCCGTTCCGATTGTCTGACCCGCAACGTAAACGCCAGACCATCCATGCGCGGCATCTCGACATCGGAGACCACCAGGTCGAAAGATTGCTTCTGGAATGCCTGCCAGGCCTCCTCGCCGTCGGTCGTTTCCACGACCTCAAATCCATATTCCGACAGCTCATTCACCAGCATCGCGCGGACAGCCGGTGAGTCTTCGGCGATCAGGACGCGACGCCCTGCAAAGTTGGCTTCTCCCTGGTAGGACTGGATGCTCATATCCTTCAGCTTGGGACAGAGATCCAATAGAATAGTCTCGTAGTCGAGAAGCTGAACCATTCTATCTTCGGTCGGTTTGACGATCCCGATAACGTACTTGTACTTGACTCCCGCCAGCGCGGTCTTGGCATCGATCACATCTTCCCACCGGAAATGGTGTATCCAATCAACGCGGTCGATCGCAAACCCAGTCTGCATTCCAAAAAACTCCGTCACGATCACATTCTTGTGAACAGAAGGTTCCTTGTTGATCCCGAGGAAATACGCAAGATCCAGGACCGGAACCAGATGATCGCGATCTTTAAAGACCCCTGTCACGGCAGGCGGAGCCTGAGGAACTCGCGTGAAATCAACCAGCTTCTGCACGATCTTGCTGACCTTGAGAATATTGATCCCGAACGACATGCCGTTCGTCCGATATTCCAGGACACGCAGCTCATTGGAGCCCGACTTGAGATATGATTCTGCATCAAATGCCATGATCTTACTTCTCCCGCCTATGCTTTCTGCAGGGTCACCGCGAAGACAGCTCCACCGGATGGATGGTCAGTTGCCTGGATGATTCCCCCCATTGCTTGGATCGCTAATTGGCAAAAATAAAGGCCAAGTCCCACGCCCCGGTGTTTTCCCTGAGCGCGCAAATGAACCTGACCGAACTTCTCAAACAGAATGGATGGATCAACATCGCCAAATCCGCTCCCGCCATCGAGTACCTCAATGGTCACAGTCTTTTCCGCATGGCTGATGGAAGTGGTTATAGCCTTGCCCGAAGGCGTATGCCGAACAGCATTGAACAGCAGGTTGTCCAGCACTCGGGCTAGTAGCCGGGTATCGCCGATCGCTTCGACTCCGGTTGCAGGAAACTGCGTCAAAAGAGTGATCTGGTTCTCCGCCGCTGAGGCAGTGGCAAGAATGACCGCATTCTCAACTGTCGACTTGAGATCGAACGGCTCCTTCTGGGCGCTCATCCCCTGTTCTCCGCCTCGAGCAACCGCCAGCAGATCGTAAACAATTGACTCTGCGCGTTCGACCGCAATTCGGGAGGAGCTGACCAACTGCCGGTGTCTCGGTTTGGTCAGATCCAATTTCTGTTCATCGAGCAATTTCAGGATATATTTCATTGAGGCCAGTGGCGATTCCATGTCATGAACAAACAAGGAGAACAGCTCGACCCAGTTTTCCTGTTCGGTTGTTCTGTCCAGATCGCGCGCGGCGGCGGGCGACTGCCTCTGGTCAATTTGCGTCACGGTAATCGATTCCCCTTTTGATTACATATAGTTATCGGAGGAGAACCTATGTCGAACAGCAGGCAGGAAGAAAAGCACTCGGCCCAAATGGGGAGTGTTCAGAATCTGAACAACAGATCCAGATCAGAGCTTGATCCGCGCGAGGCGGAGCGAATTGAGCACCACAAACAGCGATGAAAACGACATCGCTCCAGCAGCGATCATTGGCGACAACGTCCAGCCGGTCAATGGGTAGAACAGACCGGCAGCCACAGGGATAGCTATGACGTTGTAGAAGAATGCCCAAAACAAATTCTGTTTGATCACGCCGAGAGTAGCCCGAGAAAGTTTCAACATGCGGGTCAGCAAATGCAAATCGGGCCGAAGTAGTACTACATCGGCGGCCTCGATAGCTATATCCGTCCCACCCGCCACGGCTATACCGACATCCGCAGCCGCCAGCGCCGGGGCATCATTAATCCCATCCCCGACCATCGCAACGATCTGCCCGGAGCGACGGTATCCGTCGAGAATCCCCTTCTTCTGTTCGGGGCGAACCTCCGCTACGAACTCGATCCCCAATTTGCCCGCGACGGCCGAGGCAGTCACTGCATTATCTCCGGAGAGCATGACCACCTTCTCTAATGATTGCTTCAGTTCGGTGACCACCGGCGCGGCATCGGCACGCACCGTATCAGCAACGGAAATGACCCCAATCGCACGGCCATTCAGAGCGACATAGACTACTGTACGTCCTAGCGCCATCTCAGCCTCAGCCGCAGCTCCCGCGAGTCCGAGCGTGACGGCCGACTCCTGCATAAGCGCCAAATTCCCCACTGCCAGAAGCTGCTCATCATGTCGAGCAGTCATCCCGAATCCCGGCCGTGACTCTATCTTCTCAAGTTTAACCGGAATGTATTCCTGATCTTTTACATAGCGGTGAATCGCCTTACCGATCGGGTGTTCTGAATGGCATTCCAGCGAGCCAAGCAGTGACAACAGATGTTGATTGGGAAGCCCGCCGAACCCAGCCAGATGAACCACCTGAAGTCGCCCTTCGGTCAATGTTCCGGTCTTGTCGAACGCCATGACGTTGACACGTGAGATCTGCTCGAGAATATCCCCCCCGCGTATCAGGATCCCGGCGCGTGCGGCTCGACCGGTCCCGGCCAACACCGCAGTTGGCGTCGCCAGTCCAAGAGCACAGGGGCACGAAATGATCAATACTGCAATGAAGGCTTTGACCGCCATCGAATCCTCAGGCGCAAGGATCAGCCAACCCACCAAGGTAAGAGTCGCCAGCACCAGGACAATCGGGACAAAAACTCCCGCAACCGTGTCGGCCAATTTCTGCACCGGCGCTTTGACGGATTGTGCTTCGGAAACCATCCGGATCACCATCGCCAGATAGCTTTCCGCTCCGGCGCGGGTCACGTCCATTTTGAACGGCGAATTTCCGTTAAGCGATCCTCCGATCACCGTATCGCTTAGCTTCTTTTCAACCGGGATCGATTCTCCGGTCAGCATCGATTCATCCACGATCGGTGCACCGTCGGTCACGACACCATCGGCAGCGATTCGCTCGCCGGGTCGCACCAGCAAGGTCATCCCCGGACGGATCATGTCCGGCTCAAGTTCGATCTCGATGCCGTTGATGAAACCTGTCGCCTTGGCTGGACGAAGGCGCAAGAGCGCTTGAATCGCTTCACCAGCCCTTCCTTTGGCGCGAGCCTCGAGATAACGACCGAGCAGGATCAGCACGATGATCATTCCGGCAGAATCGAAATAAAGCGCCTCATGCAGACCAACCGACGTCTGATACAGCGCCCAGAGACTCCAGCCAAAAGCGGCCACCGTGCCTATCCCGACCAGTGAATTCATGTTGGCACGCAAATGTCGGGTCTGCAGGGCAGCATCAAACAGAATGGAGTGACCAGTATACAAGAGGATAAAGCCAGCCGTGACCGCCTGAATGAGACCATCCCAAAGCATGGAGATGATTGGCTGATGACCGTTCAACATCGGTCCCATGCCGAATACCATGAGCGGGATCGAGATCACCAGCGCGATCAAAAACTGCTTGCGGGCATCGCGCGTTTCGTCAGCATTGGCAGTCAGAATATCCGGGGTGGCAATACTCGCCTTGAAGCCGAGCTCGTGAATCTTCCGAATGATATCCGTTTCGGAAAGTCGGGCGGGGTCAAAGGAAACGGTCGCTGAATTCATCAGCAGATTGACCTGCGAGCTGTCGACTCCGGCCAGATCGGAGAGACCTCGCTCGATCGAAGCGACACAACTCGCGCAATGCATTCCTTCTATTTTCAGACTCAGCTTTTCTATACTCGCCATAAAGAATGATCCGTCACAGCCTCAGGAATAAGGGTCTTAGCTTCAGCGAATGCCGAACAGCATAAGAAGTTGCGGGCACCTGCGCAAGAGGTCCTTGCGGATCTTGGTCCGCGCACGGTGCAAATACCAGCGGACAGTCGCCTCCGGCACATCGAGCATGACCGCCACGTCATCAACTCGACATCCTTCCATGTCGCGCAAGACAAACGCGGAACGTTGCCTGGTATTCAGCGACAGCGTCGCCTGCCGAATGTACTCAACTAACAACTCCCGATTTCTCAGTGTTTCCGGGTTTTCCGCCAGTGATTCGAGTTTGTCGTTATAACTCTCCAGCGATTCATGGCGGAAGCGTTTGGTTTTGCGCAGATGATCGATCGCGCAATTCACGGTGATCCGATAAAGCCAGGTATAGAATTTCCGATTCTCATCGAATCGCCCGAGATTGGCCGCCATTTTCACGAAGACTGCCTGGGTGATGTCTGCGGCTTCATCGTAGTCGTTGGTGATGCGGTATGCCAGCGAGGCAACTTGCTTGCGATAACGCTGCATCAATTCGGCGAACGCCAATGTATCCCCCGTCTTGCAGCGGATGATCAGTTCCCTGACCGCGCGTTCATCCTCGCTGTCCCGCACTTCCGATCGGCGCCCGGCATGATTCTCTTCCCCTGATCTCATCTTGCCTGCCTTACCTCTCCCTGATTGTTCAACAGTCTCAAACAAGTGGAGGTTCCATGCGTATGCCACTCCCCAGACTAATAACGACCACCTCTCCCTCCAAGGTGTGCCATCGATTGCCAAAAAAAACACCGCCTGAAAGGCGGTGTTCATGAATTCTGTATCAAGTCCAGAGCTTAATTGAGAATATACTCCATCGGATTGAGCGCTTTACCGTTCCGGTAAATCTCATAGTGGAGATGCGAACCAGTCGAATAACCGGTCGACCCCATCAAACCGATCCGGTCACCCCGTGCGATCTCCTGACCGCGCTTGACCAACACCTTGGACATGTGGCCATGGCGAGTGACAAAACCGTAACCATGCTCAACTACCACTAGATTGCCGAGACCGCCTGAATCCCAGCCGGCAAAAATCACTTTCCCCTTGGCCGGGGCAATGATCGGCGTTCCAGGTTGAGCGGCGATATCGATCCCGCGGTGCATCTGCTTATAGCCGGTGAAAGGATCGTAGTGCATTCCAAACCCGCGAGAGAACCAGCCTTTGGCGGGCCAGATCGACGGTGTATGGTCAAGACGTTCCCGTAATCCAAGCAACGCCCCTTCGATCTCACCATATTTAGAGAACTCGAACTCAGTCTGCTTGAGCAGCTTGTCAACCTCTGCTTCAGTCGCGACCGCGATCTCCTCACTTTCAGACTTCGGGAGCCAATCCATAGCATCGGGACCACCGATACCAAGCTGGCGCTCCTGCGGGCTGACTTCCGGGAGATTAAAGAGGGCGCGAATGGCGGTCTCTTTCTGCGCCAACTGGTCAACGCGCGTGCTGACCTCGTTGAGCGTAGATTTGATCGCCTGATACTTCTGGGTAAGCCGCTGGTTTTCGTTTCGCAGACGGGCCATTTCGTCCTCGTTCACCTTGGAACCAAAGAAGGAGGAGAGCAGAAGTGAACTGGCGAATAGCAGAACGATCATCGCGGCCGGCACGTAGATCAGCCAGGCAGCGCGAATCGTCAGGCGTTTCAGAGCGCCTTCCGTTTCATGCAGAAACCAAAACGTGACTTTATTTTGCCACAATTTGCGTAATTGACTCATGTAATGAACCCCAACGTAAAAACCAAATCCTCCCCAAAGTCCCTTCCACTAACAGAATACGAGCGACCCGTCGGCCGACTCAAGTTTCGAAGCTACCGCCGGCCCTACCCGCTGTCAAGTGAAAAAACCTCCGGAGAACTACTTGATAAGCACAAACTCCTTGCGCAGTATCTTGTTGACTATCTTCGCCAACTTATCTCCTTCAAGATTCTGCAGACTGTACAGGTGCCAATAGTTCTTCTTGGGCATCCCGCTCACTCGTTTCTTTGCTGTCGCCATGGTTCGGTCCTCGATTCTTCCTGTCTGCCCGAAAGGATGGGACTCGTACCATACTCTTTCTATCGGGCATTCCAGATAAACCTTAATTGTCCTGACTATCCCTTTGCAGATACCATGCCGCAATTTCCTGACAGCCAAACATTCCACTGAAAACATTAAGTAGTTGCATCACAGCCATATAAAGCGACGATAGTAGACCACTGAGATTATTGGCCCCAAATCTCCTGTTCAGACTATGGGCGAATTGCCATCCTTATGAGCAGCCATCCATAGCGAAATGCAGCGGTTCTGGGACCTGCCGGTTGACTAAACAGTCAAGGGGGACTACATTTGGGGCCTCAGGAAAGGACCATTCATGTCTCATTTACAGGGGAAGACAGTATTTGTGACCGGCGCATCGTCAGGGATTGGCGAAGCGACCGCTCAAAAATTCGCCCAGGCCGGTTGTAAGCTGGTTCTAGCCGCACGCCGGTTCGAACGGTTGCAGGCCGTTGCGTCAAAACTGCCGACCAAGTGCCACTTGATTGAATTGGATGTTCAGGATCGGCTGGCCGTGGAACAGGCAGTCGCTTCGATCCCGCCCGATTTTGCCGCCATTGATATCCTGGTGAACAACGCCGGCAAGGCCCGTGGCCTGGCCAAACTTCACGAAGCTGACATCGCCGATCAGGAAGAGATGATCAATACCAATGTGAAGGGGTTGCTGTACTGTACCCGCGCAGTCGTCCCCGGTATGATCAAACGACAGTCAGGTCATGTCATCAATATAGGTTCGATCGCCGGCCACGATGTTTACCCTAATGGCTCGGTCTACTGCGCCAGCAAGTTCGCCGTCGACGCGCTTACCAAGGGACTTCGCCTCGATCTGGTAGATACTCCGATCCGTGTTTCAACTGTCGACCCCGGGGCGGTCGAAACAGAGTTTTCGCTGGTCCGATTCCATGGAGATGAAGAGCGAGCCAAAAAGGTCTACCAGGGATTCAGGCCGTTGGCCGCCGAGGATGTCGCCGACGCGGTTCTCTGGGTCGCCGAACGCCCGGCGCATATCCAGATCGCCGAAGTGATCATTCTCCCGACCTCGCAGGCGAACGCCTACGTCACTCACAAAACGCAGTGAGCTGACCGAGCTTACTTCTTCTGGCCGACCGCTGCGCTGAAACGCGCCTGACGGACTGGGTCTGGTGTACTGCGGAAATAAAAATCTTGGAAGAACTCGTAGCTGTTTTTGGCAAGGTCTGGCGGTAAATACGGAAGCTGCGGGATCCACGTATCCAGAAAACCCGGGATATCAATGAACCGTACTTCCGGGTATTGCCGAAGTTTCTCCATCACCTCACCATTGTATTGAAGGATTCGGGCAGAGTACCCCCCAAACGAAATCTGGGTCAGCGAATCAGCCAAACTCCCTGGTACGGCGATCCCAACCAGCATAAACTCCACCCCGCGTGAGTTAAGATAGTCGAGCGGCGCGGTTTTTTCGTGACCGGGCCTTCCGCGCTTGGCTAACGGAAGGTGAGCGATGTATGAATCGGTCAGACCGGTAGCGGCTTCTATCGCCACGGGGACTTCAGAGTAATAAACCTGCATGGCGTGCTGTCCGCGGAACGCCACCTGCACATCGAGCCCTTCCAGATACCGCCGCAACTTCTCCCCCTGCATCCGTGCCGTCTCATAGTGCGAAGGCGGATAGTACGCCGGTTCATTGGCAATCCCGGAGATCTGCGCTTTCGGCTCGGCCTTGTACAGGTCGACCCGCAACAACATCATGGCCGCAAGCAGGAGTGTAAGACCGATCGCCAGATCGCTTCTCTTAACGAGCGCACGAACTGACATTTCAATAAGCAATAGTAACAGCGGCGTGACGACGATCCAGAATCGCCCGAACATGAAATCCCCGCCGACTTTCATCACGTAGATCAGGTACGGCACGACAAATAGCAGCGCCAGGACAAACCCTCGCCAAAGCGGGCTCTCAATTACTTTGCTCCCCTGAACCCGCATCAATGCAATGACGGCAACCGACAGAGGTACCAGAAAAAGGAGGTAGTACGATTTCAGATATACCCAGAGATAGATCCATCCCTGACTCCAATAAGAGAGATCGCCGGATTTAGCATAGTAGGTATTCGGGAACAAGAAACCGTAGTAGCTATACCGCCAGATGAAGTACGGTAGATACAATAGTGCCACCGGGAGCCCGTACCAGATCAATGGGCGTAATTTTCGTTCCGTCACCAGCAAAAAGACTCCACCCATCACGGCAAACAAGAGACCATCGGGTCTCGCCAAAGAAGCCAGGGTGAGAAGAAATCCTGCAGCCAGCAGTTCGCGATTCGCTTTGGCTGTGACCAGGGTCAGAAATCCGAACATCACCAGGGCAGTCGTGAACATTGTCTCCAGGCCACTGGTGGTGTAAACATGCATCTCGTGATGAAGCAGTAGCAGTAGCGCCGCGACAGGCAGGAAGATCCTCTGCCGGCCGTCGCCTCCAAAGAGTCGGAGTGAGGTCAGACCGGTTGCTACGACCACCGCGAGGAAAGATATCCCTCCCAGAACCAGCGACAGTGGTACCGGGTCAATTCCCACCCTCATGCCGAGAGCAATGATCAGCGTCCAAAGGAAATTGGAGTACCCCTCAACCTTTTCGCCCAGGTTGTAGACCAAACCATGGCCATCTATGAGGTTTTTGGCGTAGCGGAATGAGATAAACGCGTCATCACAGACCCACCAGTTCGTGACGACCATCACAATCGCATAAACCACTGCCAGACCCAGCAGTATATAGACCCCTTTCTGCAGGTTGGACTTAGCGAACAAACCGGCAGACGGCTGGCCTGAAGGAGATGATTGCTGACGTGACGAACGACTCATTACCTGGCTGTTTTCCTGTCTGAATGGAATCCCGTTTCGGAAATATAAAAGATCCGGCCCTTTGCGCGAGTCTTAATTCTCCGTTAACCTGATGAACAAAAGCGAACTGATGTATGGTCGAGGACGCTCTTTTTTGGTCGAAGTCGCCTCTTTGGACGTATATTAGGAAGTATGGGTAAGATATTCTCTAAAATTGCGATATGCAGTCTGATTCTCGGTGCTGCTTTGGCAGGCAACACTGTCAGTCAGACCACACCCGGAAATCAGGTACCCATTCCGATACCGACGTCAAACTATCGGATGCCTCAGCAAGACCCGAATCCATCGTTGGTTCGTGTCGCTCGGCTCCATTACTCCGGTGGCGGTGACTGGTACTGGGGGGCATCGGCGATCCCAAACTTCCTTCGGTTCGTCAGAGAGAATACTGATTTCCCGGTCGACACACTTGAACGGCAGGTGACCATCATGGACCCCGATCTGTTCAAGTACCCATTCCTGTTCGCCACCGGACATGGAGTGATCAAGTTTAGCGCCGAGGAAAAGGAACGCCTCCGGACTTACCTGCTCGCAGGTGGGTTTCTTTTCGTAAATGACTCATATGGGATGGACAAAGGGTTCCGCGACGAAATGGCCACCCTCTTTCCAGAACGTCAGGTGGTTGACCTTCCATTCGATCACCCGATCTACCATAGTTTCTATGATTTTCCTAACGGTCCTCCCAAGATACATGAACATGACAACCAGGCGCCGCGCGGTCACGCCATTGTGATCGACGGTCGCGTCGTCGTTTATTTCCTGGTTGAGTCGGATATTGGCGATGGTTGGGAGGACTCACAAGTGCACAACGATCCGCCGGAAAAGCGGGCCGAGGCATTCCGCATGGGGCTGAACCTTTTGACCTATGCGCTGTTGAATTAAGTACTTACACACTTATGGCATCTATTCGGCCCCCGGGCTTGCCGATACTTGAATTGTACAACGCGATCTGACACAGTAACGAGGGATACGTCGTGACGAAAATTCAATCACGTGCTAACCTGCTGGACAAACTCCGGGCCGTCCTCCTGAAACAGCGGATCATCATGTTCATCGCCGGATTGGTGGTGACCGGGACGGTGCTGGCGCTGACTTGGCTCGGCCTCTCCCTCATTGCTCAGTTTGCCGTCCTTCCGGTCTGGCTGAAGTTGTCACTGCTGGCAGTCTCCGCCGGAGTGACGATCTTCTTTTTCACCCGCCATGCGTTGGTCAAACTGTTCGAGGGGAGTATCGACCATGTCGCGGTAGCATTGGAGCAAAAACACCCAGACCTTCAGGGCCGACTGATCGCCGCTGTCCAGTTTGCGCGAATGCAGAAAGATCCGGGATACTCCTCGGAACTGATCGAAATGACCGAACAGCAGGCGATGGAACGTGCCGGTTTGATGCGTCTCGACGAAGTGGTCAGCTATTATCCGGTCGTTCGAACCGGACGCTATCTCGCGGGAGCGGCAATACTCGGCCTTCTGCTGCTGTTCCTCTTCCCCGGCTTCTTCAGTTATTCATATGAAGTGTATTCCAATCCGACGACGGAGATCGCACCGCCATTGGCGTACAAGGTCCTCCCGAACCCGGCGAGTCGCGAATGGGTGAAGTATCAGGACATCACGATCGGCGCCGCTATCCTCGGAGCGCGAATCCCCGACCAGGCGGTCATACACTATCGACTTGCCGACGGAAGCTGGCAGTCCTCTGAAGTTCAACTGAAATCGCTCCCCAAGTTCGTATGCAACGATGGCGACTCTCTTTCAATCGGGCTAACCCTTCGCCAGGTAGCCAAGTCGCTTGACTACTATGTTGAGGCCGGTCGCATCAAAACTGAAGTCCAGAAGATCGACGTTGTAGACCGTCCGCGAGTCAATAATATCCAACTGGCTGTCTTCTACCCGGACTATACTGGTCTGGCCCCTACGACCCTGAATGAAAACAACGGGTCATTTTCCGCGGTCGTCGGAAGCCGGGTAACCATGAAGATCGAGACCAATCTCCCTGTCGCCAAAGCCGATCTGGTGTTCGATGACAAAACCGAGAAGTCGTTGACTATCGAGGGAAAAAACGGCGAATTGACTCTCCAGGTGTTGGCCTCACAATCATACCATATCAGACTGCAGGATCATCTGGGCGAGCTCAACCCTGATCCAATCGAATATTACATCACAGCCATTCCGGATGAATATCCAATCGTGGAAGTACTCTATCCCGGATTTGATGCCAACCTCACTGATGAAATGCTTCTGCCGCTCAAGGTTCGGATCTCCGATGACTACGGGTTCACCTCCCTGGTGATGAAATATACCGTGACCGCGCAGGGGAGCCGGTCCGAGGAACATGTGGCAGTACTCAATTTCTCCGATCGGATCAAAACCGAGGGCGAAGTTGAATTCAACTGGGACCTGGATCAGCTCAACCTCTTCCCCGGCGATTACGTGCAGTATCATTTTGAAGTGGCGGACAACGACCGGATCACCGGTCCCAAGATCAGCAAGTCGCGTCAGTTTATTGCGCGAATACCATCACTCGATGAAGTGGTCGCTGAGACCGAAGGCGAAAACAAAGAGCGCATCAACCAGACCCAGAACCTGATCCAAACAGGTAAGGACCTCGTACAGCGGCTCAAGAACGCGGCACGAAAACTGGAAGGACAGTCCAAGCAGGTCCAGCGCGCGGATTGGCAACAGCAGAAAGAGCTGGAAGCGATCGCCGAGAAAAACGCTGATATGCTGCAGGAGATCGAAAAGCTGGCGCAGAATATGGATTCATCGATGGAAAAGATGAAAGACAATGCGCTGATGAGCCGCGAGATCATGGAAAAAATGGAGCAGATCCAGAAACTGTTTGAAGAAGTCGCCACACCCGAAATGCGCGATGCGCAGAAAAAGATGATGGACGCGCTCAAACAGATGGATCGCCAAAAATTACTCGAAGCGATGAAACAGTTCGAACTGTCACAAAAAGAGATGATGGAACGACTGGACCGGACCCTCGCTTTGCTGAAAAAGATGCAGCTTGAACAGAAGATGGAAGCGATGGTGCGTAAAGCCGAGGACTTGGTCGCGCGGCAGGAACAAAGCAATGAGTCGACTGAAAAGGCTCCCTCCGATCAATTGCCTCAATTGAGCAAGCCCGAAGAAGAGATCAAGCAGGGACTCGAAGACCTCAAAAAAGAGGTAGCCGAAATGCGCCAGGCGATGAAAGACGCCCAGATGGAGAAATCTCCCGAAGCGCAGAAATTCGCCGAGGCGGTCGAAAAGACTGATGCCGAGCAGAATATGCAGCAAATGAGCCAGTCGCTGCAGCAACAACAGAAGTCAGAAGCCTCCGAGCAGGGAAAACAGGCCTCCAGCAAACTGCACCAGATGCTCTCCGAGATGCAGCAGCAACAGATGGCGATGAAAGGCGAGAATTCTGAGGCGGTCAAGCGGGCAATGCGTCGAGCGATCGATGACGCCAACTACCTGTCGTCGAATCAGGAGTCGCTTTTGAAAGAAGCCGCTGAGATCAGTCCCCAATCGATGGTCATGCGGGATATGGCGGAGAAACAGCAGGACCTGACTTCCGCCAGCAACGGCCTGAAGAATTCGATCGAAGAGATCGGCAAACAGTCCCCATTTATCGCGTCCGAACTGCAGGGCCTGATCCAGAAAGCGACCCAGAACATGGAACTGGCCACCCAGCAATTCGATGAAAAGCAGGGGATGCGTGCAGTCAATGAACAGCGCAACGCGATGATCAATCTCAATTTGGCGGCGCTTCGAATGATGGAATCGCTCGAACAGCAGAGCAATTGCGACAAGGGCGGCAACTGCGACAAAAACATGGCCAAACTCGAGCAAATGAGCCAGAAACAGAACGAACTCAATCAGCAGACTCAGCAGTGCAACAACCCCGGCCAGATGAAACAGGGCGAGGGGCGCCAGACACTGGAGCGACTGGCCGGCGAACAGGGTTCACTGCGGAAGTCGATGGAGCAACTCGAGCGTGAATTCGGCAATTCCCGCCAGGTGCTCGGTCGTCTCGATGATATCGCCAAGGAAATGAAAGAGATCGAAGAAGATATGCAGGATGGCGAGATCGGGCCGGCAACTACCGAGCGCCAGTTGCGCGTTTATTCCCGTATGCTCGAAGCGACTCGCTCGCTTCAGCGCAAAGATTTCACCGAACAGCGCAAAGCCAATACCGCTTCCGATAATCCGGTCTTCCTCCCCGAAGCGCTCTCCGCGGATATGCTGAACGATCGCGCGGCGTTCGAGGATCGCCTGAAGCAGTTCCTTGGGGATAAATACCCACCGCAGTATGAAGAGCAGATCAAGGCGTATTTCCGTGCCTTGCTCCAGGTGGAAAAACAGAACACCCCTGTGCAATCGGAGACGGCGCCGCCCCAATGATGATACTCCGAACGATCTCTCTTGCCTTCGTCCTGGCTCTTTCCGGCCTCTCCCCTGCTATTGCTCAGGGAATGCTTGAAGCACAGCCAATCGCGGCGACCGACAGCCGCCTCACCACTGCCCGCCAGTTGATGAAGAATCAGAACTGGGAGGCCGCTGCCGCAATGTTGGAGGTTGTCTACGAAACCGACACCGCCAACCAGACGGTCATCAATCTTCTGAAGAACTGCTATGGGCAGCTTAAGCAGTACGGGAAGATCGAAACGTTGGTCAGTCGACAGATTGAGTCCTCCCCGCTCAATATCAGCCTGCGGCTGGAACTCGCCGAAGTCCTCGCTGATCAGGGTATGGAAGAAAAAGCAATCGAGGCCTATCGGGCCGCCGAGAAATTGATTACGACGCCCGATCCAACTCGCCACCTGCTGGTTGTTCGCAGTGAATTGCGGCACGGACTCGAGGATGAAGCGCTTGAATTGATCGACCGACTCCGCAAACAGAGCAAAGATACGACGCTTTTCGCCCTGGAGCGCGGTGCGGTGATGGAAAGTCGCAAGAAATATGCTTCGGCGATTTCCGAGTATCTCCCGGTCCTGGCCGCTGACACGACGATGGAGGCGGTTGAGGTCGAACGGCGGATCATCCTGCTGTTGGATTTCCCCGAGTCATCGCAGGAAGTAGAGAAACTGCTGGTGGCAGAAACGCAAACAACGCAAAATAGCCGAGTGGTGAGACTCCTGGCCGATTACTACATTCGGACAAATCGGTTCGATCAGGCGTTTACCTTTGCTACTAAACGAGATTCACTCGAGAAGATGCAGGGTCAATCCCTCGTCTACCTGATGCGCCAGTGTTACGACCGCAAGTTATACAGCGAGGCGGCTCGATTTGGCGAGTGGATCATCAGTCGCCACGGCGGTTCTCCCTCACATATCGAGGCGCGCCTCTACTACGCCCGATCGCTGGCGCGAATCGGCAAGACCGACCAGGCGTTTGCGCAGTTCGACACGGTGGCGGCTCGTTCTCCGCGCGATGCCGACCGCGGACAAGCGATGTTTGAAGCCGGGGATATCTATTTCAGCCTGCTCCACGACTACCCGAAAGCGCTCGCCTGTTTTGATTCAGTTATCTCGCGCTATCCGGTCGGGATGGGGTATGTTGATGCCCAGCGAAATCGTCCATTCTGTTATCTTCGGATGGGAGATCTGGAGGCGGCCCGGCGAACCTTCACGTTTCTGCGAGAACACCCGATGACCGATGACCTGGAGGAAGAAAGCTCGTTTCACCTTGGCCTGATTCACCTCTTTGAAGGGCGCTACGACTCGGCCGAAACCTCGTTCCGAAAACTGCTTGTCGACCATCCGAGCGGATTTTACATCAACGATGCATTGCAGTTGATCATGGTGTTGACCCAGGCGAAAGATGCCCCCGACCTTCTGTCAGACTATGGCCAGGCGCTGTTTACACAGGAAAGACGGGCATACGACTCAACGCGGATCTGGCTCGACCGGATCGCAAGGGCCGAAAACAATGTTCTGGCGGATGTTGCCCTCTATCGCCTGACTCTGGTCAATCTGCAGATGGCCGATTCAGCGGCAGCCATGGAGAGCATCGAAAGACTCGACAGCGGCTATACCGACTCGTACTACCGACCGTACGGCCTCAAAGTAAAAGCTGATATGCTGAGTGGTAGTCGGGCGACGGTTGAAACGGCCCGGTCGATCTACAAACTACTGCTGGAGCAGTTCCCCAACTATCCGTTTGCCTCGGATGTCCGGAAACGGTTGAAACAGATTGAGACGGATTTCAAGGTCGGCTAATAGTCAGCTCGACTCCGCTGATTCTCTGATTCCATCCTCTTGATCTGCTGCTCGAGATTGAATATCCGATTTTCGTAGTGCTCCATCCGCTTCTCTTTCATCTTGGAAGTCGTTCTTACCAACAGCCCCAGAGAGAGCAGCATAAACAGGACAGAATTTACTGTCCTAAAGATCTCCCCCATATTCATGATGGAATCCACAAAAGCCAGGATTCCTAGCGCAAAAAGCAGTCCAACCCACATAAACATGAGAATTCCTCCATCCACACACCGGTCTTCCGGGTAAAATTATCGTTGTGCTTTTACCCGGTATGGTTATATTCAGCCTTCTGCGTAACGCAGTTATTTCCATGTATATTATCGGTTTAGACGGATATCTGCTTTAGGAGGAGATTTTGGCCGATTTGCTGAATCTCAAAAACAAGGATTTCGACCGTACCAACGCCATTTTCGCGCTGGTGGTCTTTTTTGGCTCTTTCATTGTCTACGCCATGACAGTCCAGCGGACCTTCTCGTTCTGGGACTGCGGCGAGTTCATTGCCTGTTCGTATGGACTGGGTATTCCCCACCCACCGGGAACGCCCCTCTTCGTCCTGATCGGCCGGCTCTTTTCCATGATCCCGTTTGTGGAGGATATCTCTTACCGGATCAACTATATCTCCGTTATCTCCTCGGCCTTTACCGCCATGCTGAGCTATCTTTTGGCGGTGAAGCTCTCCAAATTGTTCATCGCTGACTGGACCAATCCGCTGAATCGCTGGGCGACCTATGTCGGCAGCATGGCTGCCGGCTTTTTCGTCGCTTTTGGCGAGACCAATTGGAGCAATTCAGTAGAAGCGGAAGTGTACGGTATCTCGCTGGCACTGTCCGTATTGATGGTCCTTCTCGCGGTGCAATATTACGAGGTTCGAGGGACCGCCGAGGCCAACCGACTCAAGGTGCTCTTCTTCTTTCTCGCTATGGCCGGAGTCGGAATCCACATGACCACCTTCCTCGTGGTCCCGATCTGCGCCGTCTTCTTTGTGCTCAATAATCAGGCCGTTCGACGCGACTATATCTTAGTCTGCAGCTTCATAGTTGTCGAACTGCTGATGATCATCATCATGGCAAATGATGCCGGCGGTTACAAGATGTTCCTGATGATCTCAGGTATCCTCGCTCTAATGCTGCTGGCGCTCCTGTACAAAAAGATCAACTGGACGGTCACCATTGCGATCGGAGCGGTCAGTTCGGTGATGATCGCATTTGGGATATTTCTCTATATCGCGCCGATCGCCCTGCTCTGCATTCTCGGTATCGGCGTCCTTTCCAAGTCAACCGGCTGGCGAGTGGAGTGGAAAACCGCGATGGCGATCCTCATCGCCGCGATCATCGGCTTTTCCGTGCATCTCTATCTCCCCATCCGTTCGGCGGAGAATCCGCGTATCGACGAAAACAACCCGGATCGCGATTTCCGCACCTTTGTCAATTTCCTCGATCGCAAACAGTACGGCTCAGAGTCGATGACTGAGCGGATGTTCCTGCGCCGCGGGACCTGGGAGAATCAGTTTGGCCGCCACCCCAATATGGGTTTCTGGTCCTATTTTGAAGAACAGTGGAGCAAGCCGGGCTGGAATTTTATACCGCTCTTCCTGCTTGGGCTCTTCGGCGCATACGCCGTTATCAAGCGTCGAGCAGAGGTAGGACTCCCCTTCCTTACCTTGCTTCTGGTCTGCTCTGTGGGGCTGATCCTCTACATGAATTTCGCCGATGGGACCAAGTACGACTACCGGACCGGCGATGCCTACCTCGAGGTGCGTAATCGAGACTACTTCTTCACGCCGATGTTCGTGTTTTTCGGCATCGCGATGGGGATAGGGATCACCGCACTGATGGTCTGGCTGAGAGAGAAGCTTGAAAAACAGAGCCTGGAAACCGGGAAGATGGCGACCTACGCGGCGACCGTCCTGGTTCTGCTCCCGGGCTTTGCCCTGGGCTCAAACTACCATGTGAACGATCGGAGCGGGAGTTTCCTGCCATATGCGTATGCGGCGAATCTGCTCGATAGCTGCAAACCGAATTCGATCCTATTCACCTCGGGCGATAATGATACCTTCCCCGTTTGGTGCCTTCAGGAAGTCTACGGCTATCGCACCGATATCAGGGTCGTCAACCTGTCACTGTTGAATACCGACTGGTATGTCAAACAGATGCGGGACCAGTACGACATTCCGATCTCGCTGACGGACGAACAGATACTCTGGTACCCGACAGAGGTCCAACCAGGGATCGAATACAACCAGCCGCGCAAGCAGTTCAAGGATCGCCCGCGTAACCGCTTCACAATGTTGGGACCGAATATGTACGATGGCCGTCTGGTCAAAGTACAGGATATGATGGTTGATGAGATCGTCATCGAGAACAACTGGAAAGATCCTATCTTCTTCAGTTCGCCGCCGTATGCCGAGTCTCCGCTCAAATTGCGCGATCACGCCACCACTACCGGTATCGTTTATGAGCTGGAAAAAGAGCCGATCGAAGGACGTTTCAACGTCGAGAAAAGCTATGACCTGTTCATGAACACCTACAAGTTCAAAGGGCTGGAAGATTCCAAGATCTATCGGGATGAAAACGCCACCGGCGTCTTTATCGGGATCGGGATGAACGCGGTCAGGCTATATGATGAATTGAGCCGGCGCGGCGACCGAACTCGCGCGGTTGCGCTCATGGAACATATGATCAAAGTCTATCCGGAATATTTCCAGACCTACTATGTCCTGGCAGAATCATACGACCGTGAAGGTGACAGCACCAAAGCTACCGCTCTGTATGAGCAGTTGCGCGACACGCTGACCTCGTTCAGTCGTTCCAACCCGGAGAACCAGGTCTACCTGCAAGATCTCGGCATGGTGACTTTTGAGATTGGAAAACGCAAGAATGACCAGGCTATGCAGGATCAGGGTATCGCCCTGATGAAGCAGGGGTACGAGATCAACATGAACAATGCCTATGCCTTCCGCAAGCTGGTGCCGATCTTGTTCCAGGCGAAGAGATTCACCGACATGACCACCGCCGCTCAGCAGTTTAGCTCATATAAGATCAACCTGTCCGATCCGTATGTGCAGCAGATCCTCGGCATGGCCCCGCCGCCGACAGTGCCGGGTGTCGAAGGTCAGTGATGATCGGATGACAGATAGAAAAAGCCGCCCGGAACTCCGAGCGGCTTTTTTAATGTCATCTGTTAGCACTCGAACTAATCGGAGAACTTGTAGCCGGTCCGACGACGGTATTTGCCATCGGTCCGATCCATCATCTTCTCCATAATGAACTCCCGGCGGACCGTGCAATAATCATCGTGATAGCGGCTGATCACGCGATTCACTTCCTCTTCCGAGTAGGTCTTGTTCGGCTCAAACGCCGCAAGAATATACTCCAGCAGAAATTTGCGGCGGGAATGTTTCACCGGCAATGTGTCGATCTTCTCGTCCTTGACGAAATTCTCGATCACCTTCTGCTTCTCGCCACGCGGACGTTGGTTGGAGTGGCGTTCCAGCCACTCATGGACCGCCTCTTCGGGGATCCGCCAATCCTTGCCTATCTTGTACGCCTTGATCTCTCCGGCCTGAACCTTGCGGGTAATCACCTGCACGTTCATTTTGAGCCGCTCCGCCAATTCGGCGGTAGTAAAAAATGCGGTGGCGCGAACGGCGCCGTCTACAAAGTCAGACATGTTGTTGCTCCTTAGTCGATTGCGCACAATATAGTACGCGATTCGGACCCGTCAAGTAGTATTCGGCAGTTTTGAGTAGTTTCTTTAACTATTGCGTACAGATTGCCCTTGACGAATAGTTTTAACAAATCTCTCTCCTGCAATGATTTCCTGACCCGTTTGACAGGTAAGCGCTTACGATTTGACAGGAAGGAGAACCGTGCCGTTATTGGCCGGTCATGAACCTGATCGTCTACCTGATACTCTGCCTTATCTGGGGCTCTACTTGGATCGCCATCAAGCTGGGCCTTTCCGATGCCCCTCCGCTCTGGGCGGCCTCGATCCGGTTCATAATTGCGGTTCTAATCCTCGGGACTATAGTCCTGATGAAGCGCTACCCGCTCCCCAAATCCTGGCGCGAATATCTGCGAATGGGACACCCGGGGATTTACATGTACGGAGCCAGTTACGCCCTTATCTACTTCGGCGAGCTGTATATCAACTCGGCGCTCGCCTCGGTGCTGTTTGGCTCTTTTCCGTTTTTTGTCGCCATGCTCTCTTACTACTCACTCCCCGGTGAGAAGAAAACATCCATGCTCGGCTGGCTCGGAATGTTGGTCGGATTTATTGGTGTCGTGCTGATATCGTATGACTCACTGCAAACATCATCGCACCTCTTCCTGGGGACGATGTTAACCCTCCTCGGCTCGTTTGTGTCGGCCGTCGGCCTGATGTTCCACAAGCGGCATTGCGCTGAAACCAATATCTATGTTGCGGCAGTCGTACAGATGTTGTTCGGGGGAATTCTGCTGGTGGTAAGCGCGCTGATATTCGAGGATATCACTGCGCTGAAAATCTCCGCCACTTCTATCGGCTCGATTCTCTATCTCGCGATATTTGGAACCGCAGTCGCATTTATCGGCTACTACTGGTTGTTGACAAAAATGCGAACCGTGACTGTCTCGCTGATCGGATTTGTCACGCCACTGGTGGCGATTCTGATTGGGGTGTATATGTTCGACGAGCAGCTTTCACTGCTCGTCTTGGTCGGTGCCGCGCTTATCCTCTCGGGAATCGCGCTGGTCGTGAAGAAGTAGGATGCTTGATTTTTCGCCATAAACACTTAACTTGTTGACATACAAAAACTCCTGTTACCATGGGGATTTGAACAATGGGGAAGAAATCCACTCCAAGAAAAGAGAGGGGAAGGTTACCTTGAGAGTCCAAGGTATTTCAAGCTCCCAAGATAGAATGGGTTGGGAAATAGGCATGGTGTATGCTCTTCAAGGGAGATCATCTGACTGTGGCTAACCGGAATAAATCAAGTCACTTAAAGACAAGCACTCCGGCAAATGGGATAAGTTCAGTCTTTACCTTGTTCGAAAGGTTGACCACATAAAGGAACTTGAGACGCTGATACTGAGAACAGCTCACCCTCAGGGAAATTCAGCAAAAGGTAGGCTCTCACAGGCTGAAGACCTCCGTACTGATCTGGGAAATCGTATAAAAATGGAACAGGAGATCCAGAGAAGACAGTATTTGGGCAAATCACGTATAGCTACTTCGGTGAAAAGCATCAAATCGCGGGTCAAGAGTGGTGTGACGTCTAAGAAGGTCCGTTCTCTTGAGGACCTACTTGGAAGCAAGTATTCTGTCAGCATTCGAGCGGAGCACAAAGGTACGAAGTACCGCGCACGACTTCAGAAAAGCGGAAAAGTTCGCTTCAAAGGAAAAACGCTGATCTCCCTCACTCAGGCAGCTAAGGCAATAACCGGCTATGCGACAAGTGGAGTCTGGTTCTGGAAGATCAAAACTGGTAAGACGGAATGGGTTCGCATCCGGAGCTTGTTGAAGTAAACTCCTGTTGTACTCCCTACCGGTCTACCCCCACTCCAATCTCATGCGGATTCACCCACGATGTATCCGAGGCCGGACCAATCCATCGCTTCCCATTTCCGGCATATGGCTGGTCATAGGTATCACTTCCTCCGCCATCAAGAAACAGCCCGAAACAATTGAGAGATTTCCGATAGCCCAACTTCTCGCCGTTTGCCCGCCCAAGAGTGGTGCCCGCTTTAGTCGTGTAGGAATCATCGCCGGCCCAGTCGTGGAATATCCCGATACCGTTGGCATTTCCTCCACCCAGAGAGAGATTTGGAACAACATAGGTATCATTGCCGGCCCGTTCGTTGAAATATCCGATCGTAAAATCATGCCCGGCCCCGACCGCCATATTCATGGTAGCAATATAGCTGTCATTGCCATTGGCATCATCGAGCAGCCCAACGGCAAAGTGCGCACCGGACCCCTGCACATACCAGACGCCGTTATAGATATCATCGCCGCTATGGTCAAGGAGCATCCCGACCGAAAACCAATAGGCACATCCCTGCGCAAAAAGCCCGGCGGAGTAGCTGTCGTTTCCAGCCAGATCGCACAGGATACCGACTCCTCCCGCCCAGGAGTGACCATCGACATAATCCGCGCGCCGTCCAAACGCCACTCCCTGCGCCAGCGACGCATTATGCTCTTTGGTCTGCGGCGATGGGCTGGTAATAATGCTATCCTCGGCGACATACCGATCATCGCCGGAGAAATTGATCAGCACGCCACACCCTTTGGAGTAGCCATACCCCTGCGCATTGCCAACGCAGTAAAACGAGTCAATCCCGGCGCTGTCGGACAATATGCCAATGCCAAACACGCCACTCCCTTGAAGGTAATTTTTGCCGGAGTAGATATCGTTGCCGGAATAATCGAGCAGTAATCCGCCGCCAAATACACCGCAACCCTGCGCAAGATGCTTCGCGAGATAGCGATCATTCCCCGCCTTGTCGATCAGAATCGAGACACCAAGAATCGCGCCGCCGATCCCGGCAGTCGTGGTATCGATTGAAAGGTACTGGTCATCGCCTGAAGGATCGATAATGATGCTCACCGGAAAATCTTCAGCGAACCCACTGAAGCGATAGGTGTCATTCCCGCCGCCATCAACGATCAAAAGCGGAGGAACCGGATATTCATAGAGGTCGTCTTGCGATGTACCGATCACAACCATCCCCTTCCGAGTCGGGATCTCAAGGCGAGCTTTGGGAAACTCCGCGAATTCAACCGAGTCAGCCATCCGTTTCGTCAGCTCGGCCAGATCTTCCATCGCCGCCACCAGCAGATTGAAATCTATCTTCTCGGCCATCTCTTCGATCAGCTCTGCCTGTTCATCATTTTCCGTCAGGAGATAATCAAACACGGCTTTGCGATTTTTCTCTTTGGCAAATCCGTTCAGGGCACGCTTGAGATAGAAGTTGTCATCGTTGGCCATCACCGAAAGGATATCAACCCCCTGCCGGAGTTTTTTATTCCGGTCGCCCAGGAGGATCCCTTTGTTGGTGGCGAGAGCGGTTTTCGGCAGTGAATCTTTGTGCGGAAGATACTGCTCCAATTGATCGCCGATCAAACCGCGTCGCACGGGGCAATCGATCCGTCGCCCGGCGTCGCCAACGAGCGCGGTCAAATTGGTGACATTGGTTGAGCAGGATGTCGCCGCGATCTCACCGTACTTGGGAATCTTGAACGGATTCTTATGGAGGACCGTGAAGTAGCTCAACCGCCATCTATCTCCTCCCCATCCGGCCATTTCATCCTGATCGAAACAGAGATCCTCGCTGGTCATGCCGACTTGCGACAGCGCGCTGTCGACCAGCGGCAGATCCTGTGAACTGGCTGATATGCTTAGTGTTAGAATGGCAATTGAGAGACAGATGAAAGTCCGCATGGCTACTCCATTAGCTGGTTATGTGACGACCCAAGTAAGCAATTTCAATCTCCCCCGTCCAGCCTTTTGCCCGCGATGCATCCCAGAATAGGTTCACCATAATTGTAGGGCGGGTCCGTCTTCGAACCCGCCATCAACTGCTCAGCAGCCTTCCCCGTCCCCCCGAACATACAACCGCGCCAATGCATCCTCAACCGTACCCGCGTTCGATCCTGCCACCTCATCCAGCGAAGGCTAGGATCCATCTTAGATCCATTGCGCGGCAAACCTCCCCGCCTGACCTGCCCCACCGTCACCCGCCGCTCTTGCGCGGCAGACGTCCTCGTCTGCCCGTCCCCCCACTCTATTCTTGCCAAAATAGGTTCCATATACTACCTTATGTGAACTTTGTCACAAAGTTGAAAAAGCCCAAGGAGATTGCGTGAAACTCGACTCGATTCTCAAATTCGCAAAAGAGAAACAGATTGAATATATCGATTTGAAGTTCTCGGACCTGCCCGGCATCTGGCACCACATAACCCTGCCGGTCTCGTCCCTCACTCCCGACCTGTTCAGCCAGGGTGTCGGGATCGATGGCTCCTCCCTCCCCGGCTTCTCCTCCATCGAACGCGGCGATATGATCATGCTCCCCGACCCGGAAGCGATGTTCATCGATCCGTTCTGCGACCGCCCGACCCTTTCCTTCATCGGCAACATCATGGATCATGGCGAACATATCACCCCCTACTCGCGCAATCCGAGAAGAGTGACCGCCGATGCCGCCGCGTATCTCGCCAAAATCGTCAAAGGCGCGCAAGCGATCATCGGGCCGGAATTTGAATTCTATGTTTTCGACGAGGCCCGCTTCTACCAGGGCCCCGAAGCCGCGTTTTATTATCTCGATTCAGCCGAGGCCGCCTGGCGGCCGACTGAGGATTCCGAAGCGCTTGGCTACAAGATCCCCTACAAGAAAGGGTATCATGCCGCGCCGCCGATGGACCGCACCTTCAATCTCCGCTCGCAGATGGCCTCGATGCTCGCCGATGTTGGCGTCGCGCTAAAATATCACCACCACGAGGTAGGCGGAGCAGGACAACATGAGATCGAGGTCGCCTTCGCCCCCATCATGAAGATGGCCGACCAATCGATGATGATTAAATACATCATCAAGAATGAATGCTTCCGTCATAAGAAATCCGCCACCTTCATGCCCAAGCCGCTTTTCAACGAACCCGGCTCCGGCCTCCATGTCCATCAGTATCTCGCCGATGACAAAGGCTCGCTCTTCTACGATCCGAAGGGCACTTGCAAGATGTCCAAGCTCGGACTTTGGTATATCGGTGGCATGCTGAAACATGCCGACTCGCTGTTGGCGTTCACCAATCCCTCGACCAATTCATATAAGCGGCTGGTGCCGGGATTTGAAGCTCCCGTCGCCGGGACTTATTCGATGGGGAACCGCACCGCCTGTATCCGCATACCGGGATATCAGCGAAGTGCGAAAACCTACCGCTTTGAGTTCCGTCCCCCCGATGGCACTATGAACCCCTATCTGGCCTATGCCGCGATGTTGATGGCCGGCCTCGACGGCATCAAAAACAAGATCGACCCTGGCATGCCGCTGGATAAGAATCTGGAGCAGTTGTCAGAGAAAGAACTCTCCAGGATACCTCATCTGCCGACCTCGCTGACCAAGGCGCTCGACGCTCTCGAACGCGACAACGACTACCTGCAACAGGGTGGCGTCTTTACTGAGGATCTGCTGGAAAACTGGGTAAAGATCAAGCGGAAAGAGGTGTCAGAGATCCGCGTCCGCCCCACCCCGCATGAATTTGAGATGTACTATGACGTGTGAGCCTGCTCACGCTTGACTGATATGCAAACCCCGGCCCGTAAGCCGGGGTTTTGTTTTGGATTCACAGAGTCAATGGGTGAACACTTTTCAGATTTTTTCACTCGACATTTAAGTCCGCCATTCCCTTTATTAACGGGGGCACACGGGAAGATTATGTGATTGTCATACGGGGTGAGAATCAGTCCTTCCAGAAATTGGTTTTAGTGAGGTCTACGCTTTTTTCCCGGGCATAGGTCACATGCATAGATGTACGAGGAGGGTACTGTGAAGAGAGCGTTTGTTTCAGAGCCGCTGATGAGTTCGGTCATACCGGGCCTGTTGCTTGGTCTGGTCATTTTGGGGATTGTTTTGGGCGGTTGTACCAAGCTACGCTACACCGCCAATACATCGGAGGTATATGCGCCGGTCGCAGTGGATTCGGTGGTAGTCTTTTCCACTATCGAAGAATTGACAGCTTCGGGAAGAAAGTTCAACGTGATTGGTCAGGCAACGGCCGAGGGGGACACTTTCGCCGGTAAGGAGTCGATGCGCAAGATGTTGGTGGCCCGTGCCGCCCGGGAAGGTGCGGATGCTGTGGTTTTTGCTGACGAGATGAAGTGGGGGCCGAGCGACGGTACAATTGAGTATGTGCCGACGATTGGACGAATGCGAACGGAGCAGCGACACGGTTCGGGCAAAGAAATCAGGGGGTATTTCCTCAAATTCAAGTAATCTCGGTACCTCTATGTAAAATCGAGGATTTCGAGGTGCCAACTGTATTGGCCTGGAAAAGAGGGTAGCCTATCATTCTTGGTCTACCCTCCGCGCTTCCATCCATTCAACCTCCCCCTCCCATCCCGAACCGCACCCGCGTTCGAACCACCCACCTCATCCAGCGCAGGATACGATCCATCGCTTGTATTACACTTGCTAGTGCTCCCGACTCCTCCCCCTCTAGTAGGAGGACCCTATTTTGAAGTTCACTACCGCCATAACGAAAAACAGTCCCGCCGATTCAGGCCATTTTTCCGCAGACCACAAGATGATGACAACTTTTTATCGGCCCCCTGGCCTGCTAGCCGGGGGACTTGATACCCATAACCCGCAACAACTTGGCAATAGAGCCGCCTCCGCATTTTTTACTACTTAGTGACAGGTTTTGTCACATGTCTAACTTGGTCCATTTTTTCTTTGACAAACATTCAACAATTTGCTGAAGTTGAAATGGGGTGAGGGCAATCCTGCCAAATACAGACTTCACCCATTTTGAACATTCGGCGAATCTATCTTCGAGGAGGGAATCATGTTCACTTGGTTTTTCAATCAGTCCACAATTTATTCGTTGACCAACTGGGGTCGCTTCAAACGCCATGTCTCGTCGGCCACTCAACGCAGGATGCGGGGCACAACGCAGACGTTGCCTCTCTGGAGCAACTCACACATCCAAATCTTGACGCTATTGCTCCTGACGATTTCGCTTTGCTCTTTAGCCGCGAGAGCCGACAATCAATCGTGTTACAGTCTGAATTCGTACTCCTGCGGGAGCAATACTTCAGCCACTCCTGCGAACGAACGCTGCTACCCACGCGTAGAGGACCTTGTCATCACGATCACTGACATTGACACCCTGAGTCCTACCACCTTCCGGCTCCAGCTTGATGTCAGGTATTCTGGTACGGGCTGGCATGCAACGAGCCAGTCACCCTTTCATCTATTGGCCAGAATGCAAATGGACGCCTGGGTTCCGGCCGATGTGGCCGGGTGGTTGAGTAGCAGTGACCTCCCCTACGATGCCTATGGCGTTTGCTACTCCATTAATAGGACCAAATGCACCACGGTCACAGTTACTGCTTCAATTCAGCAGATGAAGTTCTGGGCGATTGCCTGCCAGAAGTCTTATCAAGGACCATGTACCTGTGCATGTCAAAGTGACACGGTACGCATGTACGGCCCATGGTCGGTCGGGCAGGTAGCTTCCCTATCCGCTCCCCAGCCGGTTGAATTGGGTGAAGTCGCCTGCGACGCCAGGGTAGCAGATCCAATAAATACCATCAACGGCAACATGTATCAGAGACGGGTCGACGTTTCTCTCGGCACCGACCTTGGCCTGCCGCTCGAGATCTCTCGACACTACAACACGTTCAATTTCGCAAGCTCGCTGCTGGGTGAAAGATGGAGACTCGGCTTCGAAAACACGCTTGCAATCGATTCGTCCAATGGCAACTTGACCTTAACCGAAGCAACTGGCCGCCAGGTGCGATTCGAGAGACACTGGTTAGGAGGAACAAACCCCAGGCTCGTCTACGATCCGCCCTACGGTGTTCCTTATCGGGTCAAAGTCGACACTGTCAACAGCATCTACACCATCATCGCGTCCGACGACACCAGGCTGGTCTTTCATCAAGCCGGGCCCGTCGACTCGATCGAAGATCTGAACGGAAATCGTATCCGTTATTTTTTCTCCGCCAACATTCTCGATTCGGTCAAGGATGCCTCTGGACGTTGCATCCGCCTGAACACTTCGAGTGGACGCCTGGGTTCGATCACGTCTTCAGCCGGTGATACGCTGGTAAAATACGAATATCTTCCCACTGACGATCTCCTGCATCGTGTGACCTACAGCGACGGAAGCTGGGAGGAGTACAACTACGGATCAAACTCGTATGACCCACGGTCTATCACGTCAATCGTCGACTCTGACAGTGGCAAGCGCTACTTCAGCTATGACAGCAGCGGTCTGTCGACAGGCTTCTGGGTTGCAGACGGATCACAAAAGGTCAATCTGTCCTGGAGTCATCCGAGCAATGTGGAATGCGGCACTAGTTCGGATTCAAATGTCTGCCAGATCAGCCATCAAAATGGTCTCTTCACCAGTACCACCCAGTCTGTCTGGTCTGCTGATCGAACCATGCGACAGGTCGCCCGACGAACCGATTCCGACTGCGCGACTTGCGCGACATCATTCACGTATGATGGCGCCGGTAACAAACGCTCTGCCCGGTATGCCAACGGTCGACTCGATTCAATGTATTACGATTCGCGTGGCAATCTTCTCACCCGAGTCATCGCCGCCAACACGTCGCTCAAGCAAAGAACTGACTGGACCTACGACAGCACGTACAATCGCCCCACCCTTGAACAATGGACCAGCATCAACAAGGCCAACGACTATGGCAAACTGATCTCAATTCGTGATTCGAAGGGAAACCTGCTCAGACAGATTGAGTCAGGATGGAAAGACGGCACCACTAAGTATAATGACACCTCCTGGTTCACTTACAATGCAGTTGGCCAGCTGACCAAAGCGGACGGCCCGCGCCGCGACGTCGCTGACACTGTCAAGTATGTCTACTATGGTAACGGTGACCTTCAGTACGAGATCGACGCAAATGGTGACACTACCTCGTATGGCCAACGCAACTCCCTTGGACAACGCACCTGGGTTCGCTCAGCCAATGGCGACACAAGCAGATATGTCCATGACACGCGGGGACGGCTGACTAGGCTCGTTACTCTAGCCGGCACCGCGGATAGTACTGCCCTCTCCTACGCCTACTACGTTGACGGTAGCCTCAAGAGTCTTACCCCACCCAATGGATCGGCTACTCAGTATATACGAGACAGTTGCGGGCATCTCGATCAGCTTAGTGATCAATCCGGCAACTACGTCGCGTTCACATATGATTCGATGGGGAATCAAATCAGTCAATGTACCTACTCCCCAGCCAACGTATTGCGAAAGCAGATATTCTCCGCATACAACCACCGACATCAGCCGATCTGGACCGCATCGGCATTCGCCGATACTACGCGCCTTGGCTACGGTCCGTTAGGTACTTTGGACACGCTTCTTGACGCGCTTGGCAATCGGATAGTCAACCGGCATGATTCCCTGGGAAGATTACTCGAGACAATCGAGCCACGGACAGGCGACAGCATCAAGACCCGCTACACGTATGACGCCAGAGACAACGTGACAAAGCTGGTCGACCCCGGCGGTTACGAATACCGCTTCAAGTATGACGATAAGGGTCGCCTCACCTATGACAGCTGTGCGATATCCGGTACTACTCGCTATGGATACGACGCGGCCGACAATCTCGCCTGGAAAAAGAACGCTTCCGGCGACTCAATAGCCTTCAAGTACGATCTGCTCAACCGGCTGACGGCGGAACTCTATCCTGACTCTCAGAATGTGCGATATCAATACGATGGCACCCAGTTCAGTTTCGGCAAGGGGCGGCTCTATCGGGAATCAGCACCAGCCTGCACTACCACCTATCGATACGACAATGTTGGGAGACTCCATCAGGAGATTCGCCGATTCCCATCTGACTCGACAACTTATACGACAAGCTACGGCTACGATGAAAACGACCAGTTGTCGTCGGTCATTTACCCGTCCGGCAATCTCGTAACCTATCAACGCGACACGATCGGCAACGTGAACATGGTCTGCTGCAGCACTGGTGTTGGATGGGACACTCTTGCTTCATCTATCACGTACGCTCCATTCGGAGACGCGGAGTCTTGGATCCTCGGAAACGGCATATCGATTAGCAACCGATTGGACCAACTATACCGGATTGATTCGATCAGCACCGGAGTCGATTCCCTCTTGGAGTTGCGATACAGTTACAACGACGTGGGAAGCATCGAAGAAATTGAGGATCGAATTGAATCGACCAAGAGTCGTTACTTTGAATATGATCAGATCAGTCGACTCACTTCGGCTCGATCCCTCGATTACCCGGATACCCTGCTCAGCCTGATCTATGCACGAAACGGTAACCGTGATTCGATCTTGGAGTATGGAAGCACTGCCGACACTTCGGCATACACGTACTCGTCGAACAAGCTGATTCAGATAGTCGACACTGCGACCGCGAGCTACAGCTACGATGCGCTTGGCAATGTCACGCGCGTGATTGCCGGATCTGATACCACCACCTATCAGTACACCGATGCGGGGCGGCTGGTCTCGGTTGACAATGGCGCCACGATGGCTTGTACCTATGATGGGCAGCATCAGCGAGTCAGCAAGACATCCGGAGGAGTGACCACCAAGTTCATCAATCTCCCTTCCGGCTTTGTTCTTTCAGAGTTCGATAGCGCCGACTGGAGATGCGATTATATCTACCTGAACGGTAAGCCGTTGGCCAAGCTGTCGGCGCAGCCTTCAGGGGATATTCAGTACTATATCACCGACCATCTCGGAACCCCGCTCGCCCTCACCAACAACCAGAAGACCGTCACCTGGCGGGGAGATTATTACCCGTTTGGCGAAGTCTACGATGAACTTATCTCGTCGACCAATCCTCTTCGTTTTCCTGGACAGTATGAGGATACCGAAGCCGATATATATTATAATTGGAATCGGTACTATAGCCCGAGGCTTGGACGCTATCTCCAGCCCGACCCGCTGGGTCCGTTCGAAGGGAATCTCTACGGCTACGCCAACGGAAACCCGCTTATCTATGTTGACCCAAGCGGCGAAAGCCCATTGCTTCTTGCCGCTGCAGCGTGGGCGGCAGTTGAAATTGGCTCGTCGCTGTGGGATGCATGGACCACTGCTAGTACTCTGGCAGATCCGTGTGCAAGTGATTTTGAGAAAGGTGCAGTCAGCAGCGCCTTCATTGCAGGATTATACTTGCCTGGTGGTGGATATTCGCAGGCCACCAAGTCTCTGATAAAGGCCGGAAAGGGTCAAGCACATCATGTTATTTCGAAAGCTATATTCAACGCCTTGAGTGACCATCCGCGACTTAAGGGCCTGTTTAAATTAAGGGATTCTCGGATGATAGCATTTGCCAAGGACCTGGCATCCCATAGGGGCTATCAGGATTGGCACAGAGCACTGGACAAAGAAATCGCTGAAGTTATCCTTGCAAACAGGACAATGACCTTTACGCAATTCCTCAGATATTTGACCAAGCGTTACTCGCTACCAGACTTGCTCAAACGGTTTCCAAAGGGCATACAATGAAGGCATTTTATTCTCTCGAGTCTCCAATAAGCAGATCGACAAATCCGGCAGTGACCGACTTTTTCAAAGCTGAACCTATAAACATGGGCGAAGCGCAATTGTGCCGAAAGTGTAAGAGATACATCAGCATGCTTGAATGGCTGCCACCA
This sequence comes from bacterium, assembly GCA_016708025.1. Classification (NCBI taxonomy): domain Bacteria; species bacterium. Next base: position 71,807 of record JADJGQ010000001.1, on the reverse strand, counting down.
TTTAATGTCGAAATGGAATTTCTTGGGCGAGAGTTGGGAGACATTGCATTTGGCGTCGTAGATCTTCTCGTTTCAGAGAAGTTCGTTGACCTGTTTAAGCAGGATGGTCTCACGGGCCTCACCTTTAGGGGGCAAGCGAACGTCGTTAAAGTCAAGCCAAAGAGGGTTGCAGAGCATCTTCCCCGATACTATGTAGCTGCGATCAATTACTCAAAAACTGAACTTGACCTCAAGAAGAGTGAGGTCGTCTACGAAGCAGAACAGCACTGCTCCAGATGCCTGATGGGTGGCGATCTTCTCTTGAAACTCAAGGGAATTTACATTAAGGAGACCACGTGGTCTGGCGAAGACCTTTTTGTTCCGCGAGGGTTCTACCACCTGCACATTGCTTCACAGCGATTCAAAGAGTGGTGCGTGCAGCGCGACATCAAGAACGCCAATCTGATCAAAGGAGAGGATTTCCTGCAGGACTTTTCTTGAAGTGAAGAAGGTCAAATGAGTAGTGGGCGGGTCCATACAAGCGACCCGCCCCTGATTCGCCTGTGCTTTAGATGGTATGGGGCGATAGCCTTGGTCAATCTCCGATTGGGAGCCATTCATGAACTTCACATACTTCGGTGCTCCAGGTCACGGGTTCTTTCCACTCTTCGATGAAGAGCGGATAACGTCGGGAAAAGTGACCGACTGCCCAGTTGATAAAGCGCACAATGTTGGCTATTACAGGGAAGGGACTATTTACCTCATTCTTCCTTCTACCAAGGTCCCACCGATCTTCTGGACCTGGGCCTCAGAATGCGTGATTACGGAGCAGGTCGCAGAGCTGTTCGATCGAGAGAATGTGACTGGGTATCGACTCGAAAAAGTGGTAGCGACCGGAGTAAGACGGGGGAGCAAAGATCTCTCGACTGTTCCGCCACTCTATGAGTTGATCGTTACCGGCTGGGGAGGCATGGCCTCCCCAGCATCGGGGGTGAAACTGGTTCACAAATGCGGCGGCTGCGGGTATACCAAGTTTTCGGGCGTCAAAGACCCTGCAAAACTGATCGATATAACGCAATGGGATGAGAGTGACTTGTTCATCATTTGGCCAATGCCAAAATACTATCTCATTTCACCACGGTTGAAGCAAATCCTTAAGAGGAATCACCTTCGTCAGTTTAAATTGGTTCCACCTGACCAGTTGTTCTTTGTCACTGGTGAGTTTGCTCCCGGTACCCTTTGCGAATACTTCGGAGAGAAACGTGGGAGGATTCTTGGAAAAGAGATTGGACTAGAGTAGAACTTTGAAGCATGGCCGGGTTCATTAGCGGACCCGCCCTCTGTGACAATATGGAAGTTCGAGGCAGGAGTAATTCCAGAAAACAGACTCGCTAAAATGGTGTGTTCGATGGCTCAGACACGCAAGGAAATCAGAAGTGCACTGGCAAAGGAAATCACAGCCCTGTTAAGGAAGCATGGATTCAGACGAACAGGAATGAGTTGGCGGCGAGTCTTTCCAGAGGTTGTACAGGTTATTAATCTGCAGAGTTTACCCTATGGAGGTCAGTCCTATCTTAATATCGGAGTTCTTCTGCGAAGTATCCGTGACGATGTTACTACCAAACACTACCAATGCAATATTCACGCGAGACTGGAAAATCAAGTATCGGAGGTCGTCGCACCAATGCTTAAGAAAGCACTCTATTTCGAAGACCCGGAGCTAGAGTCTGCAGAAAGACTTGCGATTATCAAGTCAGCCTTGGAGGAAGTTGGATTGCCCTATTGTGATGCCATGACGACGGAGGCGGATATTCGAGCGACTTTGGTTGCTAACCGGTTCTCTATAATTGCGGCCGATATTCAGTCATTGACTGAGTTAGGGTTGTACTAACGTCTCTTTCACCATTTTGTTAGATGGCGTGCAGCAAGCCATTCATGACCTACCCTCCGCGCTTCCATCCATTCAACATCCCCCTCCCTTCCTCAACCGTACCCGCGTTCCAACCACCCACCTCATCCAGCGCAGGCTAGGATCCACCCCCCCCGTATTACATTTCTCAGTACTTCCGATTCCTCCCCCTCTAGTAGGAAGACTATACTATGCCACACATCCCCGCCACCACACTCATCACGCCCCCGTCAAAACCTATCCGACTCGCCTGCAACTACCTGATGATTCCAATCTGGCACCCCCTTCCCTCGTTGCTATCCCCCCTTATCCGCCATATATTTAGTCCTGATTATTTCATACCCCTGGCCTAAAGAACTATGGGGAACAACCGATAACCCAAGTACGTATGGATCAAGATTTCCTCATCAAGGAACATACCCAGATTGAACGGCAGCAACATGCCCGTTCGTTCCTCAATCAAAAGGAACGAAAGCCGCTATGGCGGGAATATCTGGAGACGACCATTATCGCAGTCGTGGCAGCCCTGCTGCTCCGCTTCTTCGTGGTCTCGGCCTATCGCGTCAACTCAGCATCGATGGAAAACGCCCTCTACGAGGGAGACTACATCTTTGTGAACAAGCTGGCGTACAAGTACGGCGGGAAAGTCCCGGAGGCCGGCGATATCATCGTCTTCAAATATCCCAATAATCCGGACAAGGATTATATCAAGCGGGTGGTGGCGTTGCCGGGTCAGACGGTTGAGGTCGTGGACAAAGTACTGTATGTCGATGGTCAGGCGGCGAAAGTCCCTGATGATGCCAAGTACATCGACAAAAAGATCATCCCGATGGATCTCTCCTTCCGGGATAACTTCGGCCCGCTGGTGGTGCCGCAGAATGAGTACTTTGTGCTGGGCGACAACCGCGACGACAGTCGGGATAGTCGTTTCTGGGGAACGGTCCCTGCCGCCAATATCCACGGCAAAGCAGTATTCATTTACTGGTCGTGGGAGCCGGCGACAGACCCACCGGGTTGGTCCTTCCCGTACGTCATAGATCTGTTCAGCTGGATCGGTCACGGCATCATGAATGCCCCGACCCATATCCGGTTCGATCGGGTCGGCGTGCCACTCTAAATGCCATTCGGTCTTTACGTCCATTTCCCCTTTTGCCGCAATAAGTGCTCGTACTGCGACTTTTATAAGGAGCTGTTCGATCTCGGGATGGAGCGCTCGTTTTACGAAGCCCTCCGCATTGAGACCGAACTCTGCGCCGAAGCCTACGCCGGGCAGGATCGTGAGATCTCGACCATCTTCATCGGCGGCGGCACCCCCTCGCTGACCAACCTCCAGATGTTCTCCGACTGGCTGGCCCAACTTCGCTCTCTGTTTTATGTGTCGGACGGAATCGAGTTCTCAATCGAGAATAACCCGGATTCGGTTCATCTGGAAAATCTGCAGGCATTTAGAGAGCTGGGGATCAACCGCCCGACCTTCGGTATCCAGTCATTTGACCCACATCTACTGAAACTGCTCAATCGAAAGCATAATCCCGACCACAGCTACAAAGCGGTCTATCTGACCAATGCGCTGGGGTATGAGAATTTCGGCCTGGACCTGATCTTTGGCCTACCCAAACAGACCAGCAAGATCCTCTCGCGCGATTTGGATGAGCTCATCGATTTGAACCCGCCCCACATTTCGTTCTATCAACTGACTGTCGAACCGGGGACAAAACTGGCGGAGCGGGTGGAGTCGGGCTCGCTGGTGATGCCATCGCAGGAAGTCTGCCTCGCGCTCTATCGCGGCGGATGTGAACGGCTCGCCGAGGCCGGCTACCACCGCTACGAGATTTCATCGTTTGCCAAACCGGGATTTGAGTGCCGCCATAATCTCGGCTACTGGGAAGGGAACGATTATCTCGCACTGGGACCATCGGGGCATTCCTTCATGCAGGGACGTCGGTTTGCCAATGTCTCAAACGTGATGGAGTACATCAAATCGCTCAAGTCGGGAAGCCGTCCGGTGATCTACGATGAATCGGGGATCGATGAACGGATGGTGGAATCGATCATGCTGGGGCTGCGGACCTCGCGGGGGATCGACCGTCATCAGTATGCGGCCCGCTTTGGAGTATCGGTCGAGGAGCGTCTGGATGCCAAGCAGTTCGAACTGTTGGTGAGGTCAGGACACCTTCTCCCGGAGGGGGACCAGTTGAAATTGTCTGAAGAAGGAATCTACCTTGCCGACGAGATCACGCGACGACTCCTGAAGTAATCTTAGTGCTGGTGGCGAACGCCGCGTCGGATCATGATCAGATTCACCGGATAAGCCGCGATAAATCCAACCACCAAAGCGGCGAGCATCCCGAGCCAGAAGAGTGAATCAGTCAAGCCAGCTTCCATTACTCCCGGGATCACCAGTTGTGTCGCGACCTCGAACGCTTCCATCACCGCGATACTGAGCCCCTCGGCGATCAGTACCTGCCTGAACGCACGCTTAGTAGAGAAACCGGCTCGCAACAGCGGGATCATCCCGAGGAGAAAGCCGAAAACAAACCCGAGCCTCACCATGGGCCCCCCGGGGGGGGCCCCCCCCGGCCCCCCTTTCCCCCCCCCCCCCTCCCCCCCCCGCAGCCTATCAAACAATGCAGGGTTGCGCTGAAAGCCAATGCGGCATCAGACTGTCGTGAAGAATGGTGCGTGTTATGTGATGACGGAGGTTGAGGATGAGAGTGCCCGTGGGAATGGTGACCATGGTCCATGTACTAGTCCCTCGAATCTAAAGCGGTCTGACATTTTCTATCGGCACCCAGCCGCGAACTCCGCTCTCCGTTTCGCAGAGATACCAGGATGATTCCTCCACTACAACTGACAATCGATCGCCGAGCCCGACAGTCAATTCCATGGCGTTGTAATCGCGAAGCAGTCTCCCCTTCTCGGACTCAATCGCCAAATAAGCTTTGGGGATCCAACTACTGATGCCGTGCTGATCGGTGCACCAGACCCAACCGGGAAAATCTACATCTTCCGGTCCAACCTCGATCATCTCCCCTTCCACCGCGTTGATGACCTGCTGATAGGTAGCTTTGTGCGCTTGTGAGACGATGACGTACTGCATCTGTAATTATCCCGGTTTCAGGTTCTTCCATTCAATCGAATCGAACTCAAGCAATATTCCCCGAAATCGCGCCCAAAACTTATCGGCCGCGATTCTGTCTGAATTTCCGCCCCTAATGTAAATTCCGACTCTTCGGGATGCCGCTTAAAACAGCGCGTCCCTTATCGGAATATTGTAACGAATTATACTACAATGCGTTACGGACACGTTAGCTACACGGGCCCGACGGGAGCAACTTGCCTGTCGCAAACTGCGCACTATCTGTTATATTGGAGTTGGTGCTCCTTTGCTCGGGATGCACCACCCTTCTACTGCAGATTTCGATTGCACAACTCGCGACGTGGAGAGATTGGGATGGAATGGAAGAGACGATGGCCGGCGGCCTTTCTGGTCTGTCTGCTGATTCAGGTGATCACCGCTGTTGGTCTTACCGCAAGCGACACTGTTGACAATCTCCCACCAGCATTCGATCTGGTCAACGAACCGTTCAATCTGCTGCGCCAGAATTTCCGCCCCACTGAAGCGGCGTCCTGCTCGCTCAAAAACCATGTCCCGACCGCAATGGCCTACTATTCCGGCATTCAGCCCGGATACCGCTTTGCCTCGTACATGAACCCGGTGAACTGCACCGGGACTGAGGATTACCCGTACGCGATCTATTTCGTCTCGATGCCGATGTTCCATTTCACCGGCGCACAGTGGCCGCTCGGCATTAGGTTGCAGATCTGGAGCGCGTTGCCGGATGATTCCTGCGCCGGTCCGCAGGAGAAGTTGTACAGCCGCCATTATCAGCTTGATTCAGTCTCGTTCATGGCGCCAAAGGTCGGCGTGTTGCGACTGGATGATCCGGTCTGTGTCAATGGACCGTTTTATGTCACGATAGAATACGATGGCACGACTCCTCAGCCGTATCCATCGGTGCTGTTTGATACCATCCTCCCCCCTGTCAATTGTGTCAATTGGGGGTATCGCGACGACAGTTGGCTCGAATGGAATGATTTCTGGACCGGCCCGATCGCTGGTAACTTTATGGTCTGGGTCGATGGGTTCTCCAATTCCGCATTCTGCGCCACCGATGAGGATACGGTGCGCACGCTGGAAGGGATACACCAACAACTTGATTCGCTGGATGGCCGACGGGTATCAGTTGTCGGATATGTGAGCGATTCTGCCGAAGGGAAGTTGATCTCGTTCTACCCGGACTATCTCTCGAACAGCCCACTCGCTCCACGGTCCGAAGCGTTCCTGGTCGGACCACAACCGCATGACAGCTTTGCTGGATCGCTGGTCATGGCGACCGGCTATTTGCAGAGCAAGGATGACGTTGCGCCGATCAGTCCGCTCGATCAGGATGAGCTCTCTCTCTACGCCACCCGATGGCAGAAGATCCTCGATGCTCCTGGTTATCCCACCACCACCGGGGACTCCTCGTACTTCTGGGAGGATCCGGATATCTGTCGCCCCAACAAAAGAGCATTGCTCATTGGTGGTGGACCGAACCGAACTAACAATCACCGTCGGTACTGGGCAGAATTGGTAATGGCCTACAACACACTCTCGGTGCCGTTCCACTATTGCCCGGAGAATGTGACGGTGCTGTATGAAGGCGGGCAAACGGCGAGTGAGTCGAGTATTCCACAAAGCGCCTTGGGATGGTACACCAAGGCAACGGTCGACTCCACTCTTGCGGCAATTGCGCGAGAGAGCGCACAATCCGTCCGGTCGGGTCATGGGGGGCTATCGCTCGAGTTGCACATCTCTGGCCAGGCCAGCCCGCTAGGTCTGCTGACCTACGGTGGCTCGATCATCACACCGACTGACTTACGTGGCTGGTTACAGCGCGCACTGGATTCCTCGGTATTCGATATCCAGGTGACGATAACAGCATCAAATGGCGGTCTCTTTGCCGATGCTCTGCTCGCTCTTGACAATCACAGCCAGTACCGGATCACCGTCAGGTCCGGAGCCGGCAATGCCAATGGATGGTCAGGTACAAGTAGTTCGCCGTTCCTGCAGACATTTATGGATTCCGCAAATACTACGTCGCATATCGGCGCTTGGACGGCGGCGGCGACAAGTACAGTGCAATTCACGATTTCACTGCGCACGGCCTTCACCGAACTTCGTGACGACTATCGCGCCTGGCTGCTGGCGAATCCTCCGGGAACGGTTGTTGATACTGTTCGCACGAAAGTGGTGGCGGATACCTCGTCGCTGAATTTCCGGATCAGCGAGATCAATCTACTGCTGGCGACCTCGGATGCTCGCCCCTGGCTGTGGGAACGTGGTCAACAGGCGTATTACGGCTATTGGTTCTCGTTTGTCGTCCCGGAGAACGGGCAGGCGACATTTACGTTCGAAGGAGATACCTCGACCTCGGCTACTGTCACGATGTACGAAGACACCCTATTCCTCCCGGGATTCTCCCGCCATAAACGGGCGGTCTGGAGTTGGAATATCCCCGGTTCGGCAGGATATAGCGCTGGAAATGAAGTACGCACTGTTCTCAATAGCCAAAATAAGCCAGCAGACTTTCGGATGCGTTGTGATGAGCCAACCTTCACCTACACAGCGCGACTTCGAACCGATCAGCCCGGTACAGCATCGGCTTCAAATCCATATGATTTCCCCGGATTTTCCGTCGGTGGCCAGGCCCAGGGGAATGAGGCGATGAACCAGTCCCCGCCCGCTTTTGACACAGTGGTGAGCCCAGAATTGCCCGGTCTGTACCTGAAAGATGTCCCCTCCCGCTGGGGAACATGCGGATCGACCGAACTGGTCAATCTGTTTACTGTCCCGTCCTTGACACCCTGGCATGCGGCAATGGAAGTCAGGATCCAGGTCTTCCAGGTGACGACACCGGGAAGTATCGAGATCAGCCTGCCCGGCGGCACTAATACTTCGGGGAGTATCGCAGTGACCACTCCCGGAACTTACAAATTCGACTGCGGAGCCTTCACCGGTACTGGTCCGCAGGAGCTGAAGTTCAACGTCAACAGCGGATGCTTTTTGATCGATGCATACAGCCTTCGGTCGACTCTCCTTGACCCGCCCAGTTGCTGTGAAGGGACCACCGGAAATGTAAACGGTATCGGACCGGTCGATCTGTCGGATCTTTCGCTGATGATCGGCTATCTGATCGGCGGTTTTGCCGCGCCTACCTGTACAGACGAAGCTGATATCAATGTCTCGGGGAGGATTGATCTGTCCGACCTCAGTCTCTTGATCGTCTATCTGGTTTCCGGAGGCGTGACGCTGCCGGATTGTCCATAAGTTCAGTCCATGATGGGTATTGGCCGCGCACTATACCCATCCGCTGCATACCGATGTCGGCCGATTGCGAAGTTCGCAGTGGCCGCAATCCCATCCTCCAGCTTTCCTAACATCGAAATCTATTCCTGCACAATAAGTTGACTTGTCCCATTTGGGACAGGGCGGTTCCGGCACGCCATTTACGTTAGTAGGGGTCAGGAGAAAAATATGGAAAGCAGCCTGAACCAACTTTACGCCAACGGATCCCTGATCATGATGTCCGGGTTAGTCGCCGCCGCCCTCTTTTTCGTGATGGTCGGTATCCGCGAGTTGCGCGACGAATCGATGGAAGGGATACTCTACCTCGTCCTCGGGGCGTTTTTCTTCTGCGCCCATTTCTATTATCTGATGAATCTTCCGGACCCGACTCCCATGGGTGGACAGGCTTCGCTTGACCGAGTTTGGGGTTGGTTGTCACTGATCTTCGCCCCTGCTCTGATCGGCCTCTTTCTGCTGATCGGTCTCTATAATTTCATCGTCACCCAAGTCAAACTTGGATTGACCAAAATGTTTTTCGGCTTCTCGCTTGTTGCCTATCTTTATCTGATTGGTGGCGGCTGGGCGATCGATATCAAAGGGATCCTGACAGTCGTCTGGACAATGATCTGGTTTAATGTCGAATTAGAGACTGCCAACTAACCACCCGGTTTTCTACCCCCCGCGGCACCTCTCATCGTTGACTAAATCGGTCAACGATTGTATATTCCCCACAGATACATTCTATCCGTCTGAAGGAGTGGTCGTGGCTAATTACCGTTCAGTCATTGCATGCGGGCTGAAATTTCTTTGCGTTCTCCTGCTGGCTATTCAAGTCGAAGCCGCTTGGTCGCCCGCAACCAATCAGTACTCGACAATGGAGGTCATCTCACCGGAACCGGATCTTCCGGCACAGGTAGCTTCTGTAGCATCGCAAGGCGAGCCGGATATTGGCGCCAATTGGCAAGGGGCCGATCGATGGATGCGCGGTATCAGTTGGTCCGGTGAAGCCTTTTTTCAATCGATCGGTAAAGGAAAGAGCTTCTTCGGAAGTAATCTCTCCGATGCCGGCTACTTCCCTGTTAAGATAGAATTCAGCACCACCACGACCTCGGTCTGCCGGACATTTCGGCGCGATCTCGGCTACGCCTCTGCGGGCGTTGGGACATTCCCCGGAGCGGCATATGATGTCACCGACCCGTTAAATCCGCGCCGTCTCAATCTCTGTTTTGTGGAAGATGCCGGCCAGGGGGCCGCCAATCTCACCTGGGATCCCAACAGCAATTCGGTTGGGAAGCGCGAGTATCTGTTCGTGATGGCGAGTGACTATGACGGGACAGGTTCCACGTACAACGGCTTCAATATCTTCTCCGGCGCATCGGGAATGGACATCATTTACGCCTGGTGGCCGCAATTGGAAACCGGCAAAACATTGTTACAGACCCTCCTGCCCGATCCTCCCTATGTAAAACCCCCGGCATCCCTTTTTGGCTCTACCCCGGCGTCTGTCGGGTGCCGGCCCACCCGGGCTGACCAACGGCTCGACCTACTTCTGTCGTATAGTTGCGGTCGATGGAGGCGGGACGTTTGTGGCCCAGAGCTTAGAACGGTCTTTCTCCGTCCAGAATATGTCGTCGAACATACAGTTGTTGGGTCACTGGAATGAACGATCCACCTATGGCGGCATCTGGGGGTATACTGATTCGCTGGGGAATGAGTACGCGCTCCTCTGCGCACGAAATGACGGAGTCAGTATTATCGATATCAATACGATGCCCCCGACCGAGGTCGGCTTTATGCCCTCGATCACCCCGTCCAAAGATGCAAAGGTGGCTCGGGCTATGTCAAAGAATGAAAGCTCCAGATTTTCGATATTTCCGATGTTTCGAATCCGGTCGAAGTGGGGACGATGACCCCAGTGATGGCGACTATGCGTATGTCGTCGGAAATCACGGAGTCGGCGGACTTGAGATATTTGATATCTCCAACCCGGCCGCGCCGGTTGAAGTCGGCGGGTTCCAGCCATTTTATTACCACGATATCGCGATCAGAAATGACACCCTGTATGCAGCGGGGATCTATGGCGAAGGGATCGACGTCGTGGATGTCTCGAACAAAACGTCCCCCAGCCTTATCAAGCGATTCAACTACCCCCGTTCTCAGGACCCGCGAGATCCTCGGAAATTGACACGCATTTTCGACCTGACCTGGACAAAGGGGGCCGGCCCTCTCCCCGCCCCCGCCCCTGCGACCGGCACGATCGACACAGATCTCGTTGCTGACTTTACCTGACACCCGCACCTTGCGGTTGGGCCACGATCCGGCCGGTTGGTCAGGCCTTTACAACCACAGACTCCTGTCCAGCGTCCGGTAATGGATCGCTTCCGCGATATGCCCCATCTCGATATTCGGCGAACCCGCCAGATCGGCAATCGTCCGCGAGACCTTCAGAATACGATCGTACGCACGGGCGGAAAGCCCCTGCTTGGTGATGGCCAACGCCAAGAGCGACTGTGATTTTTCATCGATCACGCAGTATTTCCGGATATCGCATGATTCCATATGCGCGTTGCAGTAGATGTTCTTTTCGTCCTTAAATCGTTCGAGCTGCATCTTCCGGGCATCGTTCACCCGTTTGCGGATATGAATCGATGGTTCCCCTCGCGTCTCCGACGACAATTCCTTGAACTTCACCGAAGGTACCGTGATATGAATATCTATCCGATCCAGAAGCGGGCCGGAGACTTTCGACATGTATCGCTGGATATCCCCCGCCGAACAATGGCACTCATGCGATGGGTCGCCAAAGTATCCGCAGGGACAGGGATTCATCGCGGAGATCAGCATAAATCCCGCCGGGTAGGTTAGTGTCGAGGATGCCCGCGAGATAGTGACCTGCTTGTCCTCCATCGGCTGACGAAGCATTTCCAGGATATCTTTCTTGAACTCAGGCATTTCATCGAGAAAGAGCACGCCATGATGCGCCAGTGAGACCTCGCCCGGTTTTGGGATCGCCCCTCCCCCGACCAGTCCGGCATAGGAGATGGTATGATGCGGCGCGCGAAACGGGCGCGTTGCGACGAGTGCCGCGTTCGCCGGGAGCCGTCCGGCAACCGAGTGAATTTTGGTCGTTTCGAGCGCTTCGGCGATCGTCATATCGGGGAGAACAGTCGGCATGCGGCGGGCGAGCATCGTTTTGCCGGAACCGGGAGGGCCGATCATGATAATATTGTGCCCTCCGGCGGCGGCAACCTCGAGTGCACGTTTCGCCGATTCCTGCCCCTTGACATCGGCGAAATCTACGGTATAGCGACGGGCATCATTAAAGACAGTGGCGATATCTACCTCGAATGGACGGATCGATGCTTCATCCTCCAGAAACTGCACAGCATCTTTGAGCGTCTTGATCGGGTAGACCGGGATAGTGCCGGCCATAGCCGCTTCGCGGGCATTCTCTTTGGGAACGAGAATCCCTTTGATGCCGTTGCCCGATGCAAAACTCATGGTCATGGGAAGAACACCAGGGATCGGCTTGAGCGAGCCATCGAGAGAAAGCTCTCCCAACAAGACAAACTCATCGACCCGCTCGCGAATGATCTGCCCGGTGGCGGCGAGAATTCCCACCGCTATCGGAAGGTCAAACGCCGACCCCTCTTTCTTCACATCTGCCGGGGCGAGATTGATCGTCACACGCTTCGAGGGGAAGATGAAATCCGAATTTTTGATCGCGGCAGTGACCCGTTCTTTGGATTCACGAACAGCACCATCGGGTAGGCCGACCGTGATAAAAAGCGGCACCTGTTGCTGAATATCTGCTTCGACTTCGACTCGATACGCCTCGACTCCGAGAGTGGCCGAGGAGACAACTTTGGAGAGCATAATATTTTCCTCCGGTTCTGGCTGGAATCGGGCAGGGGAGATCCGCTTCCCCCATCGGACTTCCCCTGCCCGTGAGTAATGTCGGGAGCGGGACTGACAGGGGCTGTCAGTGAAAATGTGATTTGGTGATAAAAAAAGAGCCCCGGGGGCTCCGGGACTCAAAGCGGTCGAGAGAACAGGTCTAGTATTCGTCTGATATCTTGAAGAGGATGATCCGCTGGATCACGGTGTCTGCAACGTTGTTGCGAGTCATCACCACGCGATTTGGCACCGACTGGTCAAGCTGGAATTTTCCATATGGACCCTTGTCTTCGTTACAGGACTTTTTAGTGCGATTCCGGAATGATGATGTATCCCGACCCGGTACTATTGGAACATAAATGTCAACACCATCAGATAGGATGTAGTGGCCCTCGATATCACAGAAAAGACGTTCGGTTTGTTTGGTCGTGTCGAGGTCCATCAGGCAGGTCTTCTCAGTAAATATCCAGATGATGGCTTGCTCTTCCACCGGTTGACCGGACTTCTCGTAGCTATAGGTTCCCTCGTAGGTACCTTCCAAAGGTGGTGGCGGTTCGACAATAACACTGTCACGGCAGGCTGACAGGATAGCCATACCAGCAAGTGCAAACAGGATCAGGCAGAGGTGACGCATTTGAGAATCCTCCCATACCAATTGACATTGGTTCAGTTAGTATTCATCTGAGACTCTGGTCAGCATGATCCTCTGAAATGACGTATCGCTTATATTGACTCTTGAAAGGACAACTTTGTTGAAAGCGGATTGATCCAACTGGAACCGGCCGAACGGCCCTAAGGTCTCGTTGCAAGCCTTCTGGGTACGGTTCTTGAACGATAACGAGTCTCTACCGGCAACGATCGGAATGTAAATATCGATGCCATCGCCGACCAAATAGCGACCTTCGATATCACAGAACTGCCTTGAGCTTTCAGGTTGTATGGTTGTGTCCAGGTCCATGAATACCGCCACGGGTGTAAACACCCAAGTGATATGTTGCTCAATAGTCTGGTGGCTTGAATTTTTGAGCAGATAGATACCTGAGTATCTTCCTTCGACTGGTGGCGGCTCATCAGGTGGTGTAGGTGGGCAACCAATAAAAAGGGCGGCAGTAATTACTGCCGCCATAGTCATTAACGTCTTTCGCAACTCTCGTCCCTCCCGGGAACGCACCCGCGATCTCTACGCTAGAATTCGTCGGAGATCTTGGTCAGGAGAATTCGCTGGAATGCGGTGTCCGCAACGTTATTGCGAATCATCGTAACCTTATTCACTACCGACTGATCCAACTGGAATTTGCCGAACGGGCCAAGGTCCTTGTTGCAGGCCTTGCGGGTTCTGTTCATGAAATTGTCTTCAGTCGTACCAGGAACTATCGGCACGTAGACATCAATCCCATCCGATATGATGTAACGACCTTCAATGTCACAGAACTTACGATCAGTTTCAGCCTGTAATGTTGTGTCGAGATCCATGAGGCACGATGTCGTGGTAAAGATCCACTTGATCTGCTGTTCCTGAACCGGCTGACCGGTCTTCTCGTACCTGTAGACACCCTCGTAGGTACCCTCAAGAGGTGGCGGCGGTTCGACAATAACATCATCGCGGCAACCAACGTAAATGGCAGCTACCAACATCAGCGCCATAAACCCGGTAAGAATTCGCATATCTCTATCTCCCAACCTTATGTAGTCAGAATTTCTAGGCGGCCAATATACGCCTGGGCGGAGTGCGGCACAAGCGAAATGTGGCTCCCTCGCCCATATCTGACGAACGCCCGGGCGCTTCTGTCCAACAGAATCGGCGACTCATATTCCCCCACGCAAACTAACTTTTGGCCGAGCATTCGAGAGTCGTTCACACAGCCACAATAGTCCACGAAAGTCGGCAACAGAGAGCAGACCGATTAGCGTATTGTATCGCAATAAGATAGATTGCGGTTGGGCGCGGAATGCGATGCGCTATTCACGCCCAATATGGACCAGATTAGGCAAAATATCTGGTGCGGAACCCGGAGATTATCTCTGAAAGGATTGACAGCTTTCTGCTATTAATGTAGATTTCTATCACTTGCCGGCATCCCACGCCAGCGCGGGAACATCCCCTCTTTCTCGTCTGGCTCTGTCGGCAAGTTTTTTATTGGGGAGTCGAGCGTATCACTGACCCGCGACCGTCTCATATCCCGCAGATCTCCACGCGATAATTCCACCGGACACATTAAATGCATTGGTGTAACCGATCGAGCGAAGATACTGGGTGACCAGTCCGCTCCGATTACCGGAGCGGCAGAACGCATACAGCGGTGTCGATTTATCTGCGGGGAGTCGCTGAAGGAGCGATGGTACGGAGTCATGCGGGATCAGATCATCGGTGAAACTGAGATGAGCCTCCAGATATTCAGGCAACGTGCGAACATCGAGCAGATAAAACTGCTCTCCGTTATTCGCCTTCTGCTGAAGTTGCTGGACCGTGATCTCGGGGATAGAATTATTCGTATTCTGCATATCGGCCGATTGCTTGGATTCCTGGTTACACGCCAGGAGCAATGCGATCCCCCAGACGAGCGAGAAAATAACGTTAGTTCTCAGACTGTCCCGACTCCTGGAAGGTCTTGAAACTGTAAATACGCCACTTACCATTGACCTTGTGCAGTCCGAAATTGGTGCGATATCCCTTGGAATGTTCTTTGTCCACGAAGGTGACCTCGACTGTCGCTGTCTCCGGTTCGACAAACGCATCGTTGATGATCCGCTGCATGGCGAACCATCGGGTTTTGGTCAGGCCATCGTTGGTCAAGTCATTCAGGATATCTTGCGGATTGGTGAAAATGCGCGGTTGATCGGCTGTGACTGCGTAGTCCTCGGACTTGTTGCGCATCAGCGCTGGAAGGTCCAACAGGCGGGCCAGGGTTGCCTGGTCATTTTTCTCCATGGCGCCAAAAAAGGCGATCACTGTCTCGCGCGGATTGGTCGGTCCGGACTCAGAACATCCGCCGACTATCGACGCGGCCATGAGTGCCGCCATTGCGACACGAATCATCCGTGATCTGATCATTTAAATCTCCCCTGCCAGGTTATGCGATGCATTTCGCCAAGGTCCGCGGCCGGAGTAAAAGCATATGAGAGCTGGGTGGTCCAGAGATCAATGCCAAAGCCGAGTGACAGACCGGCCCAATTATCATCCGAGTTGGCCGCCTTGTAATTGCTGCCAAAGCTATTCCAGCCCATCCGAATGAAGACCGGGTCGAATTTATACAGCTCGGCGCCAACCGCCACAAATGGGTCGTTGTCGATCGGTACGGCGATATCCAGGCTGGTGACAATCGCGAGCCCACGCGGACGAATCGCTCCGCCGGCACGGAAAGTCAGCGGGAGCGCATCCTTCTCTTCTCCAAGGCTGGAGAGCTGCGCGCCAAGGTTTTGAACCATCACCCCCAGGTGATAGCGATCACGATCCGAAACATACTTGGCCCCGAGGTCGACCGCAGCGCCGGTCGCTGAATAATCCTGCAGGCTTTCGTAGATGAATTTTCCGGTCGCGCCGACCAGGATAGTCGGCTTGATTCGCATGGCATAGGAGACACCAAAAAGCATATCCGAGCCGCCGAACTCGCCGGTGATATTCCCTAATTCATCGGTCTGGACAAAGTCACCATAATTGAGATAGCTGATATGGATCGCCAGAGCGCGGTCGGCGGAGTTGGGGAGGACTATCCCCACCATGCCGCTATTGATATCTGCGATATAGCTCTGGTACTCGGCGATAAACCGCTTCCCCTCAAGCTGGGCCAGACCGGCCGGATTGTAGTAGGCGGCCATTTCATCGTCAGCCAGACCGGTAAATGCCCCACCCATAGCGACCGCCCGGGCACCCGGGTTGATCTTAAGGAAAGGGAATGCGGTCGTGCCGGTTTTGGAATTTCCTGCAGTGGCGGTCGTGGCTAGAGCCAGGGCGCAGACCAAGAGCAGGTAAGTTGTTGTGCGAATAGCCTTTTTCATGTGAGCTTCCTGGTTCGGATAATATCGGCATAGACCGGCGAAGTCAACTCTTTTCGCCGGTACCGGTTACCATGATTTTGTGGTTCGGTTGAGGATAGCCTCGACGAGCCGGTTTCCTGCCGCCCGCTGGCCATCTTCTTCTGTTTGTGAGCTGGCGTTATAGAGCCCCTCCTGGATCATATGTTCGGTCCAGATCTCCGAATCATCCTTCGGATTCTTCAGGGTCACCTGGAGGTCGAGCACAATCTTATACTCCTCAACCTGGTCATTTTCGTCAAACTTTGCCGGTAGTTTTTGGTAGCGATTGAGAATGGCAATCAGGGAGGCATCCCCCATCCCTTCCGGCACAACCTTCATCGACCCCTCCTTAATGAAGGCATCGATAACGAATTCAGTCAGACGGTCGGTGAGTCCGAACTCAGTCGTTTTGTTCTCAATCTGCTCAACCGTGATTGACTTTATCGCAGACTTCCCCGCCGGATTAAGCGTGTAGACGCCACAGCCGGCCAGGCCAATGGTAAGGAGAACGAAAAGCGCAGCCCGCATGAATGGTTTACCCAGCCCGGTCTGGTTATGTTCCATCATCGCTGAAGCACCACCTGGCCGCGCTTGATCACGGCGGAGACCAGATTAACGCCGTAATGGTAGGGGAGTTCGCGATAGTCGTTCATATCCCAGATCACCAGGTCAGCCGGAAGGTTCGGGACAAGCATGCCGATCTCGCCGGCCATGTCGATCGCGCAGGCGGCATTGACAGTCACAGCCGAGAAGATCTCGGCGGCGGTCATGCGGAGTTGGGTAGCGGCGAACGACATGATCATCGGGAGCGATTCAGAATAGTTTGACCCTGGATTGCAGTCGGTCGAGACCGAGACCACAACCCCGGTATCGATCATTTTGCGGGCCGGAGCATAGTGACCATGTCCCAGAGAGTAGCTGGTTCCCGGAAGCATGACCGCGACAGTTTTAGCATCGGCCATCGCCTTTATGCCGGAATCGGAGATATAAACCAGATGGTCGGCCGAGACCGCGCCCATGGAGGCGGCCAGTTCGGCGCCACCGAACGACACCAGTTCATCGGCATGGAATTTCAATTTGAGGCCGAAGCCACGCGCGGCATCCTGTATGCGAAAAGACTGGTCGAGATCAAAAACTCCTTTTTCACAGAAAATATCTGAGAAAATGGCAAGACCAGACTGAGCGACCGCCGGGAGCATCTCATTGATCAC
Source organism: bacterium (assembly GCA_016708025.1). Lineage (NCBI taxonomy): Bacteria > bacterium. The sequence goes on along the minus strand of JADJGQ010000001.1, from coordinate 54,406 downwards.
CAGATCAACATACGCTTCCTTTTTGTCACGGAACTCATCAGGGAATTCATGGGCTCCGAGGAAAGTCGGGACCAGGTCGATGACATGTTCGTGATGCAGGTCGCGAATGACTTCTAGTTGCTTAAGTTCGGATTCGGTGGAAAGTCCATAGCCGGACTTCGCTTCGATAGTGGTGACGCCATGCTCGATAAACCGATCGAGCCTTCGCATCGCTTTGGCGAAGAGTACCTGTTGTGAAGTAGTACGGAGGTCCCTGACCGAGCGTCTGATCCCGCCGCCCGTGGCGGCGATCTCCATATAGGTTTTCCCCTGGAGCCGCATTTCAAACTCATCTTCGCGAGTGGTCGAGAAGACCGGATGGGTGTGCGGATCGATCAGGCCGGGAGTGACCACACGCCCCTCAGCATCAACCTCTATACAGTCCGGCGCGAGCGGGACTTTCATCTTGGCTCGTTCGCCGACATAGATGATGGTATCATCGGCGATCGCGACCGCCGCATTTCGGATGATCCCCAATTCGCGCATGTTCGCGCCAATACGCGGGACCGGGCCATCCATGGTCAGGAGCTGGCCTATATTGCTGATGATCAAAGTAGCTTTGGGTGAAGACATAGCGGTATGATAGAGACTCTTTAGTCCGGGGTCAATTTGGTTGTTTGATACGAAATGCTAATAACGGGCCGATATGGGTCGGGGTGGTATCAACAAGATACGGCAGCAGGTCGAACCGCTGCTGGGACAATGGCTTCTCAAGTACAAACCAATCCGCTCCATCTTCGACCGCCTGTCGGACCCAGTCTTCAGTCACCCCCGGCCGCATAGCCCATCCAAACCGGTTGAGCTGGTAAAGGCGAATGATCGGCGACCAGTCCTCGGCGATCACCAGTTCATCGAATGAAATGGTGGCGTCTGCCTCAGCCCTGATCTGCTCGAAGGGAGGGTCGTCGTAGCGATGATCCAGCCGGGTGACCGCGTTGATCGGAGCGGCCAGCATCAGAGCCACCGCAACCCAGCGCCAATTGGATCTCAACGAGAGTAGATGGTAGAGGCCAAGTCCGGTTATTCCGGCGATCGGTAACACGATCAGAGTGCCATCGTAGTCATGCATAGCCGAATGGTGAGCGATCATCAGCAAGCCGATGAAATTCCCGAGAGTCCAGAAGAGCAGGAATCGTCCCGGGTTGCTTTTACCGGCACGATAGAGCCCGAGAACGAAGGGGATCGCCAGAGTCCAGCCGACCCAAAGCTCCCATGGGCGTTGCAGAAGATTCATTTTGATAAACCACCCAGACTGAATTGCGGCCCAAACCTGAGCGAACGTTTGGCCCAGATAAAAGGCGTTGGTCTGGTATTTCATCGCCAACGAGCGGGCATATTCGACCCAGATCACCACCGGCAGGAATGAAATCAGAATGAAAAGGGTGAATATCCCCACTTCCCGCCACTTCTTCCCCGGTCCGGTAAGGGTGAGATAGAGAAACGGGAGGTACAAAGTCAGGCACGTGGGCTTGATCGCCCCGGCAATAGCCAGAAAAAGTGCGGCCACAACCCAATGCCCCCATGATCGCTCAGTGTGCCAGCGCCAGTACGCCCAGACCGAAAGCATCAATGGAAGGACGACATACGAGTCAGGAAGGATCTTGCTCGCGTAGAAAAGCGATAGTGGCGACATCACGAGAGCAAAGGTGGTACAGACAGCGATATCAAAGCCGAACCATCGGCGCACCAGGCGGAAGAGCAACAGAAGCGCTCCCCCGGTGCAGAGCAGCATCACGACCCGGGCCAGCCAGTGATGCGGTCCGAAGAGTGAGTAGAGAATGGCGATCGCGTAATTGACGATCGGGAATTCCATGCCATTGATGCCGGGCGTGGCACCCCGATAGTGCACTCGCGGCTCAAAGAAGGACATCGACTCCTGGTAGTAGCTGAGGCTGATAGAGGCGGTCAATGCCTCACGCCACTCATGGTAGCCGTTAGGCGGCTCGGTAATGTGAATCAGGTGGTAGCCGACGAAGAAGGCGACCGTGAGGATAAGCAGCCACCGGATCAGGCTGGGTGAAAACACACCGGCCCCTTCCCCTCCCCGGGAAGATTCATTCGACTGCGTAAACGGTTTCGCCATACATGGGCTGCGGAGCAGCCCGGCCTACTTCATCATCGGGATTTTGATCTTGTGCTTTTTTGCCTGAACGATAGCATCACGATAGCCTGCATCAGCATGGCGCATGACACCGGTGCCGGGATCGTTGGTCAGCACTCGATTGAGGCGAGTCTTCATTTCTTTGGATCCATCCGCCACAATCACCATACCGGCATGGATGGAGTTGCCAATTCCGACCCCACCACCATGATGGATAGAGACCCAACTTGCGCCGGAGGCGGTATTGAGCAGGCCATTCAACAGCGGCCAATCGGCGATTGCATCGGATCCATCGGCCATGCCCTCGGTCTCGCGATTTGGCGAGGCGACCGAGCCACAATCAAGGTGGTCACGTCCGATCACAACCGGTGCGGAGATCTTCCCTTGCTTGATGTAAGTGTTGATTATGTCGCCGAATTCGGCGCGTTCACCATACCCCAGCCAGCAGACGCGCGACGGGAGCCCCTGGAATGGGACAGAGTCATGCGCTTTGTTGATCCAACGGACCAGCGGCTTGTTATAGCCGAATTTGGTCTGAATGATCTTATCGGTGACATGGATATCTTCCGGTTTGCCGGAGAGTGCAACCCAGCGGAACGGCCCCTTCCCTTCGCAGAAAAGCGGACGGATGTAGGCCGGAACAAAGCCGGGGAATGCGAAGGCTGTTTTGAGGCCGCCGATCTCGGCCTGACCGCGGAGATTATTGCCGTAGTCAAAAACGATCGAGCCAGCCTTCTGGAATTTGACCATAGCGTCGCAGTGCTTGACCATCGACTCATAGGCGCGGGCCATATACCCTTTTGGGTCCTTTTCACGAAGGCGAGTTGCCTCGGCGACTGTCAGTCCTTCGGGGATATATCCATTCAGTTCATCATGAGCAGAGGTCTGGTCGGTGACGATATCGGGGAGGATGCCACGGCGGTAGATCTCCGGGAATATCTCGGCACAGTTGCCGACCAGGCCGATCGACACGGCATTGCCGGCGCGAGTCGACTCTTTGACCAGTTTGAGTGCTTTGTCGAGATCTTTAACTTTGAGGTCGCAGTAGCCGATTTTGAGGCGCCGGTTGATACGGGCCTCGTCGGCCTCTACAACCAAAGTTACGGCGTTGTTGAAGACACCAGCCAGTGGCTGGGCGCCACCCATTCCTCCCATGCCGCCAGTCAGGATCCATTTGCCGGTCAGGTCGCCATTGAAATGTTTGTCAGCGACAGCGGCAAAGGTCTCGTAGGTCCCCTGGAGGATCCCCTGGGTGCCGATGTATATCCAGCTTCCCGCGGTCATCTGGCCATACATCATCAGGCCCAGTTTGTCGAGGGCGCGAAACTTCTCCCAGGTGGCCCAACGTGGGACCAGGTGGGAGTTGGCGATCAATACGCGGGGGGCATATTCGTGGGTGCGGAAGATCCCGACCGGTTTGCCGGACTGGACCAATAGCGTTTCGTCATCATCGAGCGATTTCAGCGATTTGACGATAGCGTGGTAGCTGTCCCAATTGCGGGCCGCTTTACCGGAACCGCCGTAGATGATCAGTTCCTGGGGTTTTTCGGCCACCTCGGGGTCGAGATTGTTGTTGAGCATGCGCAGGGCGGCTTCCTGATGCCATCCTTTGCAGGAGAGGGTAAGACCGCGGGCTGCCCGAACAGTAGGTATCTTCATGGATATATCTCCGTCTCAATCACAGTCGCCCGAATATAGTCCGGGTGCCAAAGCAAGTCAATTGGACAATTGTAGTTGCCGCAATCGCTTGCGAATCTTATGCTACCGGAAACAGCACCGGGAGGTTGCTATGCTGCCAGACATTCTAGGCCCGAGAGTGAAACTTCGGCCACTGCGAAGATCCGATGCTCCGTCACTCTACAAATACGCGCGGAATCGGGAGATCAGCCGATGGACGTATGTCCCTCACCCGTACCGTCCCGAACATGCCGAGCAATTCCTCGACGTGGTTCGCCTTTGGAGTCGCAAAAAGATCGCGACCCATTTCGGCATCGTCTGGCGGGAATCGGACGAGGTGATCGGAGTGGTCGGATTATTCGATATTGATCAGCGTAATAAACGGACGGAAATCGGTTACTGGCTCGGCTTGAAGTATCGGGGCATGGGAGTCGCCACCGAAGCGGTCAGTCTGACGGTCAAATATTGTTTCGAGACACTCAAATTGCACCGCGTGTACGCGCATGTCTTCATCGGCAATACCGCATCAGAGCGATTGCTCCTTAATCTTGGATTCAAGTTTGAAGGGTTGGAGAGAGAAAGTCGCCGTCGACGAGGACGCTGGATGGATACGAAGCTTTATGCGGTACTCAAGAATGAGTTTCATATGCCGCGCCAACTCCCCGCGCAGTCACATTTGCGCGACAATGTGAAGAAATGATTGGATTGACGCCACTTTTTTGTTGATTTCAATCGAGAAAACGTCACTTTTGGTTTCAATCTATGGCACGCATACAAAAACCAGCTCCAGGGCGCCTCGTCGTCTCAGTCTTGCACTCATCGCGTGACGCACTTGCCGATGCACTCCGTCAATTGGAGCGTCGGTTTGGACGGGTCCATGCGGAGACAGTGGATATTCCTCATTCGACCGGGCGCGAATATGCCGAGGAGATGGGGACCGATCTGCAGCGTCGGTTTTTCTCCTTCGAGCGGCTGGTACCTCGCGAAGGTTTGGTTGATATCAAATCCGCCTGCCATAAGCTGGAATCGCAACTTGGCGACCAGGTACATGATTTCACTTTCCGAACGGTCAATCTCGACCCCGGCGTGCTCACCCCCTCCAACCTGGTGATGTCCTCGCATAAGGACGGTGGTCATAAGATATATCTGGGCGATGGGGTCTTTTCCGAGGTTACGCTGATCTGGTCTCGCGGCCAGTTCTGTCGTCTCCCCTGGACCAATCTCGACTATTGCCATGATGATGCGATAGACTTTTTCCTGCGCGTCCGTTCGAGCCTCGATCCGATTGAAGAGACCGCTGATGTCGAGAGTGGCCGCAAAGTCGGTTAGTCTCCCCTTTTCTCTCTGGTGATCTCTTTTTTGCTTTTCTTTTTCGGACCATTCTGCCACTTTACCCGCGTCAACTGAAACCGACAGAGTCGCTAACAGCGCGCCGCCGCGGCGTCTGATACAGAAAGATACACCATGGATAGTTTTGTCATACAAGGGCCGAACAAAGTCGAAGGAACGATCAAGGCCGATGGTTCCAAAAACGCCGCTCTGCCGATCATTGCCGGTGCGTTGCTCATCAGCAAAGGGGAAAGCGTTATCCGCAATGTCCCGCCGCTTCGGGATATCTACACCCTGATCGAGATGATGAAATTCCTTGGCGCCAAAGTAACCTACGACGCCAAAGCCGAAGTGATGACGGTGGACGCCGCCACTATCACCGAAGTCACCGCGCCATACGACCTGATGCGGCAGATGCGCGCATCGTTCCTGGTGCTGGGCCCGATCCTTGCCCGAATGGGTGAGGCTCGCGTATCGCTTCCCGGCGGCTGTTCGCTGGGTGCTCGTCCTGTTGACTTCCATATCAAGGGGTTTGCGGGGCTGGGAGCCAAGATCAGCGAAAAGGCAGGATATATCATTGCCGAAGGAAAACCGCTGCACGGCGGGTCAATCTACTTTGATCGCCCCTCACACACCGGCACGGAAAACATGCTGTATGCGGCGATCTTCGCACAAAATCCGACGATCATCACCAACGCTGCCTGTGACCCGGAGATTGTCGATGTCGCGAATTTCCTGAACAAGGCGGGCGCCAAGATCCATGGAGTCGGTACTCCGACAGTGATCATCGAGCCGGTCAAAGAACTAACGGCCGTGGAACATACGGTCTCCGGAGATCGATTAGTGGCCGGGACCTACCTGTATGGAGCCGCCATCACCGGCGGGCGCGTGGAGGTTTCGGGGGTTCCCTCGGCTGATCTGACGATGGTCAATTTTAAGCTGCAGGAGATGGGGTGCGAAGTTGTTACAAAAATTGACAGTATTTCGGTGAAGGCACCCAAGCGTTTATCACCGGTTAGCCTGACTACCTTCCCTTTCCCTGGGTATCCGACTGATCTGCAGGCCTGCGCAATGGCAGCCGCGACAGTAGCTCAGGGAACTTCCCATATCAAAGAGACTGTTTTCGTAGATAGGTTCTCCCATACCATGGAGATGCGCCGCCTCGGGGCAGATATACAGGTTTCGGCGTCTGAGGCGATCATCAATGGCGTAGATGAATTGCATGGCGCAGAGGTAATGGCGCCGGATATTCGCGCCGGGGCCGGGCTGGTATTGGCCTGTCTGGCTGCCCATGGACCATCGAAGATCCTGCGTATATACCATGTAGACCGAGGGTACTGGCGCTTGGAAGAGAAGTTAGCCTCCCTCGGTGTCGATATAAGACGAGAGAAGGACTAGCCTGGCCCGCACCGGTAGAATCTCACCTCCGGTCTCCTCAACGGGCGTCTCGCGGCTTTTCCGGTATAATGGATTGGACGGCGTAGCGCCGCTCAACGTCACTGTGCAAAAGGATAGCAGATACCTATGAGGAAAATCTTCATATTGGCGGTCGTTCTGTTTGCCGCCCTGGCTGGATCGGTCCTGGGACAGGAAACCGCTTTCGGCAAAAACAAGGTCCAGTACAAGAATTTCGAGTGGTTTTACATCCAGTCCCGCCACTTCGACATTCACTATTACGAAAATGCCTACCCAACCGCCAAGTTTACCGCGGCGGTCCTGGAATCATCGTATGTTGAGATCAGCAAGGAGCTGAATTATCATATTCAGCGCCGCGTCCCGGTCTTCCTCTACAATTCGCACAGTGATTTTCAGCAGACCAATATCTACCCGGCCCTGATCCCCGAAGGGGTCGGCGGCTTCACCGAGGCATTTAAAAATCGAATAGTCATCCCCTTCACCGGGTCATACGAGGATCTTCGTCACGTACTGCATCATGAGTTGACCCATGCGGTGGTTTACGATCTGGTCTACGGCAATCTGCTCGGCTCGATCATTTCGCGGCAACGGCTGTTTGACGTCCCGCTCTGGTTTGCCGAAGGATATGCTGAATACTCCTCCCGTCACGGCTGGGACTATTTCTCCGACATGTTTGTTCGTGATGCCACCATCAATGGCTATCTCGCTCCGCCCGATTATCTGGGTGGGTTCCTGGCCTATAAGCAGGGACAGGCGATGGTCAAATATATCGCTGACAAGTACGGCGAGGAGAAGCTCGGAGAGATATTGCAAAAGGGGCGTGTCCACCTGACGATGGCGAAAGCGATCAAGTCGGCGCTTAATATTGAGGAGCAGGATTTCTGGGAGGATTTCTCCAAAGAGATGAAACGTCGATACTGGCCACAGATCGCACAGCGCAAGGAAGCCGACGAAATCGCCACTCAGTTGACCAAGGCTCGCGAAGACGGATCCTACTTCAATGAACAGCCAACCTATTCCCCTGAAGGGGACAAAATAGCGATCTTCAGCGACAAGTCGGATGCGACAGAGATCGTATTGATCGCGCCGGCGGATGGCCGCGTGCTGGACCGCCTCATCAAAGGTGAGCGTTCGGCCGACCTGGAATCGCTTCATTCATTTGTTTCCGGCATGTCCTTCTCCCCTGATGGTCGTAAGATCGTGTTTGTGGCGAAGTCCAAAGGGAAAGATGCCCTGATGTTTCTGGACGTCCGCAAGAAGAAGATTTACAAGCGCGAACGGCTCGATTTCTACAACGTCATCTCTCCGGCTTGGTCGCCGGACGGGAAGTCAGTCGCTTTTTCGGCACTCGATGGCTACAAGCGAGACCTCTACCTGTACGACATTGAGACCGGCGCCATTAAGCAGTTAACTGATGATCGTTTTGACGATGGATACCCGAGCTGGTTCCCGAACTCACAGGGGTTGGTTTACCAGTCGGACCGTCCGCATCCATCAACGCCGGTACTCGATCCGATGGGCCACCCATATATCCAGAGTGGCGCTTTTAAGCCGGGTGATTTCGCGTATGGCGACTATAACCTGTTCAAGCTGGAGCTGTCGAATAACCAGATCTCGCCTATCGATGTCGGCCCCGGCGCCAACCGGAATCCTAAGGTCTCGCCCGACGGAAGCATGGTGGCGTTTGTATCCAATCGAAACGGGATCGACAACCTCTATATCGGCTATCTTGACAGCGTCAAATATTACGCGGTGACCGACATCCTGACCGGCGTGCAGACACTCTCCTGGTCACCGGATGGCAAGCGGATCGCGTTTTCAGCCTTCTTTAACGGCGCGTTTGATATTTTCACATTGAAGGATATGGTGCCGGCGGGAGATAACGGCGTCCTCTCCCCGACCGATTTCGTGCTGGGGAAATATAACCTGCTGGATTCTTCCGGCGTCGCGATAGCATCCAAGAGCCCCAAAGAGCCAAAGGATGTTCAGGCTGGGCATATGCAGACGGCTGATACGGCGCCCATTCAGGCTGCTGCAGACTCAACCACACCGAGTGACAGCTTACTGGCGCTCGATTCGCTGAAAGCGGCCACTGATACTTTGGCGGCCGTTACTCCGGACAGCGCGCTTCCGACCGCAGGCGATACGCTGGCGGCTGTCATGCCCGACAGCACCCTTGCAGCCACAAGCGATACACTGGCCTCGACGGACAAACCAAAGGCGGATTCATCTGGCATTGTTGGGGACGAGTATGTGTATGTCAGCAGCCGTAAGCGTGACCCGCTGGATTCGCTTTTCGACGACATTCGAACCGATGACACATCCGGCGGCAGCTATCGCGATGAAATGCCCCTCGAGCCGGCTGTTTTCGATTCTGTGCAAGGGATCCTGCCAAGCGGTGAGTATGCGATCAACAAGTATAAGGTGAAGTTCACGCCGGACTATGTCGGTGGCGGATTTGCCTATGACACCTTCTTCGGGTTGCGCGGCCAGTCCTATTTCGTCTTTTCCGACTATCTGGGGAATCACCAGATATATCTGGCGACCGACCTGGTCAATACGATCGACCAGTCCAATGTGCAGGCGTACTATTTCAATAATACCAAGCGGCTCAATTGGGGCGGCGGAATTTTCCATACCAAAAACTACTACCTGGACAATTACGACTATCTCTTTTCCGATCGATTTTATGGATTCCAGGCGTTTCTGGCTCGGCCATTCTCGACCTTTAGTCGCGTTGACTTGATCGCGGCCCAGTACTTTATCGATCGCCGCTATTATGATCTGGATGACCCGCGTTTCGGGGATAACCGGAGTTCCAAGGTGACGACCGGAACTCTTTCCTATGTCACCGACAATGTGTTGTGGGGAATGACCGGACCGGTGACCGGACGCCGCACCAAGGTTTCGCTGTCAGCCGGGATCAATCTGTTCGATGCCAGCGATATCGAGTACTACTCCCTTGAGGCCGACTACCGGAAGTACTGGCATCTGGGAAAGCAGTTCAGCTTCGCCTTCCGTGTAGCGGGCGGTGGATCAACCGGGAATACGCCCAAGCAGTATTTCCTGGGCGGCACCACCAACTGGATCGGGAATCGGACGTTGGACGCAAAGGTATACGATGTCGAGAATCTCTATTTTTCGGATGTCGTGACACCGTTGCGCGGTGTCGAATATTACGATCTGAGCGGCAACCGGTTTGGACTGGTCAATATGGAATTCCGTTTCCCGATGATCCAGTATTTCGTGATGCGCTTCCCTCTCCCGATCGTCATTGCCAATGTCTCAGGCGCGATCTTCAGCGATATCGGGTCGGCCTGGTATGACAGTCGCTTCAAGGGGGGGACAACCAGCGAAGGACGGAATCGTTTGCAGGATATCAAGTCCGGATTCGGGTTTGGGATGCGGGCGAACCTGTTTAATTTCGTGCTCTTGCGCTACGATGTCGCCTGGCAGACCGATTTCTATGATGTATCGGAGAAGGCCAAACATTACTTCTCGTTTGGCGCGGACTTCTGATCAATTCCCGACAGATGCTCGGATAAAGAAAAAACGCGGCTTCTCAGGAGCCGCGTTTATTATTTCGCCCGATCCTCTCGGGCTGCTGTACCTGGACCGTTCACGCGAAAGCGACGACCGGTCGTGTACGAGATCTTCTCGCTCGCCGCATTATTTCCCTGAGCGGCATCTCCACATCTGACGGTTAGCGTTGCGCATTGAATCTCCGTGTGGAGTGTGGATTCGGGATATATAGAACATCTTGATCGAGAGTCTGTCAAGAGAAATATGCATTTTTGCGGGCCGCGATCGTGCATCAAGTCCAGCACGATCGCGGAATGAACCGGATGATCGACGATACTTATCGTTTGGAACGGCGCGAGGGTTTCGTTCGAGCGACTTTGCGTGCTTTGGCATCGGCGGCGCGATGCGCTTTTTCGCCGATTCGACGACGAGCGACCTCATCGCGTCCGAAATGTTCGAGCGTCAGCGCCATCTGTCGCAATTTCTGATCCGCCTGTTCCATCACCGAACCTTTGGTGAAGCGGCCATCCTTGTCACGACTGCCGCCCGGTACCCCGGTCAGGATCGCTATCCCTTCCGAGATGGTCGCAACCGGATAGATATGGAATTTTCGATGCTTGATCGCATCGACCACGTCTGGTCGCAGCAACAGGTCCTGAACATTCTGATGCGGGATGATCACTCCCTGGTCATTCTGAAGGCCGCGACTGACGCAGACATCAAAATACCCCTCTATCTTCTCATTTACCCCTCCGATCGGCTGGATCTCTCCCTTTTGGTTGACCGAACCGGTGACGGCGATCCCCTGCTTGATCGAAAGGCCGGTCAGCGAAGAAAGGATGGCGTAGATCTCGGTGGATGACGCAGAGTCGCCATCAACGCCGCTATAAGATTGTTCAAACGAGATCGAGGCTGACATAGCGAGTGGTTTATCCTGAGCGAACATTTCGCGAAGCCAGCCACTAAGAACCAACACGCCTTTGTCGTGAACGGGGCCGGAAAGGTCTGCCTCTCGTTCGATGTTGATCACCCCCGCTTTCCCAAGCGAAGTATTGACCGTGATGCGAGTCGGCCGTCCAAAACTGTATTCGCCGATATTGTAGACTGAAAGCCCATTGATCTGCCCCACTGCGCTTCCGGTGGTTGAGACCATCAGGGTGTTGTTGTCGTACAGTTCCTGTATCTTCTCTTCGACCAGGTTGACCCGCAAGCGGCGGCGGTGGATCGCCTGGTGGATATCTTCGCGCGCCACTTTTCGGGCATTCCGTTCCTGCGCGCACAGGGCCGCTTCGCGGACGATGTCGGATATTGCGGTGAATCGGACGGTCAGTTTGTCGCGGTGTCCCGAAAGCTTGCGACCGTATTCGGCGACTGCCTGGAGTCCAGTCAGGTCAAACGGCGGAAGCTGATCCTGGTCGATGATCCGCCGGGCAAATTGGAAATAGCGCAGCACATTCTCGTCGGTCAACGGCATGGTATTGTCGAATTCCGCTTTGATCCGGAAGATCTTCTTGAAGTCCTCATCGAGGCGGTAGAGCATGCTATAAATGTACGGTTCGCCGATCAGAACAACTTTGACGCTGAACTGGATCGGCTCAGGCTTGATTCCGGAGCCGGCCATCATATAGAAGGGGTCATAGCCGACGATCTCGAGCTCGCCATTGCGGAGCGCCCGCTTGAGCGGATACCAGACTCCCGGCTCACTGAGCAGGTCAAAGGCGTTGATCACCAGGAAGCCACCGGCCGCCCGCAGGAGCGACCCGGAGCAGATCCGGGTGAAATCGGTGCGCCAGTACCCAAAGCGGTCAACCACACGCTCGAGAGTACCAAAAAGATTGCGATAGGAAGGGGAGCGCTCGATCACGATCGGAACTTTGGTGCTTTCGGAATTGTCGAGGATCAGGTTGACAGAGAATTCTTCAAACGGCTCACGCTTGCGATAGGGAGGGGCTTCCTCCTCACCCCGACGCGGCTGGGCTTCACGGAAGCGGTCCAGATCGGAAGAGAGTGACTCGTCAACCTCTTCAAGATATTGGACGCACTTTTCATCGGTGTAGCGCTTCTTCAGCAGATTAACTTTGTCGGTCACCAAAGGTGCGACCATCGCGTGGTTCAGCTTCTCGATCGCCTCTTCCATCTTGGTGGTCAGTTTTTTTGACTCGACGGTGGTGATATCGAAATCGCGACGGAGGGAGTCCCAACGGCGGCGCAGTTCATCGAGATCGGAAGCCGAAAACTTCCCTTCTTTGACGAAGCGCTCGATCTTCTCGAGTGCGGTAGGCTCGTTGTCGACGAGCGGCTGCATTTCATTGCGGACGCCCAGTCCCGACTGGATCTGCACCATGACAAAGCCAGCGTTGGTCAGTTTATCCTCAAATGCGCCGATCAGTTCCTTTTGCCGGGATTCGAATTCACGGACGATCCGGCTGTTGCGGTCCTTGTAATCCTCCGAAAGCCAGATCTTGGGGATCACTTTCCGCAATGAACTGATCAGATAGGCCATGTCCTTCTTGAAACGTTTCCCTTCGCCAGCTTTGAAGTAGAGCACGCGCGGGTTGTCTTCATTGCGGAAGTTGGCGACATAGCAGATATCCTGGAGCTCAGGCTTTTCTTCGGTAACCAGTTGTTCGAGCAGATGTCGAATGGTGGAGGTACGCCCGGTGCCGCTTTGGCCGGTGACAAAGACGTTGTAGCCCTTGGAACGGATTTTCAGACCAAGTTTGATCGCCTCGATGGCGCGATCCTGTCCAATGATCGTCTCGCAGGGGGCAATATCGTCGGAACTGCGCAGTTTGGGCGGTCGTAGCTCAACGCGATAGTCAATGTCCGATAGTCCCAGTTCGTGGCGTCGTGGTGCGGTCGAGCGTTTCTTCTTCGACATCGCCATGCAGATTCCTCCGTGGCTCAGATTTTGAAGCGGCAATATAGACGGGCGGGTCTGTTGAAACAAGGCGAGAAAGAGGAGAGCGATCTCTCGCCATTTCCGCTTGCGTTCATTCGGATTTGAGGTTTCGTTGGTTGATCATGGTGCCGCACGAATCATCACTGCTTCTCCCCTCCGTCATTATAGTGCTCATATCCGGGCTGTGTGCCGCAATCTGGCTCTGGTGGCGCCAGAGACGTCTCAATGCGATGCTGGGGGCCGTTTTGGGGGTAACTGAGCGTCCGTTCCTCTTTTATGACTCACACGGCAGCTTGATCTACTGCAGTCCGGGCGTGCTGCTCTTTGACCGTAAAGGAAGAAGCCTGATAGCGACTCCGCCAGCTCGTCCGGAGGCGGGCCAGAGTGCCAAAGGGGAAATTGTCATCGACTTTAACCGGTATAGATATGTCGCTAAGCCACTGGAATACAAGCCAGCTACGTTTGGCGTGCTGATTCAATTGGAGTATTTGGGGAGTGTGAACAAGCCAAACGCATGACAGGATGGCATGCCGCCTGCCATGACTGCCAGTCAGATGGTCTAAAAAAACTCCGGAATTGGGTTAAAAAGAGAGAGTAAGTAAGCTCTTCGAGGGCATGGTATTAACCAATGACCCCGCGTAAGTCGTTGACAATCAACACATTTAGATTGCTTGACATCTGTTTTTTAAAACTGATATATTCGCACGTTGCTTTTTAGCATTGCGCATTGAATTGGCGGTATCGTCTAGGGGTCAGGACGGATGGTTCTCAGCCATTTAACCGGGGTTCGAATCCCCGTACCGCTAGGGTTCACACCGGCAGTTATTCCCTGGCTGCCGGTGATTTTTTTTGTCTGCACATTATAATAAGATCAGTCAGCCACAAAAATAAGAAGGCCGGACCTTCGTGTGAAGATCCGGCCTGTTGCATTCAATCGATTGAACGGAATTAGAACGCGATTCTCAGAGAGAAGACCTGATTATCATCGAACACATCCGTCTCGGTCCAGGAATAGTCGAATCCGAGATTGGCCGTGCCAATCGGGACGTTCAAGCCGGCGCCAAACGACGCACCGTACAGCCACTCTCCCTGTTCGGAGAAGTTGTAGCCAGCGCGCAGGAAGTACCGATCGTTAAACGAATATTCCGCGCCGCCCTGGAATTGGTCGGCCCGGAAGTTGTTCGACTGGAAATTCCCTAAGATCGCAACCGAATTCTCTCCCTGATTGATCAAGTCAATCGATGCCCCAAGAGCAATGAAGCTCGGAAGATCGAAGCTGGCAGAAGATGAAGCCGCCGCTCGTCCGCTAACATCGCGATCAAAACCGCGTCCGGAGAATGAAGCTTCCGGGCCGTAGTTCTTGACCACCATGCCGAGCTGTAATCCGCGCCAGCGCGGATCATAGGTAAAGCCGACATCGAAGGCGACGCCACTGGCGCTGACCTCGAAGATCGACTCGTTGATGTACATGCCGGTTGCGCCGAACGCCACGCTGGTCGTCAACTGCTTCGCAAAGCTGAAGCTGAGGACGCTCATGGTCGGGTTAAAAACGCGACCGGTACCATCCGGATATTCCTCGGTGGTCTCGATCATATCACCGATGGAGACAACCTTGGCTCCGAAGGCGATCGTTCCAAAACCCTCGATAGCGGTCGCAACGCCACCGAAGTTGACATCGATGTCCGCCAGGTATGGCATATGGCTGAATGCGGCTTCAGTGCCTTCCAGCGATGCCAGGCCGGCCGGATTCCAAAAGATAGACTCAACGCCGCGGGCACTGGCTATAACGGCTCCGCCAAGAGCGGTGCCGCGCGAGCCGACGGGGATCAGGAGCTCCTGACCTCCGGCTGTCCCGGTCCGACGTTCGTTGGCTGCGAAAGCGGTACAGCTCAGCGCCACCAGCAACGTCAGGATCAACAACAGGGTTCTATTTTTCATAATTGTGTTTCCTTCTTCAACTAGTACCTGTCGATAACCTCGACCTCGGTGAAGATCGCCATCTTGCCGATCTTCTGACCGACTCCAGGTGCATCGACAACCCAGAGATAGATTCCTGACGCCACAGGGAGGCTATTGGAAGTCAGCAGGTCCCAGGTGGCACGGTCTGTTTCATCGTTTTTGTCAATGGTCCGCACCAATTCACCGGAGAGCGAATAGATGGTGATCTTGCACTCTCTGGGCAGATGCTGGAACTGCAATTGATAATTGCCGACCGCCGGATCGTAATTGCTGTACAGGTAGAATGGATTCGGGACAGTTACGATCTTATTCAGGTTGGCTTCCGCCTGCGAACTGGTGGGCGTTGTCGGAGCAGTTGCTGTGAACGAGAACACATCCGCCGGCGAATTAACATGGTTAGCGTAGAGGTTCATGACCTGCGCCGCCCATGGATTGAGGTTTCGACGTGCCCATGTCATGAAATACATGATTGGCATGGGACTTCCAATTGCTTCGACTTGGAAGTTGGGATCTGGAGTCTCGGAGTATGGCGCCTTGTAGATGAACAGCCACTCACGAGGTCCAGCTCCATCGACGTTGCTAATGTCAGAGTTGAGAGGTGGCATATATCTGCCGTTGACCATTCCACCAGCGGCGTTGTTCTCCAAGAACCCAACTGCCAATCTGGTGGGTGGATCGGTTTCCATATTCCAGGCGGACAGAGGAACGCTCTTCGTAAAGTCCTGGTAGGAATAACCGCTGGTCGCGTTCACAATATAAGGTGCAAACTCCGGAAGTGCTGGTGCGCTCGCGAATCCGCGGCCATAGCGATATGCGTAGGACGCATTTGGGTCGTTAGGATCAAATACACCAGCCGAATCAGTTGTAGCCAGCCTCAATTGAATGTTAACAATTTCGGGTGCGGTAACCGGCTGTGGTGCGCCGCCGAAGTAGCTAGACGGGCTATGCCAGCCAGCCGCTCCTTCGAAATTCTCGAAATGAAGGTCTGAAGCGCCACCGGCCCATGTAAAGGGCCGAGCACCAGACTCGAAGCACCATCCCAAAGATGGATCGTCCGGATCGCAGCTCAGGAAATCTCCGGGACTGATTGTTTTCATTCCAGGCGGCGGGCCACTGACTTTGACAATCATACCATCGACAATTTCATAGTCTTCGTCGTAGGTTTGATTGAATTGACTGTCCACCAAAATTGTATTCAATGTCAAGTCTGTCAAACGCCAGGCTGTTCCGCTGTCTGTGTCGAAGAAGGAGACTCTGTAGTCGTGGCCAGTCAGCAAGTTTGGATCAATGACATGTGCAAGGACCGAACCATCTGACGGTCCAACGTGCGCCACGGGAAGAGAATCGCCGTAGTTTGTTGGTAAGTCAACGTCTGCCGGTGGCGCCTGTGGTGTCGAAGTCGCCAGCGTTATGCTTTGCAGCATCTTAGGCGTCTTAGTCCCGTCGTACGAATACGCCTCGACTTGGAAGAAGTAAGTGGTACCGTTATCGAGATCGCCTCCATTTATGTAATCTCGGTCAATACCAATATACCGCTGGATCTTCTTGTCCGAAGCGTTCTTGACCACACGCTGTTCGAGCTGTCCCGAGATCGGATCAAGAGCGAGGTCAATGATGTCCACACCCAGGACCGCATAGTTGGCGATCTGTTTCCAGGGACCGTTCGCGGACTCTCCCTGGTAAACCGTGTATCCTTCAAACGGGAAGTCGCCGGGGTCAGCCTCTGACGTGTCCGTCCAGGCAAGAGAGATCTCTCCATTGAGAGCGGCAACCGAGACGATCGGCGGAGCCGGCGGCTCGGGAATAATGAAATCCTCCTCGTAGGCCGACTGGGCGAAAATGTCGTAATATCTCATGAAGGAGATAGAAGACAACTGATCCTGATACCAACCGACGACCATTCCAGCCACGATTTCGACCGAATCTCCCGGTCTGAACGTGATCGGGCCGGTTGACTGCATCATGCGACGATCAGCCGGTGCAACGTCGAGGTCACCGGTTTGACCAACCGGATCACCCGGCACCTGGAAGGTGGTACCGTTGGAAAGCGGATTGCCGTCCGACTGAAGACCCAACATATAATTGTAGGTTTCTTCAGCACTGTTCGGGTCAGTACCATTGATGTACTTATTGAATGACGCCATCGGCAAGGCGCGATATCCTGGCCATAGTGAATCCCAGGCCTTGGCCGTATCCGCCAATGAACCTGTGAAAACCAGGGGACCCTGGAAGAAGTCAAAGCCGATAGCCGGAGGAGCCTGATACGGGAGAATATTCTGATATTCACCGTCAGTCGCCGAAGCGTTGTAGGTGTATCCCAGGCCGGTCAACGTATCGACGCCGACCAAGTCATCTGAGGAAGTACCCAGATCCGGATCTGCCCAAAGAGAGAAGTAGCAGTCACGGAGGACTTTATCTCCCTTGTTGAATATCTGGAACTTGAAGAACACGCAGTTTCCCAGCGGCCCTTCGCGGTCAAAGGCAAACGTCGATTGACGGATCTCGAGGCCAAGTGGCGGGGTGGATCCGGACTCATTGTCGTAGGTGCCAATGGTATGCCAATCGTTGTAGACCGCCCAGGTCATCTGGTCGCCGATCATCTTTGGATTACCCAGAGAATCGACGGGAGCACCGTGGTTAACCGGCCACTCCAAATAGTCCTGGTTCGGGTTACCTTCCAGACTGTCCTTGTAGAGCTTGTAGACTCGCATAGAGTCGTTGTCTACCAGAACAGTCAGCGGAGTGTCTGTGACAATAGGTCCAGGAATGTACTCACTGCTGTAAATTGAGACGGTCACCAGGCGCTCACCTGTCGCGGAGTCGGTCGCTCCGGCCCAGATGCCGGCGGCATACAGGGGTGATGCAACCAGCGAACCATCGGCAATGAACTCCTGTCCATTGTAAGGAAAAAACGTTCCATAATCATGTCCATACACACCCGAAAGGTCACGCCCATAGTTACCCTGGTTGGTGATGAACATAAAGATGTTGTTAGCGTCAATGAACGCTTCATAGTCCAATGCTGTCACCATCCTGACCGGCGACCGTTGGCCGCTCGGTGGCGCTGCTATGACTGAAACGCCAAGCAGCAGCAGCAGGATGGCAATCACACAGTGTTGTTTCATATTTGTCTCACCTTTCATCAGAAGGACATCCTCAAACCAAACAAGATCTGACGCGGGGCGCCATAATTCTTGGGATTATCCTGCTTGAGGTTGTACAGATAGGTGTCATGGCTTGAAACCCAGTCCTGCCCTGCAGCAGTGCCGAGCCATCCTGTCTCGTTCGGTTTGCCGGTACCTTCGTACACAGAAACGACATTATCGCGATCGAGCAAGTTCTTGACCACGAGGTACGGGACCAAGGAGTACTTGCCGAGCGGAATGATGCGTTCGGCCTTGAAATCGACCTGCCAGGTCCAGGGGAGCCGGGCGGAATTGATCGAGCCGATCGGCAGCGGTGTAAAGGCAGCTTCAGTGATCTCGTTATCAACCTGAATCGGCGTGTACGGTGTACCCGAACTCGCCTGCACGATCACGTTGATCCCGAAGTTTTCGAGAATATAGGTATCGCCAAACTTGGGACCTTCAGATTTTCCGAGACGGTAGTCGATGATCCCGGCCAGCGCATGGCGCTGATCGTAATCAAGCGGAGCTTTCCGCTTCGGCGCACCCTCGGGGTTCTGCCACGCGATAATGTAATGGGACTGCGCATACGAACCGGTTCCGCTGGCATACGACAACGTATACTTGAGGTCCAGGGAGATGTGGTTGGTACGGCGCATATTCAGGCCGATATCAACACCTTTGATCGTGCCGAAGTCGATATTGGCAAAGTAGTCGTAGGTTCTCGGCGAGGCCGGCGACTGGTGGAAGATCTGTGTCAGATCCTGCACATCCTTGTAATAAGCGGTAATATCAATGGCCGTCGTAGCGCCCAACTGATGGGTGATACCGACTTCATACTGAGTCGTCTTTTCCGGCTCCAGATTAGGGCTGGCGAACGGATAATACGATCCAGCGGTGATACGAGCTTCGAGGAAGTCATAGCCGAGATAGAGTCGGCGAAGATCCGGGCGCTGGAAGAACTTACCGTAGTTAACGTGCAACTGCGTCTTGTCGCTCACGGGGAAGGCGATTCCGAGGCGCGGCGAGAGACGTTTGAACTTCTTACTTTCCTCAAGGTCTTCGCGATCCAGGGAGAGGTCCGTTCCGCCGGTAAAGTCGAGCGGATACTGCAGGTTCTTGATGCGAAGTGCCTTGTAATCGAAGTAATCGAAACGGAGTCCAAAGCTGACGATGAGATTCTGCCATTCAAAGCGGTCTTCGATAAACAGCCCGAGGTTGATCGGGTGCTTAACGTTGTTCTTGAAATCGTCATCATCAGTTTCGTTACCAAGTGAATCATAACCATACCGGTTCAACAAGTCCTGGCGATACCCAAGAGTGGCATCGAGGTGTTCGAAGAAACGCAGGGTATGGCGCTGGAAATCGATACCGGCTTTCAGTGTGTGTTCGGGCGCCCAGTTGGACGTGATGTCGCCCTTGAAGCCGACGTAGGATGACTTTCTCTTCAGATAACCCGGCCAATAAGCTTCGTTGTACGTGGTGTCGCCGGTTGACTGATACACGTACCGCAGGGAATCTTCCCAGAAAAGGTCAACAGTGTCTTCTTCCGGATTGGCAAATGGACGATTATAAGCCGCCAAGTCTTCGCCAACCACACCATCGCCGCGGAAGCGGGAGGTCTTGAAGTAGGATGCTGACAGGTTATAGAAAGTCTTTGAATTCAGGGTATGAGTGATCTTAGCGTTTAAGCCAAGGTTTTTGTCATCATACCGCGGATTGTGTTCCGGGATGAAGAGGAAGATCTGACGGAATTCCTGCCATTTATCGCGGGAGCCGTTACCGCTCAGGCCGAGTTTCAGGTTCGGCGTGAAGTTGTAATCGATCTTTCCCTGCAGGGAGTAACCATCCAGCGAGTTATTCGGCAGACGGCGAGTACCGTCAAACCGTTCGCTCAACCCATATTCTTCCCAGATCTCATCAGTGCGTGAGGACGGTTCACGATCGCCGAGCCAGCGCTTTTCGCCGGAGAGGAAGAAATAACCTTTTTCAGTTCCCGGGATCGGTCCGCCAAAGTCGGCAGAATAGTAATTGTTGTCGTAACTGCGACTTGAGCCGACCAGATTGTCGGTCACGATCTCGGCGTTGCCGTGGTATTCATTGGAGCCGGAGTTGGTCGTGACATTAACAATACCGGAGGCGACGTTGCCGTACTCGGCAGAAAAGGCACCGGAGGTCACCTGTACTTCTTTGATCGCGTTATTGTTGATATTCGTCGTCGAGTTTCCAGTCAGCGGATCCTGCTGGGAGAATCCATCGACGTAGTAGGCGACTTCTGACGGACGGCCGCCGCGAAGGTTCAATTCCGAACCTGTGCCGCCGACCGGTTCACGCTGGCCGCGCTGACGAACGTCAACGTTCGACTGCATGCGAACAACCGAGTTCTGGATCCCGACCACCTGGTCGAAACCGCGAGTCGGCATGGCCAGCAGTTCGTCGCGCTTGACGATATTCACCGTGGTCGTCTTGTCCTTGAGAACAAGGGGACGTTCCGTGGTGACCTGGATGGTTTTGCCGAGGTCGGTTGCTTGCGAACTCATGGTCTCGTTCTGGTAGGTAGCCAGATCGGCCGAGACCTCAACATTGCTGATTTCAACGGTCGCATAACCGACGGCGGTCAGTTTCAACACATACGTTCCGACGGGAACGTTCATGATGTTGTACTGGCCATCTTCGTTGGTCATGGCGCCCATGGTTGTGCCAACCACCGAGACAGAGACCCCGACGAGGGGTTCTTTGGTCTGCGAATCGGTGATCACACCAGTGATCTTTCCGACGGTAGCAGACATCGCTGTCCCTGCCAGAAGACACAGCATGAGCATTACGAGAGTAAGGCATTTGAGCTTCATGCTTCTCTTCCCTCAAGTTAAAGCGTTCAAAATATCTAATGAGCTAATTGGAAT
This sequence comes from bacterium, assembly GCA_016708025.1. Lineage (NCBI taxonomy): Bacteria > bacterium. The sequence goes on along the minus strand of JADJGQ010000001.1, from coordinate 33,433 downwards.
TTCCATATCAAAGGTCTTCAGGCGACACCTCCTTCACGCGTTTCCTTTAGTCAATCAGGCGTATCTTGCTCATCTATCACCAAATAGGCCAAAAGTACAATTTGGAGTCAACAACAACTTTGTTGCTGACAGCCGTCCAACTTGCGTTCCAGACTGAACTTGGACGTCATAATCAGTCTGGTCAGACCTGCGGTTATCGACGTTGGCGTGAGGGTCGGAGGATCCGGGCAATCCAGACTCGCGAGTAGGTTAAAATAACCGACCGGCAAGGGGATCGCACTGTGCGGGCCCACGCGCCTGTTCACACTCCCGTTCATCGGGTCTCGTGCTCCTGCATCATGCGATGGCAGGCTGCGTTGCGATATTGCATGTGGTCGTATCGGCCATGACCGTTGGTCACGGCGTCACATAGAATCTATCGGCGGTTGGGCGATTTTCCTTAACCACATTCAGTTAAGGGCTTTCGTGCGGTCACTCGGCGGGTCCGTACAATCCTCACCCGACACGAAGCCGGGCTCACGCTTCTATTAAGCAATACGATTTATCCACGTTCAAGTGCAGTGGATTTTTTTTGAAGCTTGAATTACCGGTCGCATTGTTGTACCTAGTTACCAACACCAGACAAGGCCAGAATGTCAAACCAGATGCGCGCATCCGAACTCCTGCTTCTCCCCAACCTGCTCAGTCTTTCGCGGATTGCCCTGACGCCGGCGGTCGGTTACTTCTTGTGGCGCAATGATTCAGCCAGTACGCTGATCTGTCTGGTAATGCTGGTGGTCGCTGCGATCACCGATGCACTGGATGGGTATGCCGCACGCAAGATGGGGCTGATCAGTCAGCTCGGACTGATCCTCGACCCGCTGGCAGATAAAATTTTCGCGGCTGTACTGATAATCGAACTGATACTCTTTCGAGAGTTTCCAGTTTGGCTGGCGGCGGCCATTATTGGGCGAGATCTGATAATTCTGTTGGCTGGGCTGGTGATCCTGGACAAACGGAAGCGAGCAGTTGGCTCAACGCTCACCGGAAAGTACGCATTCTTCGCGATCGTGATCTTGATCGCATTTTCGGTGATCCGCTTTGATTCGGGTGTGAAGATCGCCGCAGTTTTTACGCTTTTGCTGTTGGCGGGTTCGTTGCTCGTTTATGCACGAGTCTTCATCGCACAGTTGCAGGGACATCAAATCAAGCCGTTTGCCGACCGTAAGCTCTATCGATGGCTTCGTCTCGGCCTGACGGCAATTGCTCTGTTGTTCTGCCTATGGGTTTATTTGGCCGAGAGATTCGGCATTCTCCCTCTCCCCTGGTGAGCAGGTCACGCAGTCATCGCGCGCGCATCAATGCGGATCTCCTGAATCACCGACCCGGAATCGACCAGCCAGGCACGTTCGGCAAGGTTCATAACGGGACAGGCGTGATTCGGAATGATCCTGACCCGATCACCGACTGCCAGACCATCGGGTGGAGGCGATGCCACCACCGCATGTTCTTCTGAGAGTCGGGTCAAGGTCTGGGACATTCCAACCATCCGTCCGAATCCGGACAGTAGCATTGAACCATGCGCCCCTGTGTCCGAACTGAAGACCTTGCTGCCGGCATCTAACACCCATCGATCAGCATGCACCGCGGTAACCGTGGCGAGAACACTCAGCGCGCACTCTTCCCAAGTTGCAACCCCCAGAGCGACCTGAATAGCATCGTTGAAGATGTAATTTCCGACACGAAGTTCAGTCACTCCGGGAACAGCGGCAGAAAAGCGAGCGGTTGGCGTGGAGCCGACAGAAACCACAGGGATCTCAATTCCTTCACTGCGGAGCCTTTCGGCCAACTCAACCATGATCTTCCCCTCGGCCAGCCCAATCTCTTCGATCTGGCGCAAATCCGATGCAGCATAGGCCTGACCGGCATGTGTCAGCAACCCCGCCAGATGAGTGTGCGGGGAGGAGAGAATTGCCGCGGCCAGAGTGTGAACTTCCGACCAATGGCTAAGACCGGCACGATGAAGTCCGGTGTCAATTTCAATGAAGAGCTCAGCCGTCTTACCGTTGGCCGCGAAGATCTCTTTTAACCGGTGCACGTTTTCAATCGAATCAACGGCGCAGGAAACTCTGCATTTTTCCGACAGCACGGCCAGCCGTTCGATCTTGATCTGGCCCACTATCTGGTTGGCGATCTGGATATCGTTGATCCCGGCGGCGGCCATGACCTCTGCCTCGCTCAGCTTGGCAACAGCGACACCCGTGGCGCCGGCTTGGAGCTGGAGTTTGGCAAGTTCGATCGACTTGTGGCTCTTGATATGTGGGCGCAACCGGACCTGAGATCGATCGGCAAGAGACTGCATCTGCTCGATATTCCGAGTGATCAAAGTGCGATCGAGCAAGATCGACGGAGTGTCGAGTTCCTTAATGGGAAAAGGGAACCGGGTCATCGGAGTGATGCTCCCTGCTATTTGCCGGTTGAAAGGCGTTGACGGAGCAATTGCGCCGGCGTGCGTGACTCCTGATGGGGGGACCAGCCGATCGCGCAGGCGAGTCGGTAAAGAGCATTCTGGAAGGTGGCATGCGCATTGACCAGGCGTCTCTGGGCATCGGAAGCTGACAGCCCCGCCCGTGCGGTTGGTTCAAACCGTTCAATGCCGGACGTATATTCTTCGACTGCGGCATTCACCAGGGCGGTTGCCAATTCGCTTTCACGTTGAGCGGCGATGGCCTCAGCCGCGGCACCTGCAACCTCGCGCAAAAGTCGGCTTACATTTTTCATCACCTGCAGGCTGGTCTGATCCCTGAGATATTCAAGTTCGCTAATTTTGGCTTCAGAAATGCGCATCTCTTTGCCGCGTTTGCCGCCATCGAAGATCGGCCAGCGGAGAAACGCCCCGATCGACCAGGAAGTGCTTTTCTCTTCGTATGACTGATAGCTTTCAAGCTCATCAGCAATATCCAGCGAGGAACGAAGTGAGACTGTTGGGAAGTTGGCGGCTCGCACAGTGCTGAGAACGGCCTTTTTCGCCTTGATCTCTTCGGCCGACCGACGCGCCGAGGGACAGTCCGAAAGTGCGGCCTCGACCAACTGATTGCTGGTGCGCAGTCGGGCAGACTCGGTGACGATGTACGGCCGGATCAGTTCATACGACGTCCAGAAAGCGTCCTCGGTAAGAGCAGTTGAGTCAAGCAACATGGGGGATGCAGCCGGCTGATTCATCAGGGCGTTAAGGTAGATGGTCGCAATGCGCGTATCGGTGTCCAGAGAATTCAAGAGCTGGCGATCGTGGAATTCTTCCGCTTTCCAACGGGTCAGTTCACCTTTGGGTCGCTCGTTTGAGGCGACCATTCCACGCGCGATCTCATTAGCGTGGTTAGCCAGTTGCATTTGTCGTTGCTGGATCCCACGAAGGGCTTTGAGCCGAAGAACCTCATAATATGCGGTGGCGACGGATGCCTCAAGAGCTAACCGGGCAGAATCCGCACTCAGTCTGTCGAGCGTTGATTCAACGGTAGCCTGCCTGGTTCTGCGCATCGTTTCAACTGACAGCAACGGGATGTCCAGTAATAGCGATGCACGATACTGGTCATTCCTGATCAACTCTGGCGTAGGGACCAGCAACTGCTCGTTATGGACGCGGTTATCATCGCGATACCCGACCGATCCGAGCGCGGAAAGGCTGGGGCGAAGCCCGGTCTTGGCCAGTCCGATCTGAGCATCAGCCTGAGCTATCTGGTCCTGCCATGACAGTTGGCCGGGATTCAGATCAAGCGCGCGGGTGATCAAGTCAGGTAATGTCTGCAATTCCAGGGCCTGACCTTGTACTGGTTTCACCAAATCAGCCTCGGTCGTCATCTCCAGTGTGATGTCGATCCCGAGGACCGTAGCGGTATGCTCGTTGATGGAAAGCTTCACGGACGACGGCAACAAAGTTGGGAGGTTCTGCGGTGTAGCGCCTCGGAAGATCTGGAGCGCTTTCCAGGCAGCAAAGCGGCTTTCCGCTTCATAGGGTAAGGCGGCAGAACTTATCAATATCCCTTTATCGACCGCATATAACCCCTCGAAACTGACAGATGTCCGACGATCATTCAGTAATCGGCCGGAGAGCTCTTTGATCCGTTCGGCATCAAGCCCCCAAGTCGGGAGGAGATAAACCGCATCAACATCAGCAGGCAGCGCGGCGTATGCCTTCAGAAAGGCATACGTGCCGGAATTATTATGTCCAAAGGCGCTGGTAGCCTCTACGCCAAGCCGGCCAGCAAGGTCAGAGAATGCCTTGAGGAATCGCGATGAATCCAGTCCGGACGGAAAGAAAAGGACGCCCAGCTTTTTGAACGGCTTGAGCCGATGGAGCAACGCGATATCGTTCTCCAATTTATTGGGGACCGCCTGCACTGTGAGGTTTCGATAGAGTGGACGGTAGATGGAATCGGTCAAACCTTCCAGGTATGGATCGGTGCGATAGAGAGCGATGATCGGCCTGGTGAAGCCGGCCTCGATCAGATCTTCAACCACCCAGGGGCCGATCGCCACGACCATATCCAGTTCTCTGATTGCGGCCAACTGCTTCGCCATGGCGCGAGAACTGTCCCGATTCCATTCGGCCGATCGGAATGCCGCCGCTACAAATTGATGTGTTGTGTCGGGTGGCAGGATCCGTTTGAGGGATCTATCAAAGGCGGCCTGAGCGGCAGAATTAGGGGCATAGTCACCTGCCTGAAAGACGCCCAGTCGGAACTGCTTCGCATTGGCGGTAACCGCCAATCCAAAGACGAGCAGAAACAGTAGTCTTGAAAAAAGAGAGTTCACGAACGCTTATACTCCGACAATTACTTACAGGTCGTCAAAAGTATAGACGCTGCGGGACGGGTTGCCAACTGATTTCTAAGTGATGGTCAGGCGGAAGTCGTCACTTTGCCCAGGATCTCGGACACTAGAGCGGTCAGTTCCTGTGGCTTGTACGGCTTCTGGAGGTAATACGTGCGCTCTCGCATCTCCTCGGGGACATCGGCGATCTCGATCGGATAGCCGCTGGAAAAGATGCAGGGCATATTGGGGACCAGTTTTCTGATCTCGCCAAGCAGGTCCATGCCGGACATGCCGGGCAGATTATAATCCAGGATAACCAGATTGACGGTGGATTGGTTTTCAGCGACAAGATAAAGTCCGGTTACCGGAGTATCTGCGGAGAGTGTCGCCTGACCGGCGCGCTGCAGAATTTTGGTAGCCAGGACACGGATGATCTCTTCGTCATCGACAATAAGAACAGACATTTACATTCCCCTGCCATTGCTGTGTAGCCCGAATTGATGTAACGAACCGACTACTCGCTCTTTCCCGCGACATGCCCGGTTTGGGAAACCGTTAGATTGTCCATATTATATCGGATAAAGGGGTGTATTTGTAAAGTTTGAGTTTGGCTTGACCTGAAAACTTTTCGATTGACATACTGAATTGTGCAAATATATTTGCGAAACTATTCACGACCTGACTCGTAGAGTCTATTTAAATTTCAACCTCCAAACCGCTGTGGGAAAGGACAGAACGATGGTAAGAAACCAGATGAGCATTTTCGCCAATGCATGTGGCTCTGTCGTTCGCGGCGGGAGAGGTCTGTCTTGGACTTAGTCAGGACCAGATCAGATTTTAACCCGCCGCACAGTAGTCCGGCGGGTTTTTTTATGCCCGCGCGCAACCGTAACCGATTGAATTACAGGAAGATACTGTTACCTATATGAGTCAGGATTTATTCGAAGATCAGAAACTGACGCCCGAAGAACAGGCGATCAGCAGCCGAAAGGCGTTTGTGGGACTGCTCCCGCTCCTGCGGGATCATCGGCGCCAGCTCTTCTTTGCATTTGCGTTGCTGGTCGCGGCCACCTTGCTGGGCTTGGCCTGGCCGATCCTGCTTAAGCATGCTTTTGATGTCAATATTGCGACAGGTGATTACCCGGGCCTGATCTGGACCACTCTGGCGATAGCCGCGATGCAGGGAATGACCCTTTATCTCCAATATGTCCAGCGAATCAAACTGGAGATAATCGGTCAGGATGTGATGTTCGAACTGAAGCAGCGGCTGTTCGGTCACACGTTGGGGCTGGATGTGTCGTTTTTCGACCGTCATCCGGTCGGACGACTGATGGCCCGAGTTGAGTCCGATACGGAATCGCTGCGGATGATGTTCACCACCGCGGCGGTGGCGCTGGTCGGTGACTTGCTGCTGATAGTCGGGACGTTTGCCGTCATGTTCTACTATAGCTGGCGGCTGACCTTGATCCTGGTCTGTATCGTACCGATCGCCGCGGTGCTCATGTATATCTTCTATAAGGTCACCACACCCCGATTCCTGGAAGTCCGGAAGAAGATGGCCGAGATCACGGCGACCCTGACCGAGTTCATGCACGGGATGCCGATCATCCAGATCTTCAATCGCGAACAGTATGCGCGCGAGAAGCTCAATGCGGTGAATGCGGAGAAGTTCAAGAACGACTCGTTCGCCGAGATAGGCGTGGTGGTCTTTTTCAACCTGGTTGCTTTCACTCAGTACCTGGCGATCGGCCTGGTGCTGCTGTTCGGGATCGGCTGGTCGCGAGAGGGATTGCTGACAGTCGGGACGCTGCCAATGTTCATTATCCTGATCTGGCGCGCTTACGAACCGATCTTCCGCTCTTCGGAGCAATTGGCGACCATTCAGAAAGCGATCGCCGGAGCAAAGCGGATCTTTGCGCTGCTGCAATCCGAATCGAAACTGAAGGAGCCGTTGCGGCCGGTTGCCTGGAGCAGACTCCAGCAGGGAATCGCCTTTGAGAACGTCTCCTTCTCGTATACCAATGACGAGAATTACGCTCTTAAGAATGCCACGTTTGAGATCCCGGTCGGCAAGCGTGTGGCGCTCGCCGGTGTGACAGGCGGCGGCAAGTCGACTGTCATCAACCTGTTGCTGCGGTATTATGACCCGCAACAGGGGCGGATCACCGTTGATGGAATAGACATTCGGGAGATCTCTCAGGATGACCTGCGCAAACGGTTCGCCCTGGTGCTGCAGGATATCATCCTCTTCCCCGGCGACGTTCGGTCGAATATCGCGCTGGATGGAGTCGCGTATCTCGATGGCCAGGTGGAGAGTGCAGCATTGACGGTGGATGCAGATCGGTTCATCCGTCGCCTTCCAAAGGGATATGGCACCGAAGTCTCTGAAAAAGGGTCGAACTTCAGCCGTGGCGAGCGGCAGCTCTTGTCGTTCGCGCGCGCGCTGGTGGTTAACCCGGATGTGTTGATCCTAGACGAAGCGACCAGTTCGGTCGATCCGGAGACCGAACGAACGATTCAAGGGTCACTGAAGAAACTGATGACGGGACGCACCTCACTGATCATCGCCCACCGATTGTCGACGATCCTCGATGTCGACCAGATATTGGTGATCCGTCGGGGCGAGATCGTTGAGCGCGGAACCCATGCGGAACTGATCCTGCAGGACGGCTACTATTCGCGGCTGTTCCATCTGCAGTTCAAGCCGCGAAATGGAGTGACTAGTCATGTTTGACAAAATACGATGGTTCTGGAAATTCTACCGCCATTTCGCCTATGTCCTGGCGGTACTGTTGATCCTGACCCCGGTACAGGCGATGGTGCATGTGTATGCCCCGCGCCTGCTGCAGTTCTCGATGGATTTCATTGAGAAGGGGACGGTTCCCGACAGTGTCATTTCCGGCTTGTTCGGCTGGCTGCAAAACCTGACCGGATACGGGTTGGAATATGTGCTACCGATCAGCTTCATCCTGTTCGGAGTGGTCTCGTTTTCGCTGTATGCTTTTGTACAAGCGCATCGGACCTGGATGAACCGACGACTCGACTGGGCATTTCGCCAGGCGACTTTTGGTGAGATCACGTTCAAGGGTCCGGATTTTTTCAACAAGTTCCGGACCGGCGACCTGATCACCCGGTTGACCGACGATATCGAAGGGAAACTTTCGTGGTTCGCCTGCTCGGGGATATTCCGGTTCTACGAGGCATTGGCTTATGTGGTCTTTACGCTGATCATGATGATCAGCATTAACCCATGGCTGACGCTTCTGACGGCAGGGCCGCTGCCGATCCTGATCATCATCTTCTTCAAGACCAGCTCGTTGCTGGACAAGCGATATGATGAGTTGCAGACCTCCATCTCAAAATTCAACGCCGTGATGGAGGCATGCTATTCGGGGATCCGAGTGGTCAAAGCATACGTGCAGGAGAAGGCGCAAAAGAAGAAATTCGATGAATCACTGCTGGCACGACGGGAAAAAGAGATCGCCGCAATTCGAACCGGGACGATTATCGATTCGATGTATGGGTATATCTGGCAATTCGGAGTGATCATCGTGCTGTTGGCCGGTGGCGCGCAGGCGATCAACGCTGAATTGACCGCGGGCGAGCTGTTCGCGTTCGTCTATTACACGACCATGCTCTTTTTCCCGATGTTTGATATTGGGCAGTTCCTGGTCAAATCGCGGCAGTCGGCGATCTCGATCGACCGACTGGTGGAACTCGAAAAGGTGCCGCCGATGGTGACTGATTCGGGAAGTCGCGCCGCCAATGGTGGGGTGACCGGTCAGGTGACTCTGACTGATGTCTCGTTCGGATTCGCCAGCTCGGAGCGTAAGATCATTGACGGAGTCTCGTTGGAGATCGGGGCCGGACAGACAGTAGCAGTGGTCGGAAAGGTCGGTTCAGGCAAAACCTGGCTGGTCAATATGCTTCCGCGGCTGGTCGATCCGACCGGAGGGCGGATCATGCTGGATGGACACGACCTTCGCGAATTCAAACTTGAGGATCTGCGGCGGATAGTCGGTTATGTCCCACAGGAGCCGATCCTCTTCAGCGACACCGTGCGGAATAACATCCGGTTCGGCCGCGAGGAGATCTCGGATACGGTGATGGACTGGGCGATTGAGGTGTCGCAGCTCAAGGATGAGATTGAACGATTCCCGAAAGGGCTGGATACACCGATCGGCACGCGTGGGATGTCGATCTCCGGAGGTCAGAAGCAGCGATTGGCGCTTGCACGGGCATTGGTCGGCAAACCAAAGATCCTGATTCTGGATGACTGTACCTCGGCACTCGATTCGCGCACCGAAGCGGCGCTCTGGGAACGGCTGCATGAGGTGATGCCGGGGATGACCGCAATTCTGATCACGCATCGCCCGGACACACTCGAGCGCGCGGATAATATTTTCGTGCTCGAAGAAGGGAAAGTGATCGAGAGCGGACGTCATCACCAATTGATGAGTCAAGGCGGCCATTATGCCAAGATCTACAAGCGATATCAGCTTGAGGAGCAGGTTGCGGAATAGGCCGAAACTTAAGGCCCGTCGCAGGACGGGCCTTTTTGTTGTCTCAAGCTCAAAGCTTGACGAAATGCTCTAATTCGCCCAGATTTGATGTTCTAACAAGGAGTATAGGTTGTGCAACCGATAGATAGCAATCTGGTGGTCAGTTCAGAACGAGTCGTTATTGATTGGGTTGTCCCTCTGATAATAATCGGTGGTTCGCTCCTGCTCGGGTACATTTTCGAGAGGATCGTCCTAGGCCGGCTCCGCCGATTAGCCGACAAGACGTCCTGGCGCGGCGACGATATCCTGATCAATGCATTGCATGGCATGACGACTGTGGTTGCCACGCTGCTTGGCGCCTATATCGCCAGTTTCTTCGCCAACTGTCCCCCCCATATTCTGGCTCTGATCCATAAAGCGCTGATCGTCCTGATCATCTTCACCGGTACGGTCATTCTGGGGCGGATCGCAGTCGGGTTCGTGAATCTGTCGACCGCCCGCGAAGATGGCAAACTGCCATCAGCATCGATCCTGACGTACGTCACCCGCGCGATCGTGTACGTCATCGGCATATTGATAATCCTCCAGTCACTCGGCATTTCGATCACGCCACTGTTGACCGCACTGGGCGTGGGAGGTTTGGCAGTCGCTCTGGCGTTGCAGGACACCTTATCCAACCTGTTCGCCGGGATCCATATCATTGCCTCGAAGAAATTCCGGACCGGTGATTTCGTCCGGCTCGAAGGGGGGCAGGAAGGGTATGTTGAAGATATCTCCTGGCGGAATACCACGATCCGTGCACTCTCCAATTTTATCTATATTGTCCCCAACAATAAGATCGCATCGATGATCCTTACGGATTTCGACCAGCCGCAGCAAGAGATGTCGTTGGTGATCGATGTCGGTGTCGCGTACGAAAGCGACCTGGCACAGGTGGAACGAGTGACCGTTGAGGTGGCGCGGGAAGCCTTGAAGTCCGTCACCGGTGCAGTGGCCGAATTTGACCCGTTTATTCGATTCAATAAACTTGGCGAGTTTGCGATCGGTCTCTCCGTGATCTTGCGGATCCAAACCTATGTCGATCAATACCTGCTAAAGCATGAGTTCATTAAACTGCTCCACCAGCGGTATCGACAGGAAGGGATTGTCATTCCTTATCCGATCCGGACGGTTTACATGAAACCCGAGGGAAAGTAGGGATCGGCAATGACAGTTTTCAAACGAGTCCGTAAAAAGGCAGGATTGCAGCCGGGGGCACTGGTCTTCTCCGGGGCGCCACATGCCCATCCGATCTCAATTTCGATGCTGGCCTATGATGGCGGCGCTGTCGAGGAACGGACCAATCTGACGGTCGCCGAGGCACTGATCCCGCTCGACAAAACCGGCGTGACCTGGATCGACGTAAATGGTATTCACGATCCCAAACTGGTGGAACAGATAGGAAAACATTTCGGCCTTCACCCGCTGGTGCTCGAAGATATCGTGACATCGGGGCAACGTCCGAAGCTGGAAGATTACGAGAACTATCTTTTCTTGACGATCAAGCGACTGACGTGCGTGTCACCGACGGGGTCGATCACCACTGAAGAACTCTCAATAATCGCCGGACGGAATTTTGTCCTGACCTTCCAGGAGACACCGGATGATAGTTTTGCGGCGGTCAAAGACCGACTTCGACGAGGAACAGACCGCTTTCTCAAGTCCGGAACTGACTACCTGGTGTACGCTCTGATCGATATGATTGTCGATAACTACTTTGGAGTACTGGAAGCGATCGGAGAGCAGTTTGAGGAGATCCAGACTCAGGTCCTTTCGTCCCCGACTCCTACGACTCTACGGACTGTTTACCGTCTCAAGAACGACCTGATCATGATGCGTCGGTCGGTCTGGCCGCTTCGCGATGTGATCAGTAGTCTCCAGCGACACGAATCACCATTGATGACGCATACTACGGAGCTGTATCTTCGAGATGTACAGGACCATACGATCCAGATCATGGATACGGTAGAGACGCTTCGCGACATGCTGGCCGGTACACTGGATATCTACGTATCGAGCGTCAGCAATCGGCTGAATCAGGTGATGAAAGTGCTGACCGTAATCGCCACCATTTTTATACCATTGACTTTTGTGGTCGGTATCTATGGGATGAATTTTGATTATATGCCGGAATTACGTTGGCGATTCGGCTATCCGTTGATCATGGGGTCAATGGCACTCCTGGTTATTGGCATGCTCTGGTGGTTCCGTCGGAACAAATGGATCTGACCAACTCGCCTGCATGGATCAACTGACCTCTCCCCCACTGTTGGCGCTGGCCGCCGTTTTCCTCCTGATAGCCGTGCGTCAGATCGGACGCTTCCGGCTGCAGATCTGGCAGATCATGCTGGCCGGAGCGATCACGGTGATGCTGATGCGTTCGATCTCGGTTGGTGACGCACTGAAAGCGATCAATGTCGATGTCATGCTGTTTCTCTTCGGAATGTTCGTGGTGGGGGAAGCGTTGCACCAATCCGGGTATCTTTACCAGCTTTCTGATCGACTTTTTGGCAGGTCAAGGACCGTGGACGGGCTGGTACTTCGGATCCTGTTCAGTATGGGTCTGCTGTCGGCTATCCTGATGAATGATACGCTGGCGATCATTTGCACGCCGTTGATGATCTACTTCGCGCAACAGCACCGGATTGCGCCGAAATTGCTGCTGATCGCGCTGGCTTTTGCCATTACCACCGGAAGTGTGTTGAGTCCGATCGGGAATCCGCAGAACCTGCTCGTGGCGGTGGAGGGAAATGTGGCGAACCCGTTTGTCAGTTTTCTGATCTATCTCGCCCTCCCCACCATTTTCAATCTCGCCCTTGCCTACCTGGCTCTGCGCATGTTCTATCGTAGTGAGTTTCACACCGTAGCCCTCACCCACACGGCAGAACCGCTCGCGGACGTTCAGATGGCTAATGGATGTCGCTGGTCTTTGGCTTTGATCGGCGCCCTGATCGCATTGCGGGTGGTAGCGTCATTCGTCAAGCTGCTTCCCGATTTCAGTCTGACCTGGATCGCCATGCTGGCAATTGTCCCGATCATGGTAATGAGTCGTAGACGGCTGACGGTGATCCGGCGAATCGATTGGTCGACGCTGGTATTTTTCGCCGCAATGTTTGTGCTGATGGAGGCGGTCTGGAGAACCGGCGCCGTACAGGATGTGCTCGCCAGGTCCGGATGGCGATCGGATTCTGTTCCGGGAATTCTGGGAATCAGTTTACTGGTCAGTCAACTGATCTCAAATGTACCGTTCGTGGCGCTCTATTTGCCGATGCTCCAGCAGACCGCAGACCCGATGGTGGCAAAAATGGCGTTGGCGGCCGGTAGCACAATTGCAGGCAACCTGTTGATCCTGGGGGCGGCCAGCAATGTGATCATCATCCAGAATGCGGAGAAGCAGGGAGAGACGATCGGATTCTGGGAATTTGCGAAGATCGGCGTACCGCTGACGATAGTGCAAATCGCAGTCTATTGGCTTTATCTGTCCCTGTTCTAGGAAAAAGCTGTCGGCGACTAGGTAGTTCAGCTAACTAGATAACTGGTCGCAATGTAATAGGCGTACATCAGAATTATCCCACCATAATTCAGTCGCATGAACCAGCGTTCTCCCCAACTGATCCCATCGAATTTGTAGTTTGAGATCGGCCAAAAGATCGGGGTCCCGAAAAAGGCGCGCGTGTGCGTGGGGATATCGACCAGTATATGCCCGAGCCATCCGAATAAAACCCAGGGGACTGACCCCATCCAGAGCCATCCGGCCGCAAAAACAGCCCCAAACACCAGCAGACTGTGAGTGACATCGTACGCTCGATAGGCCCATCGGGAGAAGTGCATCTCTTCGGGGCGAGGGCGCGGTTTCGGATTTCCGGACTGGTCCTTCCGAGCGGAGAAAAACTGTCTGACCGCAGTTGGGGTAAACGGGATTAGGTCGGGAAGGACAGACAGGGCGATCGCCGCCCCCCTCACGGGGAGGGGTGCTTCGGAAAAAGCAAGATTCGTCCAGAGGGCGTGGGCGAGTACATCCATAAGTAGAGATTATACGTAGTTCCGACTGAGACGGAAACAGCAAAGTGGATAAACATGACCCTCGAAGCATGGTCGTGCCGGTCGGACTCCTACCGTGGTGAATGTGGGGAAAGTTGGACTTGGATAATATTGTCTATGTCTGTATATTTCGACAGAAGTCAAAGTTCTACCTACTTGCTCCGGGAGGGCATATGTTGGTTCGCTGCGGGCTTGGTATCATGGGAGTCATCTGCTTCCTTCTCATCCATCAGGGTGTCGCCTCCGAAGAGTCTCCGATCGTTAAAGACAGCGTTTTTCATCATTCCAGTTCAAAATTCCAGGCAGATCAGATCCAGTTCGATCTGGGACGGGCGAATGAGGAAGGATTTGAGGGGTCGCTCCAGATGTCATCGCCAGATGACCGCTATTGGAAAAACGAGATGTCTCCCTCGATTCCGGGAGTGAATGGGCTGATATACGCAACTACTGTATACAATGGTGAGCTTATTCTTGCCGGGAATTTCACTGTCGCCGGTCGAACTCGCGCGGCGAGAATTGCGGCCTGGGATGGTACTGAATTCAGGAGACTTTGTGATGGAATTTCAGGCGGTAGCACACCGACGGTTGAAGCTCTGACGGTATGGGATGGGAAATTGATAGCCGCAGGGCATTTCACCGATATTGATGGCGTAGCGGTTCACAATTTGGCGCAGTGGGACGGTAACGTCTGGTCGCCAGTAGGGGTCGGCGTTGGCGAACCAGATGGCTATCTCTTTGCGTTAGCCGTATACGACGGCAAGCTGGTAGTCGGCGGCGAGTTTGGAGGCGGGAGTTCTCAGTACACCAGCGGCATTGCAAGTTTCGACGGTCAGACCTGGATGTCTCTCGGGAGCGGCGACCTATCAAGAACGCCATCAATTGAAGTTCTGTTTACGCATGACAATCTGCTGATTGCCGGAGGATTCTATCGGAATAGTCTGACCGAGGCATATCTCGAAATATGGAATGGGGATGTCTGGTCCAAACCGGGCGGTAGCCTGACCGGAACCACAGCAGTTGTGCTTTCCGCCGCCTTCTTTCAAGGCGAGTTGTATGTGGGCGGATCTTTTACAGCGGCCGCCGGCAGCCCGGCTCAGTATGTTGCCAAGTATGACGGCACCGCATGGCACCCCCTGTCGTCTCAGCCCAATGGCTATGTACTTACGCTGGCAGAATTCAAGGGACGGCTTTTTGCAGGCGGCGGATTCACTGCAATCGGCAATGAAGCATTGCACCATGTGGCCGCCTGGGACGGCACTTCCTGGGAATCTCGCGATCCAAATTTTAATGGCACGATAAACGACCTTTCTGTTTATCAGAATAAGCTCTTTGCCAGCGGCGCTTCCATGCGAGTCGAAGCAGAACTGAACCCCGCATGGCGAATTGCACAGTATGACTCGTTATTCTGGTCTCCCTTGCTTACCGGCATGACCGGTGAAGCAAAATCGATGATCGTGCACGACGGCAAACTGGTGGTCGGCGGAGGAATCGCGCTTGACGGGTCGGGCGAAGTCCATTCTCTCGTACGATGGGACGGTGCAAATTGGACTCCGTTTGGAGTGGAACCTTTAGGCGTTGTTTCCAGCCTTGTGCATTTCAACGATGAACTGGTCGCTGGTGGTTCATTCGCGACCGTTGACACAGGTACCACAGATTGCGTTCTCCGATATGACGGCAGTGCCTGGAATAACCTCGGACCGGGGCTGAGCGGTCAGGTACGCGCCATCGCCGTGTTCCGTGACACGCTTTACGTAGGCGGTGCCCTGCAGTTGAATGGTCAGTCGAACCCATTGGGAGTAGCTCGTTGGGATGGCGCTGGCTGGTCACCAGTTGGCAATTGGGTGACGCGCGATGTTTACGCTCTCGCGACGAGCAACGATAAGCTGTGGGTAGGCGGCCGATTTTTCAAGACCATCGGCGATAGCGCAAATTATCTGGCCACCTGGGATGGAGCCCAGTTGGCATCCGGCCGCTGGTCTCAATGGAGCGATCTTTGCACTTGCTTCCCTTCAAGGAAAGCTGGTTGCTGGTGGGACTTTCACCAGCGGGGGCACACTCAAGTCTGAACAGGATAGCCTTGTGGGATGGTCAGACTGGCTCGCCGCTTCATTCCGGAGTCTGGGCCGGTCTGATCCACTCCGGGTACCTGCAATGACCCTGATCGCCGCCGGAAAATCTCAGTTGGCGGTTATCAAACCACTCTCCCCATTGGGGGAATGGTCGCATGGGACGGTGACAACTGGGTCCCGCTTGGGTCGGGAAGCAACGGTTCAGTCAATACCATTTTGTCGCGGGACTCTGATCTGGTAGTGGGTGGTGCATTCACCGGAATGGGAGACCAGACAGCATCAGTAATCGCTCGCTGGACCAAGGGGTGTTGTGATGGCATGGTAGGGAATGTGAATCTGTCTACCGATGACCTCATAGACCTTTCTGACTTGTCTGTGTTCATTACGTATCTGAGCGAACCTGGCGCTATCACATTAGGTTGTGCTCAGGAAGCTGATATCAATGGCGGAGGTGTTGATCTGACCGACCTCTCCCTCATGATCGGCTACTTGACGAATCGACCGAGACCAGATCTTCCGCTCTGTCCATAGCGACACAGCGATATTCTTGATGCAGGCAGCACGCAGTAAGCTTCTACTCGCGATCGTTTTGCAACGACCTTTGTCGAGTTACGCTGCGCATCATAGATATGTGCGCTCGCATTCGATCTGCAATTCAATTGAAGGTACTTTTCACCAAACACGACGGTCTCTACTGAAGGTAAAAAATACCTAACGCGAATTTTCGATCTCCCGCTCTTCTGCAAATGAGATGAGAAGTGTAAATCTAATCAAGAATTGCGGAAGAACTAACAGAAACCCCTTGACAATGTGGCTCCTGCAGTCTATTATGCTGGCGTCGATAATCGCATGTACGTTTCGGTCACGCGACGACATTTTTTGGGGTTGGAAGTTTTTCAGGGGGACCGAACGCACACAGCACTTATCGGGAACTGGAAGAACAATTAACAAATTGACTGGGTACTGCGGCGACAGACGGAAGTCGCGGCAAATTTGTTAGAAGGTCTCTTCCAAGGGAACCAATAAGAGCCTCTCGCCGACTCTCACGTTACTCCTTGGCAGTAAGCTGCCTCCTAACATCTTCCATGGATTAAGGTTCTACAGCGGTGCGGTCGCATGCTCAATTGAAGTGAGTTTGCAGATCGGGCTTGATGTAGCCCGGTGCGCAAGCTTGGCCGGTTTCCGGCATGAGATTGAGGGGACGTGCGGCTGCACGCTTCGAACCTGACAACATCGTGGCTCGAAGTTTCGGAGGGAAAAGCAGCATCGGACAAACATCACAACGACCTTGTGATCGATTGTCGACCCTTTTCATGCGCAGCATTGGCTGCACGCTGAGGACGAAAGCGGTAAGCTCACAGAAAAAGGGATTCGCGACGGACTGCCGGCGGGGTTCAATAAGTGCCGCCAGGTAAGAAGGCACCGTAAGGCTAACCTGGGTACTGCTAGTCTTGGGCTCCTCACCCGGCAGCGTCGCAATATAGCGGGACTGTCTCCGTTATACAAGAGTAACTTGTACGGCTGTATCGCCATGGCCGAGTCTACGCTTCCTCCTTCAACGATCTAAAGGCAACTCAACAATCGACCAATCATCGCCGCACGCGATGTGGCTCTCATGAAATCCCTGAGAAATGGGCGAGGATGAGGTACGCCTGTACCTGGCCGTACGAGAAGGAATATTTCGGAGGAACAACATGTCTAGAAATTTCCTAATGCTTCTTTTGGCGATAACGGTGGTATGTCTGGCCGCAGCTCCTGCCATGGCCCAGTATACGACCTTTGTCGTGGATGACGATGGCAACCCGCTGACCACCTATCCGTCGCTCTCCGCAGCCATTGCGACTGCGCAGACCTACGCGGGTGGCCCGCACAAGATCGTCATTATGGCCGGTAACTATAACGATGTCAATCTGACGCCGAATCCGACGAAGATCGACGAGATTTATGGTGATCCGGATGCGACCCCGGGAGACATAGTCTTTACGTCACAAACCGGGACATTCAATTTCATCACTCTCGGCCTGGACCAGAAGCTATCCGGCATCAAGCTGGTCGGCTACAAGGGAACGGGTGTGACGGTCATTGGCGACAATGTGGTTGTTGATGACATGATCATCGAGGGTGCCAGTGGTGTTGGCGTGAATATCAGCAACGCCAACGGCATCATGGTCCAGAACCTGGTCCTTTCGACCCTCGACTATGGTGTCCTGGCGAATGTGAGCAATAACTCAAAGATCCAGATGATCGACATGACCGACTGCGGTTATGGCGTGGCTGTCGCCAATTTCACGGCGGGGTTGATCGATAAGATCAATATCGTCGATGGTAACTACGGCATCTACGTGGATGGCGGAAGCCTGACGACCTTCGTGACCAATTGCAAAGTTGAGTCGGCGGCCAATTATGGTATCTGGCTCAACGCCGCTGGTCAGTGCCAGGTTCTGAACAACCTGGTCTATCAGTCCGGCTCCTATGGTATCGTCGCACAAGCGTCGACCTTCCAGAACTGGATCCTCAATAACTGCCTGATCGGTAACACTGGCGCAAGCCAGGGATACGACGATGGAGTACTGGGCAACTGGTGGAATAACAACTTCTACAGCGATAATGTTTACACCATGGTACCAGGGGCAGTAACCGACGCGGCACCGATGAAGTATCTACTTTCAGCGGTAGCCTCCGGCTCCAGCTACAATCTGGGCGACATCATCAATGTGGATTTAAACTGGACCATGACGGCATGTGCCAGCCTGGACAGCCAGATGATGGCCGCCTACAATTTTGTCGTCAATTGGGATGACACGAAGCTGGCCTATGTGGCTGGTTCGGCTGATTATGATGAGGCGTATCTTGGCCCGGCGCCGCCGGCCCTCTATACCGGCATCAGCGAAACCTCCAACTCGCTTACCTTTGCGGCCGCGAACTTTACCGTCCCCGGTATTGATGGCGGGCGTCTTGGGTTTGCGCAGTTCGAAGTAATCGGTGCCAATGTTTCGTCGGCGATCAGCTTCACGGGAGCCGATTTCCGTGATCCTGCCAACACTCCAGTCCCGCACACGACCGCGACCACAACCTTCACCCTGGTCGACAATGTCGCTCCTGTGCTGGTCTCAGCCATTGCCAGCAATCCTGCCGGCGATGACGTTTATTCCGACGGTTCTGTGGCGGGCCCTGGACCGTTTGTGAAACTGGATATGATCATGTCGGCGACGGATAACTACGATCTCAATCGGATCGAGTATTCGTACAATGGCGCACCATGGGGAACCTGGATCCCGGGCCTCACTGGCATCTCCTATACCAGCCCGTCAATGTATGCGGGTGGTGTGGCGGGTCTGCCGGCCGGTGCAAACAATCTGGCGTTGCGTGTCGTTGATGCTGCCGGATTGATCTCCAATGTGATCACGTATAACTTCACAATCGACAGAACCGCTCCGGTCATTACCGCCGTCGCGATATCCGACAAGGATGGTTGCGCGCTGGATAATAGCCGCTGGACGAACGATCCGACCGTCACCATGGCGATCACCGCTACCGGCGATCCTGTTACCATGATGCGATCGGAGTCGGGCGATCAGCCGACCGAAGCATTTGTCGCTACGAAAGACTTCGTGATGACCGGTGTTAACGGTGCACACACTGTCTGGGCCCGGTTGTACGACAAGTACAACAACAGAGTCGATTGGACCGCGTCCAATTCGATCATCCTGGACAATGTCGCACCAGTGGCAGTCGGTCCGCTGGTTATCAATGCCGCGGCGGCCAAAACCAACAATGTCAATGTTGCGCTCGCATGGTCTGATCTCGGACTGGGTGGCGCAAACATGGGCGAGCGGAAAGCTTCCGAAAACCCGGGCGACCTGGTTTGTGGAACCGCCGGTTGGGTTCCGAACTCAGTTGGTCCGCCTCTCGCCTTTGCCCTCTCCGCCGGCGACGGCATGAAGACCGTTTATCTGGCGTCTCGCGACAGCGCGGGGAACATCAGCAACGTGCTGTCCGACGGTATCACTCTCGACCAGACACCGGTGACGATCACGTCATACGACATGGTCGATCTGTCCGGTTTTGTCTGCACCAATGATGGTCAGATCAAGGGGCACTATGCGTGGACCGGCACCGATGCCGTGTCCTTAGAGTGGTCCTATGATGGCACCACCTGGGGAACCTGGAAGAGTCTCGTTGGTGTGACTTCTCCGGACTCCACGAACGGTTCAGTACCGGCGGCTCCGGATGGAGTGAAATACCTCTACATCCGCATCGTCGATGATATCGGAAACATCAGCACGGCCAAGGTCGACAGCATCGAAGTTAAAGCTGCGGTGCCAGCACTGACGAGCCTGACAGTTCTCGATATGGCCGCGACGGCAACTCCCGACCCGACATGGCCACAGTGGTCGAACAGCAAGTCAGTTGGCCTGCTGATGACCGGTCTGAGCGCCGATGTTGTTGCGGTGAAGGTTTCCGAAGACGGCTTCGCCACCAGCACGCAGTATGCGATCATCCCGACCGATCCGTTCACGCTTGGCTACACGTATGCCGGAACCGGCACCGAGTGCGCTGCGAACGCGATCGCGGTGAAAGCTGTGACCTGCGCTGGAGTGGAGTCCGCGGTTCTGAGCTATAACATCTATTTTGATTTCGTCAATCCTGTGATCGCTTCGTTCACGGGCCCGACACTGACCAACAATCCGACGGTAGCACTGGCGATCAGCGCAACCGACAACTGCATTGTCTGGCAGATGCGTCTTGGTGAAGGCTCGTTGACGGGCGTCCCGTGGATCCCGTTCAATCCCGCTCCGAGTTTTGTGCTGTCAGCGGGCGATGGTCCGAAGACAGTAAATCTCGAAGTGGTCGACGGTGCCGGCAACATTGCGGCAGCATCGGTAGTCATCAATCTTGATGCGACGATACCTTCGGCGGGCACTTTCTATGTAACGTCGGCTAACCCGCTTGCGGCGATAGACTACACAGACGCGCTGACCGGCAATACCGCTCACCTGACGTGGGACGGTGATGTGACCTACATGCGAATCCGCAATAGTGACGGCAGCGGCAATACGGGATATATTCCGGTTGCCAGCCCATTTGCGCTGAACGCATTGGTTGCCGGCGGTCCCGGACCTCGTACGCTTCAGTATTGGTTCCGCGACGCTGCCAACAACGTGGCTGGTCCGTTTACTCATGTCGTTGATTACTCGAACGTCAATCCCAATCCTCCTGCGGCTGGAACTGCCACTGGCACGCCATTGGCGAGCTGTCTGCTGGAGTGGGGTGCCGTAACCGACGCCCAGAAGTACATCATCAAGTTCAACTTCCAGAACCAGTATCCGACCTATGATGATCCGATTCCGCCTCATCCGCTGGATCGCCTGCTGGAAGGTATCCTCGCGACCGATACCGTCACTGGTCTCCAGTACGTGTTTGACGGTCCGCAGCCGGATATCTATTCCTTCTCGATCTGGACGTTGAGCAAACACGGTCTCTATTCGCTCTCTCCGAACATCGATGTTACTGCGACCAACTATATCCTGGGCGACTTCGAGCCGACTCCGGATGGTTGCATTGACTTCGGCGATGAGTTCGGCGAACTGGCCGTGGCTTATAATTCGATCTCAACCGACCCGAACTTCAACATGTATCTGGATATCGCCCCGACCAGCGACATGTCGACGACCGGCTATCCGATGCCGGATCTGGCGGTTGATTTTGAAGATCTCGTGATCTTCGCCCTGAACTACGACGAATATCTCTGTTCCGGCAGCGCGCCCGCGCAGCCGACCGATACGCGTGAAGTCGGCAAGCTGAAAGCCGGCCCGCTCGCGGTGGTCGCGGATATCCCCGACCGCGTGAAGATCGGTGATGAATTCGTCGTTCCGTTCAAGATCGACCAGTACGAAGCGGTCAAAGCGTTCCATGTCACTCTTGGTCTCAACAATGATGCCTTTGAGGTTGTCCGGATTGATGCCGGTTCAGCCTATGAAGGCGTCAACGAGTCGTTCTTCTACAGCAACCCGAAGTCGACCAAGATCGATGTCAGTGGTACGGTACTCGGCCGTAACGTCACTTACACCAGTGATCAGTTCTTCACGGTCACGATCAAGGCCTTAAAGACCGGTGACGTGAATCTTGAGGAACTGGAACTGACCTTCCGTGACAGAGAGAACAAGGACTTCCAGGCGAGCCTGACATTCAACCGCATCGTCAATGGCACGCTGCCGACGGCCTTTGCTCTGTCGCAGAACTACCCGAACCCGTTCAACCCGACCACCTCGATCGAGTTGGCGCTGCCGGTTGCCAGCGAATATACGCTGACGATCTACAACGTCCTCGGTCAGGAAGTGAAATCCTTCAGCGGCTTCGCCGAAGCTGGATTCGTCCGGGTCGATTGGGATGCGACTGATCAGAGCTCGGGCATTTACCTCTACAAGGTGACTGCCGGACGCTTTGAGGACACCAAGAAGATGGTCCTTATCAAGTAACGCACTCCCGGGTAAAGGGAAAAACCGGAGAGGGGTCTAACCACCCCTCTCCGTATGAATGAGGTATTTCATAGAATGCAGTATGGAGGAACCATGATTAGCCGTCCCCTTTCTCTTCCGATGATCGTCGCGGCACTCTGTCTTTGCTCGCTGGTGTCGACGGTTTCGGGCGCGTCAATATTCCTGAGTCCTGATTCCGTGAAGCTGGTCGATCCGATCGGCGACACGGTCCATCTGGAACTTCGGGTCGACGCAGCTACACAGGACCTGAAACTGTTCTCTGTCCGTATCCAGCTCGCTCCGGGAAAGCTCGATACGCTTGGGATCACCGAAGGGCCTCTCTTTCAAACTCAAGGGCAGACCGTTTTTAACAAACGGCTCGAGAATAATGATTCGATTCTGGTGATCGAGGGATTGATCCTCGGTTACCTGAAATCCGCGGATGGGCCGGGAACGCTGGCCTATATCAATCTGCTCGTCCTTGACACCGGACGAGTAGACCTTGCGATTCTAGATCATGAGACACGCGATGTGGATAATGTCCCGTTTGCCAGCAGTGCCTTTGGCGCCCTGCTATTTCTGAATTATCCTCCCGTTCCGTTCGAATTGCGCTATCCGCTGAATGGCGAGGGAGTTTCAGGCATCGGGTGCGGGCTCGACAGCGTGACGGTGCGGTGGCAGCGATCTCGATCAGTCTACTCCGGAGAACAGGTCCGGTACACGCTGCAGTATACCAAGGATCCGTCATGGCAGGTACACAACGTGACAACGGTTTCGTCCCTGGTTGATACCAGCTACCGATTTCAGATCCTGCCTCTTGGAAAGTATTACTGGAAGGTCACGGCAACAGGCATAGTGAACGGATTCACGCGGCCATCGACGCCCGTGATCGATTCTTTTAATTTGAGCTATCCCGATCAGGATGGAGATACCAAAGCAGATGCCTGCGACAACTGCCCGACGATCGCCAATCCGACCCAGACCGACAGCGACAATGACGGCAAAGGAAATCTCTGCGACAACTGTCCAACGGTCTCCAACAGCAATCAAACGGATGTTGACGCTGATGGTGTGGGCGATGCTTGTGACAACTGCAAGTTCATCGGCAATTCCGATCAGGCCGATTCGGATAATGACGGAATCGGGAACCTTTGTGACAACTGTCCGACTATTGCAAACACCAACCAGTTGAACACCGATGGAGACCTGCTTGGAAATGCCTGCGACAACTGTCCGACAGTGGTGAACCCGGATCAGGCAGATCCTGACCATGATTCATACGGTTCCGCCTGCGACAATTGCCCCAATGTCTTTAACCCAACCCAATTCGATAGTGACGGGGATGGTGTGGGCGATCAGTGTGATGGCTGTTGCCAGGGGACAACCGGAAATGTCAATCTGGAGGGTGGCATTGACCTTTCAGATCTGAGCCTCATAATAGGTTATCTGACAATGACGCCGCGCCCAGTGCTTCCCTGTCTGGAAGAGGCAAACATCAATGCGGTGGAAGGAATAGATCTCTCAGACTTGTCGCTATTGATCGCCTATTTGACGGTCACGCCGCGACCAACGATACCCAACTGCCCGTGAGGGAATTGGGACATTACCTCATTGGTTCCCCCCGGAACGACGGCCCAGTTTCTAGCGAACCGCTGGGCCGTCCAAAAAATTATGACGGATGATACAGATTTCGGGGGTCGATTGCTTACCAGGAATTTTCGCCGATCGCGACGGCTCCTGAACAGCCGGTCGCACCAATGGTCGTACCGGTGTTGGCCCAGAGTTCGCCAGTTGAAGCTTTGTAGGCCCATCCACCGCGCATTCCCACAATGACACCCTTGGTCACGCCAGTGACGATCGAATCGGGTGCGTTAGTGTCAACCTGAAAGGGATTTTTGGGAATTGCCTGCGCCATAACCCGGTCGATCGTCCGCAAAGTGTCGATCGGCGGGAAACTGGCGCTTCCATTTCGCACAATGTTGTTGGATCTCCAGAGATTGACAGCCTCGCGCATGGACATGAGCGACTGCTTGCAGGCGGACCGCTTTGCTTCGACGGTAAGATCCCGATAGGATGGAACAGCCACCGCCGCTAGTATACCGAGCACGACGATCGTGATGATCAATTCGATGAGCGTGAATCCGCGATTATCCACTGCCCCCGCCCCCGCCCCTTCCCGTCCTCGCCCGGCGCCCCCCGGGGGCGGGGGTCGCCGCCGCGCGCCGCCCCGGGGGCGCTGGGGGGCCCAGCCTGGCGGGCGGCGCCCCGGCTGCCCATCCGGACCGCCCGCCGGGGCTCGGTGCTGGCCGGCGACGCCGGGGCCCCCCCTTTTGGGCCGCTCCGGCGCGCCCCGCGCGGCCCCCGGGTCGGTTATGCGATTGGCGGCCGGGGGGCCGCGACCCCGAAAACCTGGCCGATTCTGTCTCATCATTGGCGGCTGCCCTGGCCCCCCCGGGCCAGGCGGTGCTGGCGATGGCGAACCGCGGGGCCTCTGCCGTTCTGGTCACCGCGACAGTGCTCTTTCCCCGCCACTGGCACCGGGGATTGCCAGTCCCTACGCAATACGGCTGGAGAGCACAGACTGGAACGAAGTTGGGCGAACCGCCGGCAACACCGGCGCGGTTTCCACCTGGCAAGTGCGCCGCCGCGGCTACAGGCTGTGCCGGCACCGGGCGCGCCACGGCTCTTGCTGCGGCCTGCTCCTGATCGGGACATCGCTCGTTGGATGGTGGGGCGGGACGCAGGCGCCCCCCCGTTTGTCGGCGAGTACTCCCCGCCTTGCGCCCAGACGACGCTGATGCGAATTGGGGATCATCGCAGCAGGGAGCGCCCACGCGGGGATCGGGAGAGTTGGGAGGGCGGCGGTTTATGTTTATCGATGGCAGCTGGTGCGGGTATTCCCAGCGGCCCCCTGTTTGAATATGTTGATGTGGATATTCCACGCCGTTTTCCCGGGGCCGCATGCTGACTGTCGGGCGAGGCGGTGGCGAGAAACTACGCCGCCGAGAATTGGATCGGTTGAGATCGATCCGGCTGTCACCAGGACGGCGCCTTTTCGGCAGGCCAGAGGTTCTACCATCAGGATGGACGGCAGTACTTCATTGAGAATAGGACCGAATACGATATTGTCATCATGGATGCGTTCGGAAGCAGTTCCATCCCTTTTCACCTCGTTACCGAGGAATCCTTTGCACTGATAAAAGAGCATCTGAGTGCCGGGGGGAGTACGCGGATGAAGGCGGGTTGGCGCGACCAGCGTGCTGAGCCTACGGCCCAACGCAGTTCCGGCATGTGATCGCCCTTGCCGACGCTGAGCCGCCGGATCGCTTGTGAATATGATCCTGTGGGCATCCGATCGCCTTTGACTCTCGCCTGATCTCCCACCCTGATTATAGAGTAAGCCCCGGAATACAACAGCGAGCCCACGCCCGGGGACAATCAATTTGTGGCTTGGCCTGGGGTGGCAGTCAGGTAAGATATGAGCAGCGACAGATCGCTGAGGTCGATGGCGCCGGTCGCATTGACGTTGGCCTCGTCGGGACAAGGCAGAGTTGGTCTCGGCGATTGTGTCAGATAGGTGATCAACAGCGACAGATCTGAGAGATCAGGAATTTCTGCGGCCAGTGCGTTCACATTCCCCGTGACCCCTGCGCAACAACACGCATTTCCCACGCCGTTCTCGTCATTGTCTTCCTGCAAAGGGTTTGCATTGAACGGGCAATTGTCGATATGACCAGAGATTCCGTCACCATCCGAGTCATTTTGCGGGTCGAACGGAAAGAGATCACAGAGGTCGCCGGTGCCGTCACTGTCGCTGTCAAGCTGGTCGGCGTTGGCATTCACCGGGCAGTTGTCGCAAGCATCTCCGTGTCCATCAGTATCAGCATCAGATGTGCTGCACTCGGTGATGGTGATCAATTGGTCGGCTGGCACTGACTGAATCAGGGTGGCGATCCCGGATGGCCACCTCACGATGAGGGAATCAACGACTGTTGCTTCACCGAGTCCGAAGTGAGCAATCAGGCTACTGTGACCGAGGAAGCTGTTTTGCGTTGAGATCTCCCGGTGCATCCAGGTCGGCTGACCGTTGATAGTCGCTTTGGCGCGAATGGACGCACCTATACCGGCACGATTGGAGCGCTCTCCCTCCAATTTGATCTTCAGCCAATGATTACCATTGGAGTTGTCGTTTCGGATGAGCGATCGTTCTCCCGGTCCCCCCTGGACGTAAAGGTCGATATCTCCGTCATTGTCGTAGTCTCCGCCGGCAGCGCCCCAGGTCGAGGACGCCACATTGCGGATATCACCGGTCATCACCGAAGTAAAAGACCCGTTGCCGTTGTTTCGGTAGTAACTGTCGAAATTCTGGTCGTTGGTGACAAAGCAGTCCAGATCACCATCGTTATCATAGTCGGCCCACACCTGACCGAGAGAGATGTAGGATTCAGTGCAGATAGGGTCTCCCGTCACGGCGACGTACGTGCCGCCATCATTTCGATACAGGTCATTTGGCCTGACGGACGGTCTGGATCCTCCCCAGTTAGTACGATACCCATCCAGGTCGCCATCGTTGTCGTAGTCCACCATGTTCCAGACCTGACCATCCGCATTATCTGTGGCCATCGGGCCAGTCGTTATCTGCTCGAAGCCAACAGACCCGGATTCGATCAACAAGTTGCGATAAAGGTAATCGATCCCCCCAATGGTGTTGGCCGGTCCTGTCCCGACAAACATGTCAATATCCCCATCCTGATCGAAGTCGGTCCAGTTGCAGGATGTGAAGGGAGCCACCTGTTGGGCGATAATGCCTGTATCAATGCGGGTGAATGAGTAGTTGGGTGGTCCGTCGTTCAAATAGAGGCGACTGGGGCGAGTGGTACCGAGTATCATAAACCCTGCGGGCAACGCAATATAGAGATCGACATAGCCATCGTTATTGTAATCACCCCAGGCTGGGCTCCAGCCGGCCGAAAGAATGCTGCGGGCAAAGTCTCCTGATGCGGCGGGTACAAAGGTCCCGCCGTTGTTGGTATACAATGCTCCATACTCGCCCGAGATGAAGCAATCGAGATCGCCGTCGTTGTCATAGTCGGCCCAGGCCGTGCCCCGATAATTGAGCAGGTCTGTGTCGAAAGCGTCAACCGTGGCCGAAAAAGTACCGTCGCCATTGTTGCGATAGAGATCGCACCCGTTGGGAGTGACGGCAAAGAGATCTTCCCATCCGTCGCCGTCATAGTCTATCCAGGCACATCCGACATATGCCGCGAAATTCTGATCGAGATTGAATGGCACCCCGGGATCATCGACAATCGTGAATATCTGTGCTGATACTGAACCGAAGGTCACCACGATCAGCCCGAGAGCTGCGATCGCGATTCTGGACATCTGCCTGACGTAATACCTCATTAGCCACCTCTGTTTTGGGTAAGTTGACTTGGATGGTGCTCGTTTTTCCCCGGTGACTGATCCTGTCCCCGGATCGGGATCTGCCCATCGGTCGTTTCCGGCGGGCACACCTAACTAACGAGAGAAAGGAGGATCTGTCTGAGGTCTATTCGCGAACTGCACGTTTGATTCGCGAACAGCACTCAGGATGGTGAGCTAGGAAGTAAGAAGATGGCGCAGGGCGATTCGAAAGGTCCGGCTGACCCGCAGTCGAGTGCCGGAGTGAAGAGTGACCGTGTAGGTACCAAAGCGAGACGGTTTGATCTCCGCGATATGAGCAACGTTTACCATTGCGCCACGATGGACCCTGACAAAGGTCTCCGGGAGTGTCGCCTCCATCCCACCAAGGGATTCGTGGATCAGGTGTTTGCCGGTAGTTGAGTGGACTATCACGTAGTGGTCGGCTGCCTCGAGCCAGAAAATGTCTTTCAGGGAGATGGATCGAACCTGTTGTCGATCGTGAACGAGGACGCGCTGGCGCTTATCGACGCTCCCCTCGACATCCTTCTTGGGCGCATCGCCCGCGCCGTATTGCCATTGCTTGAGGAGGCTTTTCAGGCGTGGCTGTTGTCCTGTAGCCCCTTTTGACCCTGAGTTCCTCGCTCTGGCGATAGCCTCAGAAAACCGCTGACGAGTGAACGGTTTGAGGAGGTAATCCAGGGCATGCACTTCAAATGCTTTGACCGCATAGGCATCGTAGGCGGTTATAAAAATGACCGCCGGCATTTGCGAAACGCCGACTCGTCGGATCACGTCGAAGCCATCAAGCTCAGGCATCTGGATATCAAGCAAAACTACATCGGGGCTTGATGACGCGATCATTTCTACCGCCTCCAATCCGTTACTGCACTCCGCCACCAGCGTAGTCTGCGGCTCGTGCTGGAGGAATTGCCGCACTACTCGGCGGGACGGCGCTTCATCATCAACTACCATCACCTTGAGGGTTCGAACCGCCATCAGGCAATTCCCTTCGCTGGATCAGCGTTGAACGGAATGTCAATATTGATGCGCATACCGGTGTGGGCCAAAGCGGTGACCACAAATCGGAAATCTGACCCGTAATACTGACGGAGACGATCTTCGGTCAATCGATGCCCCCTGCCGCCGCTCCCCGGAATCTCGCTCGCGTCGGACTTCTCCCCCTGCTCTTCGATAGCGATCTGGAGGCGACCGTCGCTCACCACGGATTGGACCATCACTGACGATTCGCCGGTTCGATTTGCGACGCCATGTGTTACTGCGTTTTCCACCAATGGCTGTAACAGGAATTCCGGGACGAGGCCGGTCAGGCTTTCCGGAGAAGTTTGGATCTGAAATACCAGTCGTGGCTCGAATCGTTCGGCCATCAGTTCCAGATAGCGGCGGTTAAACTCCATTTCTGAGGCCACCGTGACGAATTCCTGTTCGTTACGGTCGAGCACCATGCGTAACAGATCGCTCAGTTTGGCGGTCATTTGGTGGGCCTTGTCACGGTCACCTTCGAGAATGCTGGATGAGATCGTGTTGAGGACATTAAACAGAAAATGGGGCTGGACCTGCGACTTGAGCGCTCTGAACTGCGCCCTCGCTAATTGCGCTTGAAGCTGTGAGGCCAGCAACTCGCGATCGTGCCAACGACGGTAAGCAATTAGAAGTTGCTCAATTCCGATCGTTACCCAAAACGCCAGAAAGTAATAGGAAGAGTGTTGGGTCAGGACAAAGTGAAAGAGGTACTCAAAACGCCCTTCGCGCGGATATCCGAAATTGATATAGAGTATCCATGTGTATGTCAGAACATAGAAAGCCGTAATGAGAAGACTCAGGACAGTCAGGCCAAGGATGCTGAGAATCGGGCGGACTCGATCAAAACGAAGCTGGTAGCCGATCCAGAGGATCAGCGGAGTCAATATCGCCCAGACAAACCAGACCTGCAGTTTCACGCGCACTAATTCACCGTCAACCCACGGATCCACATCCGAAAGCAGCAAATGCCAATGGGCTGAAGAGATCAGGGCGACTGTTGTCCAGAGTCCGGCGATGGCCAGCCAGCGTTGCCACCAAACCGGTATCAGGCGACGTATGAAATCACTAGTTTCTGAGTATAGTAGCTTGTTCTGCATGATCAACTCGTTGTGCCAATATACGTGTCGAGGGCGTATCCGGTGCAGAGAAAATCGGGGATAGCTGGATATGGCAAGTATCTTGCGATGACTCTGGGTTAGGTAGATAAGAAGACAGAGAGTTCCTCGTCGAGGAACTCTCTGTCGAATAATCTGCTGTTACCTTTTCGCTTATGGACACAGCGGGAGCACCGGTGCCGGCGCCGTGGTCAAGTGCGCGATCAGCAATGACAGATCGGAGATATCCGGCGAAGCGCCACCCGACGCATTGATATTGGCTTCGGCGGGACATGGTAGTATTGGAGCCGGAGCGGTTGTCAGGTACGCGATCAGCAGAGACAGGTCAGAAATATCCGGGGTTTCACCGAGCGACTTGTTGACATTTCCAGTCTGCCCTATGCAACAGGAAACAGGCGTCACGGTCACCAGGCCAGGCGCGCCTGATGAACCTGGAGTGCCGGTGGTGCCGCTGCCTGAATTTGTGGTGCCAACAGCGCCGCCGCCACCTCCGCCGCCATTTCCGAATGGGGCCGCTCCAGGACCCGCCATCTGGTCCGCGTGCGCTGCTATACTTTGAGACAAACCTGAACCGCCCGTGACACCAAATCCACCACCGCCGCCAATTGCCTGAATCGTCCCCGGCGCAATCATAGTGCCATAGAATATTTCCACACGCCCTCCATTTCCGCCGTTACCGCCCCCGCCTCCTCCGCCTCCGCCACCAACCATGTCAAGTTCTTCGAAGATAGTCTTGTTATAGGTTGTGGCTTGACCGAATTGACCGAAGAAGCCGTTGCCGCCTGTCGCACCATTGGCGTGAATAGTCCCCTGGTTATCCAGATTCGCTACATAAAGTCGGACGACGCCACCGCCCTGACCACCATTCCCTCCTTTTCCTCCTGGCCCACCGGAAGCCATTTCATTTGCCGAGCCATCCCAGGCTCCGCCGCCTCCGGAACCACCGGTCCCACCTGAACCGCCACTTCCCGCTCCCAATGCTGTACCAAGAGATCCCGGTGAACCAGTGGTGCCTTGAGAAGGATTGACATACGGACTGTGCCCGATGCCGGGATTTCCTCCATTGCCACCTCCGCCCCCGGCTCCACCATTCTGCTGATCGGTGATGATCCCCTGATTGAGGAGTGTGCCGTTGACATAAACGGTGTATCCGGCGGTGTTGAGAGTTGCCCCAGGTGACACCGTGAGATTGGTGTAATTGCGCGGCCCCGTTAGGGTCACGGTTCCGGCAATAACAGCCGGACCATCGGCACCAGTTCCAAATTGTGCGTGCGTCTCGACGGCGATTCCGCCCAAGAGAAGCGAAAGCAAGGCAGCCTTTCGCATAGCACGTAAAACGCGGTTGCGGACCGAGCGGTCACGCATGGTTTCTGGTCGAATCATCAGTACCTCCATCATTCACCCTGGATAGGTTGATTCGTTATATGCTGTAGTGATCTGATCTGCGAAAAGACAGGAGCCGCGACGAACCGTAATATGGATAATACCGGTCTATAAATTGCAATATACCTGTGATCGTGACACTGTCAAGAGGTATCCCGCGGCCATCCCGGTCCGTCTTATGCGAATACCTGAGTGGTCATATCCGTACAGCGGGGTGAAGTGCCTGTCGGCGTCGAAACCGCTCCGGCGGCCAGGATTGACCAGATTGGCCGTTGTCGACTCATCTGATTTGTGATATACTATCGCATTGAACCTACCGCATTGAAGGAGTCAGTCGATGATGATCTTGAGAACTGTTCTTTCCTGCCTGTTGCTTCTGGCGATCCTGGCGACCGCCGGCTTTGCCCAGCCATCGGGAGCAATTACCCCCACCCTGCTGGCGGGTTTTGAGAAAAAGCTCGCCGAAGATCCCACCATGAAGCCGCTCATCAACGCCGCCACCAACAATGACATACGAAGTCTCTCGCTCAATCGCGAGATGGTCAACTCGTTTGATGGCCGCTTTAACTATGAACTCAAAGGGACGAAGATCATCGATCAGAAGTCGAGCGGACGGTGCTGGATGTTCGCCGGCTGCAATGTGGTGACTCCCCGGGTGATGACAAAGCTGAAATTGGGAGATTTTGGCCTCTCCCAGGCGTATCTGTCGTTTTATGATCGGCTGGAAAAGTCGAATCTTTTCCTGGAGACAATGATCGCTTTGCGTGCAAAAGATATTACGGATCGCTCGTTACAGATGTATCTCGAGAACCCGATCGGCGATGGTGGTTGGTGGCAGTATTTTGAGGGACTGATCCGCAAGTATGGCGTGGTCCCTGCCTCTGCGATGCCGGAAACGAAGCAATCTGCCGCGACCGGCCGCACCAACGAGCTTCTTAATACGCTGCTCCGTAAGGGGACCGCCGAGATCCGTCGTATGCACCAGGCAGGACAGAAAGAAGCCGCGATCCGCAAATACAAAGAGAGTATGTTGTCGGATATCTACCGGCTCCTCGTCTGCGCATACGGCAAGCCGCCGAAAGAATTCGTTTTCCGGTATGAAGAGACCCGCAAAGATACCACTGCGGCTGTCACCACCGATACAACCAAGAAAGCCGACACGACCGGCACCAAGGTCCTGATTGACCGGACATTTACGCCGGAGTCATTCTTCAAGGAATTTTATGGTGATCTGACCACTGAGTATGTGGCGATCGTCAACAATCCTGCCCAGAAAGACCGCACCCTGTTTGAATTGGCGAGCAGTCGGAATATTCTCGAGCAGCCCGATAATCGATTCCTGAATATGCCGATCGAGAAACTGAAAGAATACGCGTACAAGATGATCCAGGACAGCCAGATCGTCTGGTTTGCCTGCGATGTGGGACGCGACAACTACAGCGATAGCGGACTCTTTGCCGCCAATGTCTGGGACTACACCAGCACGCTTGGGATCGATATGCGAACCACCAAAGCTGACCGTCTCGCCTATCGCGATGAGACTCCCAACCACGCCATGGTACTCCTGGCGGTCGATACCACGGAGGCGGGTGTCCCGCGCAAATGGAAGGTTGAGAATTCCTGGGGAGCCAGCGCAGGTTCCGGCGGCTACTGGACAATGTACGACTCCTGGTTCGATGACAACGTCCTGCTGGTGATGGTCGAAAAAAAGCTGCTCTCGAAAGAGGATGCCGCGTTGCTGGAGCAAAAACCGGTTATGGTAGAGGACTGGCAACCGTTCTTCCGTGCTTTGATGCAACTTCAGTAGATCACTGCTGACTCGCAGTCGAGTGACTGAAGTTATGGATAAGAGAATACCGCATGCTCTGCATGCGGTATTCTTTTGGGTAAGATTGATGTCCCGATCAGGGAAGAATTTTTCGCAAGGGAGAGTCGGTCACCGGCCACTGTCCCTTGGCGACGTTTTTGGCACCGGCGAACACGAGATAGGAGTACTTGCCGTAATGCGGTACCAACTGGCCAACTCGCGGCAATGAGCTGTAGTCACCGGTGATCACCACCAGATATTTCCCAAAGCCATTCCAGTTCTGACCTGCCATGATCACGGTGTGATCTGCCAACGACCAAGTCGCACCACCGATCGTGACGGAGTCCTTTGTGCGAACGATCTGCTTGGCGAGATAATCGGGCAACTGCATCGGATTCATGATGATCGGTGCACAGTCATGCGGGAGCGCGTCGAGATCCGCGATTGAACGCAGGACGACCGAACCTTCAGTGATCGCTGAACCAAACGAGGTAAATGCCTCGCTTCCGGTCTGATCGTCTGGTTCCCTCAACAATTCTTTTCGCTCCACTCCCAGCACCGCCGAGATGATCGGTTCAACTTCCTCAGGGTAGAGGCGGCGGAAGAGATGGAAGTCCGGGTCGACTGCGAGTGACGTTACTTCATTAGATACTACAAAGTCAGCAGTTACTTCAGCAGAAGATAATAGAACGGAGGTCGTTTCCGCGATATTCGCTCCCTCCGCTCGGAGAGGGACGGTCAGTCGATATGGTGTAGTGGC